>DATFQX010000001.1:0-5809 GCA_035263865.1 Xanthobacteraceae bacterium
GCTATCACGGCTGGTCCCAGCACGCTCCGTTCGACAAGGTGATCGTGACGGCGGCTCCCGACCTTATTCCCCCGCCGCTGATCCATCAGTTGAAAGCGGGTGGGAAAATGGTCATTCCTGCCGGCCTCCCCGATGCGCAGCGGCTCGTCCTGGTCGAAAAAAACGGCAACGGCAAGGTGACGATGAGGGAGATTCTACAGGTGCGGTTCTCGCAGCTCGAGGACACCGAACCGGGCACCACGTCCAACTGACGTTGCCAGGAAGAAACCGCCATGATGCGCCCTCGCCCTACGCGCGCGTGCGCGCACGCGCGCGAGGCCCTTCCCCTACGCGCGCGCGAGGCAGTTCCGACCGTTTGATGATGGCGCTTGCACTGACGGTGCGCCTTGGTTCCTTTGACGCCCTTCTTATGGCCGGCAATCGCCGCGGCGACGGCGAGCGAGATGGTCTCGGCGCTCGCCAAAGAACTCGCGCATTTAGCTCTTGGGCCCCCTTCGAACCCCATACTTCGCGAGCCGGGATGGGCTACGCCAAACCGCGTTGCGCTCGAATTACCCTCGATGCGCTTACGCGAGTTCTCATCGGATGGCGACGATATTGCGACCCTGATCTGCGCGCCGCTCGCCCTTCATGATGCCACGCTGACTGATTTCGCGCCGGACCATAGTCTCGTTGCATCGCTGCGAATGGCCGGGCTCAGAAATGTATTTGTGACGGATTGGCGCTCGGCGAGCCCCGAAATGCGCCTCTTCTCCATTGACAGCTATCTTGCCGATCTCAATGTTGTTGTGGACGAATTGGGCGGCTGCGCCAATCTAATAGGGGTGTGCCAAGGCGGATGGATGGCGCTCGTCTATGCCGCCCGGTATCCCAGCAAGGTACGCAGGCTAGTTCTCGCAGGGGCGCCGGTCGACATCTATGCAGGCGAATCGGAATTGTCTCGGGTTGCCCATAATGTGCCGACTTCTGTGTTCAAACAATTGGTAGAACTCGGGGACGGGCGCGTTCGCGGCGCGCATCTGCTGCAGCTCTGGAAACATCCACCGCTCGAACCCGAAGCAATTCATGGCCTGTTGCAAATTTCAGCAGATATCGGCACGCCACACAGCTCGCGGTTGATCTCGCTGTTTCGCGAATGGTACGCGCGCCCCATCGATCTCCCCGGCACCTATTATCTCAAGGTCGTTCAATGGCTCTATAAGGACAATCGGCTTGCGACTGGCCGCTTTGCAGCGCTCGGACGCCCGATTGACCTCTCGAAGGTACGAGGCCCACTTTTCCTGCTTGCGGCCCGCGACGACGAGATTGTTGCTCCCGAACAGTTGCTGGCCGCCAGACATCTTGTTGGTAGTAAGGAGCGTCAAGTCCTCACGGAGGTTGTGGCTTGTACGCATCTCGGGCTGTTCATGGGAGCAACCACCCTCCTACATACTTGGTCCAAGATCGCGCGCTGGCTCGCGGCGTCGTGATATGGTCGACGATGGCCACGCCACCTCGGTCGGCGGCACGCCGCGCGCTAAGGCGAGGTCATTGCCGCTCGTTCCCGATGGCCCCGACGAGGTCATCGAATAAGCTTAACCCAAGCGTCGCGTTGCTCGAAGCCGAAAGGGAGGTCGCGGCGAGGTCGCGTGACAACGACCAGTGCAGGTTCACCGCTAATGTGGGTTCTTCCGGCCGCGCGAACCCAGGCGCAATAGCAATGCGTCGTCGGTGATGAGCTTGTTTTTATGCTCATCGGGAACATGGCCAACTTTTTGGACGGAAACAGCGCCGCCGGGATTCACGCCGAGGGCCCAAGCGTGCTTGATGATCTCGGCCATGGAAAGCTCGCCCCCGCTCTCGTCCATATCGAAGATAGCGACACCCAAGAACCTTTTGTCGGAAGTCGCTTCCGGGTCTGTGAAGCTAAGCCAAAATGTCGTCATTGCTGCGATTCCGGGTACCTGCGCGATACCGCACCCCCTGGCGTCTGGCCGCTGATGTCGACGGTGATACCCGCCGCGCGGATATCATCCCTGTGATGTTGATTTTCACCAATTTCAAGGCGCGTCGAGCTGTGCAACATCACCGCTGATTCCGGTTCTTTCGACCGCGCGAACCCAAGCGCAATAGCAATGCATCGTCGGTGATGAGCTTGTTTTTGTGCTCATCGGGGATGTGAAAAACTTCCTGGACTGAAACGGTGCCGCCGGGATTCAGGCCGAGGGCGCAAGCGTGCTTGATGATCTCGGCCGTGGAAAGTTCGCCCCCGCCCTCTTCCATATCGAAGATAACGACACCCAAGAATCGTTTGTCGGAAATCGCTTCCGGGTCTGTGAAGGTCAGCCAGAACGTCGTCATGCCATTCCTTTTCACCGGGTACCCGCCGCGCGGGAGGCCTGAGCAAGAAGGAGGGTACCCGCGCGACGGGTACCCGCTCTAGTGTGTTGATCGTTGCCCGCGCGCCGTCGTCGAAGACGGTCACGCGACCTCGCGACCCCACGTTGCAAGAAAAAGCCCCGCCGAAGCGGGGCCAAGTTACTTAGGGTATTGCGGAAGAGAGGGTCCCCTTCCGCAGCAACGCAATTCGGACCGGCGGACACGGTTCCCGTGAGCGGCGCCAGAAATTCCAGGTGTGGCTTCCCGGCAACAACAATTGTGGCGCGGTCCCGCTCAAACAAAAGGCCCCGCCGCGGACGGGGCCAGATTCCTCCCATTTACTTTGCACTGCGGAAGGAGCCGCGCCTTCCGCATGCCAAACCAATTCGGGATGCGCGAAAGGGTTCCGCCCAATGACGCCTGGAGCGCGCTGGCAGCGCTTGCTGTGGGACCTCGAAATGGGATGACCGCTTCGAGAGGCAACGAGCTCCATGGATTGAGCTTGCCGCCGGCCTCGCTGCGGCGACCATTTTTGATGGCGGGTTTCCGGGCGCGCCGGCAAAGTAGACGTTTTGAGTGCGGCGACCAAGAACCCAGGCCTTAATACGCCACGTCGCTATTGACGACTACCAATCCCAGGCGTCAGTTTTGCTGCCGACCTGGGGCTATCGCGGGAGGCGCCCGCCATGCCCGTTGCATCAGAGCCGTTTGCGGCTGTTTACGAGGAACGAAACCGCCTCGGCGTTATCGTAGCACGCACTGGGAGAGGCGGCTTCGAGGCTTACGCGGCCGACGATCACCGCCTGGGACTGTTTCCGACCCCACGCGAGGCCGCTGCCGCGATCACCATGACGCGCCCTTGGGTCGCGCGAATGACGGCGAACACAGCCCCGAACTGAGCCAGCGGGCCCATTTGCAAAGCGGCGGAGCCTGTCCGCTGGCAAGCAGCGTTGTTTCGCTTGCAGTGCCTTCCAGAGTCGGGGATCGGACCGACAGCTATTCGCGCCTATGGCAGGATGATGCCAAGCTTGCATTAACTTATTCCCTCTTTGCGTTGCGGGCGCCCACAGCCCCGCCGAGACTGGCCTCTCGCGTTGATCATGCGCCGGGGGCCCGGCCCCGGCACACTGATGGACGCGAGTCTTAATCGACGAGCTTGGAGCCTCGTGAGCGCTTCTCCCGGCCTACCGACGAGGCCACAGAGGAAAACCGCGGCAAGGAGTCGGTGGACAATCTCAAAATGCGCTGACCGCGACAGCTCCATCAACAGCTTGACGCGCGTCCAGCGCCAACAACAGATTGGAAAAAATTTTGCAGGTATTCGTTCGCGACAACAATGTCGATCAAGCTCTTAGGGTTCTTAAAAAGAAGCTGCAACGCGAGGGCGTTTTTCGCGAGATGAAGCGCCGCAGGGCGTATGAAAAACCGTCGGAACGCAAGACGCGCGAGAAGGCGGAAGCCGTCCGACGCACGCGCAAGGCCGCCAGGAAGCTGGCCCAGCGCGAAGGCCTGATCCCCATGCCCAATCGGCGGGAGGGTGCGCCCCGTCGGGCGCCGCCGCCCAGGTTCTGAGTTTGCTGCGAAAGACGTTGGTGCGTTGCGCGCTCCGAGGAGTTGGAGCCGCGCACCGAGGGCGCGGCGGCGTTGCGCAGCAAGCACAAAGGAACGCGCCCGCGTTCAAACGCTGCCGCATCGAAGGCGTACACGATAGACGTCGGTTACAGCGACGCTAGATAGCGACAACATGAAGGAGATCCTCAAATGGCGACGACGACACGACCACAGACCAGGACCATAACCATGCCATCTGCACCGGAGGAGCCCGTCCCGGAGCCGGTCACGCAGCACAAGCGGGCCGACGGCGGCCGATTTCGCCTGCAGGTGGATCGGCAAACCAAAGCTTCGTATGCGACCTATGAAGCCGCGGAAAAAGCGGGACTGGGAATCAAGAAAGAGCATCCGATCCTTCAGGTCGCGGTCTACGACTGTGTCGAGAGCATGAACAAGATTATCGAATCGCAGCAATCATGATTGCTACACGCGACGTCCGTCGCACGTCTCGGCATCGAGTGCACTGGCGCTGAGTTAAGACGCTTATCCAGCCAGTCATGCGCGGGCAAGCGCGTCGAAGACGCGTAAACGCCCTGATGACCCACATCCATCTTCTTTGCGAAAGCTGTGACGATGCGCACGTGAGCAAAATTCATCCCTTGCATCGAACGACCGCGAGCACCCCTCGAAACGAGCGCGTCCTTAGTGTGTGGCTACAACGCAAAGCAGAGCCCGGCCGCCTTGAAACCAGCACATCTATGCCCCATATGATTGGCGCGACCTCATCTGGTCCTGGCGAGCCGCGTGTACGGATCCCCGTCAAACGGTTTCTGGCTTGCCCCTTTACTTTCACTGACAGCCCAGATCACGCGGGGTGTCTTGCACCATCCGCGATATGGGGCTGCGGACGCACCTCGCTGCGCTCGCGCCGTCTCGCACAATAGAAAGTTTGTTCATTGACCTCTTTTCATTACTTCGGCCTTGCCGAACCGATCACGCGCGCGCTCGCCGAAGAGAAATACGCCACGCCCACGCCGATCCAAGCACAGACCATTCCCGTCGTTCTGTCGCGCCGCGACGTGATCGGGATTGCGCAAACCGGCACCGGCAAGACCGCGGCATTCGCGGTGCCGATCTTGCATCATCTCTTCACAAATAGGCGGCGCCCGGAGCGCAAGACCTGCCGTGTGCTAGTGCTGAGCCCGACACGCGAGCTGTCCGGCCAAATACTCGATAGCTTCCGTGCTTACGGCCGCCATGTCCGCACCAGCGGCGCGCTGGTGATCGGCGGCGTGTCGATGGGCGCGCAGGTGCGCGCGGTGCAAAACGGCGTCGACGTACTCGTCGCCACGCCCGGGCGCCTGCTCGACCTCGTGACGAGCAACGCGCTGCGCCTCGGCGAGGTGGAATTTCTCGTGCTCGACGAAGCCGACCGGATGCTCGACATGGGCTTCATCCACGACATCCGAAAAATCGTCGCCAAGCTTCCCGCGCAACGGCAAACGCTGTTGTTTTCCGCAACCATGCCGCGTGCCATCGCCGAGCTCGCCGCTCAGATGTTGCGCGATCCGGCCAAGGTTGCCGTGACGCCGGCCGCCTCAACGATCGAGCGCGTCGAGCAGCGCATCCTCCGTGTCGATCGTGCTGCGAAGCCTGCGGTCCTCGCTCAGATTTTGCAGCGCGAATCGATTGACCGCGCTCTTGTATTCACCCGCACCAAGCATGGCGCGGACAAGGTGGTGCGCGGCCTCGCCAAGGCCGGCATCTCAGCCCACGCGATCCACGGCAACAAGTCGCAGAACCAACGCGAACGGGTGCTTGCCGCATTTCGCAAGGGGGACGTGCTCACGCTGGTCGCCACCGACATTGCCGCGCGCGGTATCGATGTCGACGGTATCAG
>DATFQX010000002.1:0-2632 GCA_035263865.1 Xanthobacteraceae bacterium
GTAGTTGCCGAAGTACAGCGCGCCGACCGAGCGATCTGCGATGATGCGGGTGAGCGACGTCAGCATGTCGTCCGGCGTTGAGGTGAACGAGATCGTCTCGATCAGCATCAGCCGCTCGTTGATGGCTTCCGGCCCGAAGTATTGCGCCAGCACGCTGAACAGGATGTTGTTCTGCCGCGCCACGTAGATGGTGTTACTGGCGGCGTAGGTCTTATCCCAGTCGGCGCCCAGCATCGTCTTCCACTCGCCGATCACCGACATCCAGTGCCCGACCTGGGTCTGCGCCGCCCAGGCGATGTTCTTCTTGAGCAGTGGGCCCTGCTTCCTGGCAAATTCCTGCAGGGCGGCGAGCGTGATCGTGCCTTTCGCCAGACAATCGTCCATGAAGGCGATGTTGTTCTCGAGGATGGTGCGGTTGTTGCCGCGCCAGTCGGGCGGCATGGCCGTGGCGTCGAGGCCGTCGAGGGCGGCCTTCATGCGGGCGCGATAGGCCGCCATCGAGCTGCGCCAGGATTGATTCTCCGCATTGTCGAGATAGGGACCCACCACCTCGGTCAGCGCCATCGTGCTGTGGCCGACCGATTTGAGCAATTGATAGACGATGGGCACCGAGGGCGCCTCGAGCGGCGCCATGCCCGGTCGATAAAGGATGAAGCGTCCGCCCGCTCCCGTGAACAAGCCGAGGATCACCGGGTGCTTGCTCAGGATGTTCGCCTGGAAGACCCTGGCGGCGTCGTCGTAGAGCTCGAACATCATGCTATTGAGCGCCAGCACGTTCTTCGTCGCCGTCTCGGCGGGGCTCGAAGCCGTTCGGCCGGCGATGGGTGCCATAAACGACGGCAGGTCTTGGGCGTTGGCCGCGGTGCCCAGCCCCATCAGCATGATCGAGGTCATCGCTGCATAGGCGTAACGTGTCAGAAGCGCGTGGGTTCGCATGATTTCTCTCTCAAACACGCCGTCACGTCTGCCTGCCATACGCGACACGTCGGGGCAGAGCGAGCCAGCTCCCGTCGTGGGCAGACTCGGCGCAAGTGGTTGCCGGTCGGTGGTTGACGGCTGACGACTAGCAAGGCGCGGGAACCGGCGCAACCGCGGCGTTGGAGGTCGCTCGCACCGACTGCGTCGCGGTTCGTCGATCTGGACCGTTCACAGCTTGACGCGCAGGAGTTGGGCGAGTTCGCCGACGATCCCGCGGCGGAACAGCAGCACGCAGACGACAAAAATCAGGCCCTGGACGACGAACACCCATTGACCGATCGTGGTCAGATAGTTCTCGAGCGTGACCATGAAGAAGGCACCCGCGACCGGCCCGAATAGGGTGCCCAGTCCGCCCACCAGCGTCATGAGGATGACTTCGCCCGACATCGGCCAATCGACGTCGGTCAAGGAGGCAAGTTGAAAGACCAGCGCCTTGGTTGCGCCTGCCACTCCCGCGAATGTCGCCGACAGTACGAAAGCGACGAGCTTGAAGCGCTCGGTCCTATAACCGAGTGAGATCGCGCGGGCCTCGTTCTCTCGTATCGCCTTGAGCACTTCGCCGAAGGGCGAATTGATGATGCGATAGATCAGCAGGAAGCAGCCGAGAAAGATGACCAGCACGGTGACGTACATGTTGGTCTGGTTCGCAAGGTCGATGAGCCCGAACAGCTTTCCGCGCGGCACCGCCTGAATGCCGTCCTCGCCATGCGTGAACGGCGCCTGGATGGCGAAGAAGTACATCATTTGCGCCAGCGCCAGCGTGATCATGGCAAAGTAGATGCCTTGCCGACGGATCGCGAGCGCGCCCACGATCGCGCCGAGGCCGGCAGCGGCCGCGGTTCCCGACAGGATTGCGAGCTCCGGCGGAAAGCCCCAAACCTTGGCTGCGTGGGCGGTGATATAGCTTGCCCAGCCGAAGAACAGCGCGTGGCCGAACGATAACAGTCCGACATAGCCGATCAGCAGGTTGAAGGCGCATGCGAACAACGCGAAGCACAACGCCTTCATCAGGAACACGGGATAGGCAAAGAACGGCGCGATAATCAGAACGCAGACCATCGCAACGAATGCAATTGCTTCGCTGTGTGCGCGTACCGCCGTTTCCTTGCCCGCCTCCGCGATGCGCTGCACGCTACGCGCTCCTTCCAAACAGGCCGGCGGGCCTGATCAACAGCACGATCGCCATGATGATGAAGATCACCGTATTGGATGCCTCGGGAAAGAACACCTTGGTGAGCCCCTCGATGATGCCCAATCCGAACCCGGTTACGATTGCGCCCATGATCGAGCCCATGCCGCCGATCACCACCACGGCGAACACCACGATGATGAGATTTGCGCCCATCTGTGGGCTCACGTTGTAGATCGGGGCCGCCATCACGCCCGCGAGCGCCGCCAGCGCCACGCCGAAGCCATAGGTGAGCGTGATCATGCGCGGCACGTTGATGCCGAAGGCGCGCACGAGGGTGGGGTTTTCGGTCGCGGCGCGCAGATAGGAACCGAGCTTCGTGCGCTCGATCACGAACCAGGTCGTCAGGCACACAGCGAGCGAAAACGCCACGACCCAGGCGCGGTAGTTCGGCAAAAACATGAACCCGAGATTCTGCCCGCCTTGTAGCGTCGGCGGCACGGAATAGGGCAGGCCCGAGGAGCC
>DATFQX010000003.1:0-2208 GCA_035263865.1 Xanthobacteraceae bacterium
CGGCGCCACTTTGTGCGGCATCGCTCGCCTTCGGAGTATGAAAGAAGCGATATGCCACGAATAGCGTGATGAGGAGGAGCTTTTCCGAACTGCTTTCGCTAGCCGTGTCAACCGCTCAAGATTGGCATCGGGACCGGGCAATTCGACTTGAAGGCCATGGGACTCTCTCGAGCTGCTAGGTTGCGAAATCCGATTGAAGCCGGACGGGTATTCCGAGGCGATGCCGGACGCGGTTCCGGGCGAAGCCGGACACCGTTCCGACGCGAAGCCGGACACCATTCCGAAATGAAGCCGGACACCCGCCACTAACGTCAGCGGCGTTTGCTCTGCGGGTCAGCGACTCAGGCATCAGGCCCTCTCGGCCATCAACCAGGAGGGGGCATGAATGCCGGCCAAGAGGGAGCTGACCATGCGGCAATTGCGGCAGATGCTGCGGCTGCATCACGACGGCCTGGGCGCCCGGGAGATCGGGCGCCGGCTTGGAGTGGCGCGCAGCACCATCCAAGACAACCTTAAACGCGCCCAAACGGCCGAGCTGGTGTGGCCGTTGCCTCCGGATCTGAGCGAGGAGGAACTGGAGCGGCGGCTATTCAGCCATGGTGGAACCAAGCGTTCGCGCCGGCGCCGCATCGAGCCGGACTGTGCGGCGCTGGCTCGCGAGCTCAAACGCCCGGGCGTCAATCTAACAGTGCTGTGGGAGGAGTATCGGGCGGCCCATCCTGACGGTTACGGTTATTCGAGATTTTGTGACATTTTCAGAGAATTCGAACGGCGGCTCTCGCCGGTCATGCGCCAAAATCACGTGGCCGGTGAAAAGATATTTGTTGATTACTCAGGAAAGAAGATCCCGATTGCCGATCCCAAGAGCGGCGAAATCCACGAGGCGGAGATCTTCGTCGCCGTGCTGGGCGCTTCCGGCTATGCCTACGCAGAGGCGACCTGGACCCAGTCACTGCCCGACTGGATCGGATCGCACGTACGCATGTTTGAGTTCTTTGGAGGTTGCCCGCGGCTGCTGGTTCCGGACAACCTCAAGAGTGGCATCAACAAGCCATCGTTCTTTGATCCCGAGGTTAACCGATCCTACGGCATGATGGCCGCCCACTATAACGTCGGAGTTCTCCCAGCGCGACCACGAAAGGCGCGCGACAAGGCCAAGGTCGAAGCCGGAGTGAGGATCGCTCAGACTTACCTGCTCGGGCGACTGCGCAATCAGACCTTCTTCTCCCTTGATGAAGCCAACAATGCCATCAAACCCATGGTCGAACGCATGAACGGTCATGTCATGCGTCGCGTCGGGGTCAGCCGCAAGGATCTATTTACACGCATCGAAAAACCCGCGCTCAGCCCCCTGCCGGCCACTCGATACGAGTACGCCGAATGGTCGCTCGCACGTGTCGCGCCCGACTATCATATCGAAGTCGACCACTTCTTCTACTCGGTGCCTCACACATTACTCCGAGAACAGGTCGAGGTGCGCGTCACCAGCCGCATCATCGAGATCTTCCACCATGCAAAGCGCGTCGCCGTTCATCGGCGCCGTTCTGCCGGCCGTCGTGCGGTGACCGAATCAGATCACATGCCGAGCAACCATCGGTTCGTTGCCGAATGGACGCCCGAGCGCTTTAAACGTTGGGGGCGCTCGATCGGCCCCAATACCGAGGGGCTCATCATCGCCCTGCTCGCCAGTCGACGGCATCCCGAGCAAGCCTTCCGCGTCTGCCTCGGTATCCTCAAGCTATTCCGCGGTCTCGACGTCGCTCGTGTCGAGGCCGCCGCAGCCCACGCCGTTGCCATCGGCGCACTGAGCTACAAAGGCGTCGCCTCCATTCTCAGAAACAACCTCGATCGCGCTTCACCGACCGCGGAAAGCGCGAGCGTACTCGACCATGCCAATGTCCGCGGTCCTGGTTACTTCCACTGAAGGAGACCACCTAATGTTGACCCATCCGATCGTCGAGCTTCTCCACGGCCTCGGTCTGCACGGCATGGCTAAGGGCTTCAGAGCGCTCGAACAATCACCCGATGTCCGCTCTCTGGAGCACGCCGAATGGCTCAGCCTCATACTCGAGTATGAGGTCACGACGAGGCAGCAGAAGCGTTTTGACGCGCGGGTCAAAGCTGCGCGAATGCGCTATCAAGCCCGTGTCGAGGATGTCGACTACCGTGCTCCGCGTGGTCTTGACCGTGCGCTCTTCCTCAAGTTGA
>DATFQX010000004.1:0-32898 GCA_035263865.1 Xanthobacteraceae bacterium
CGAACGGCGGGTTCACCTCCATGGCGTAGCCGAGGACGAAATTGCCCATGGTCCCGGCCATCAGCGTGTAGCCGTCGGGCTCCGCTTTGAGCAGCTCGCGCAAGCCGATCAGCCCGTTGGCGCCGGACTTGTTCTCGACGACGACCGGCTGACCGAATTTGGCGCGCAGGCCCTCCCCAACCAATCGCGCGGAGAGATCGGTGATGCCCGCGGGCGGCGCCGGAACGATCATCCGCAGCGGGCGCGAGGGAAAGGATTGCGCCAACGCCGAAGCCGCAAGCAGCAGGTAAAAGGCAAGGCTCAATAGCGCGCGCATGGTCTTCCGCACATCATTTCGGCCGCAGATCGATGCCCACTCGCTTGTTCACGAATTGCAGCGTGTAGGCCTTATCAAGCGCAATCGACGGCTTGACCACGCCCGCGCGCACCATTTTGTCGAAAAAATTCTTCATGCGCGCGTCGGTCATGGCGCCCACGCCGAGCGTGGTCGCATCGCCGGAATCGACGATGCCGTACTCCTTCATTTTTGCAATCGAATAGGCCAGCAATTCGTCGGTCATTTCCGGGTTCCGCCGCTTGATCAGCGCGTTCGCCGCTTTGTTGTCGCCGTAGAGATAGTTCATCCAGCCGATGATCGAGGCATCGACGAAACGCTGCACCAGGTCGGGCTTTCTCGCAACCAGGTCGCGGCGCGTCTCGATCAGCGTTGAATAGCTGTTGAAGCCCTGGTCGGCGAGGAGGAAGACCTTCGGCTTGAAGCCGGCCTGCTTCTCGATGGCGAAAGGCTCCGACGTCACATAGCCCTGCATCGCGCTGCGCTTGTCGGCGAGGAAGGGCTGCGGATTTGAGGTGTATGGTTTCACCCGCGCTTCGCTGAAACCGAAATCGGCCTTGAGCCACTGGAAGTAGCTCGCGAGCCCTTCCCTGGAGATGAACAGGGTGAGCTTCTTCAAGTCCTCGAACTTGTCGATCCCCTGGTCTGGATGCGCCATCAGCACCTGCGGGTCCTTTTGGAACATGGCCGCGACGGCAAGCGTGGGGATGTTGCGCGCAACCGCGTCGAAGCTTTGCAGCGTGTTGGCGCTCATGAAGAAGTCGAGCTTTCCGACCGGCAACAGGATGCGGTTGTTCACGTTGGGCCCGCCCGGCACGATGGTGACGTCGAGCCCGTAGCGGCGATAGGTGCCGTCGGCCAGCGCCTGGTAGTGACCGCCGTGCTCGGCCTCCGCCACCCAGTTGGTGCCGAAGGAGACCTTGTCCAGAGTTTGCGCGTGCGCGGTCGCCGAGGCGCACAGAAGCGCAGAAGCGAAGACGGCGCAGAAGAAATGAACGAATCCTGTTGGACGCATGGTCACGCTGCGCACTCGCTCTGCTTCCCCTCCCCCTTGTCGGGAGGGGTTGGGGGTGGGGGTCCATCGAATCACAGGACGACCCCCACCCCGGCGCTTCGCGCCGACCCTCCCCACAAGGGGGAGGGTAGAAACCGCAGCTCCAGCATGGTCTCGACCGTCGTCACGACGCGATGCCCGCGCGCTTCCGCCAGCAGCGAAGCGTAATAGCCCTTCGATTGATAGGCGTAGGAGCGCGCCAGATTGAGCTTCGGCCGTCCCATGCCGAACAGACGCGGACGGGCGAGATGCTCGCTCGTCGTGATGACCTTGTGCGGGGTTTCGGCGTTGGGAAGATCTTTGGGCTGGTCGACCAGAATGAGCCAGCCGGTCATGAACGTCCTTTCCGGATGACGATGGCCGCGCTCAGCCGCTCGCGACCCAAATGGGTCACGCGCTCGAACGCGGGCCACGGTACCGCATAGGTCTCGGCGGCGACCGCCATCCCTTGATCATCTCTGATGGCCGCCGGATCGTGCATGAGCACACGGCGTCCGTCGCGGCCGAAGGCAAAAATCCAATGTGGTCTTCCCCTGGCCACCATGTGATAGCCCGAAACGAGGACGATGACCACGCTCCCGGCAGCGAACGCGCGCATGAGAACCGATTCGCTTACCGGAGTCAGGTGGGTGGGGATACCGAGCGCCTTCGCCTCACGCTGGAAAGCGAGCTGGGTGAGGCGCATGACGCGGCGCTTGGCGGCGGATTGTGCGGTGTCGAGAAAATAGGGGCCGGGCTGGCTGACATAGACCTCCGGCTCGAGCCCGCGGCGCTTGAGCGCGACCGCCATCCCGTATGGCTCGCACCCGCCCGGTCCCGATGTCATGAAGATCGTGGTCGCTTCGCGCCAAAGCTGAAACTCGAAGGCGGGCTCCGGCTTGAAATTCCGCTCGGCCCAGGCGAGCGCCATCATGATGCAGGCGGGCCCGCAGGTGAATTCGGTGGTCTGGTGAAAATAAGGCGGCGCGGCCGCGAGCGCCGGCAAGTTGGGGACGAGCCGCTTCTCAAAACGCAACGCTTCGCCGCCGTCCTCGTAGTAGCCGCGGATGCGCCCGAACTCGCGATAACCGCTCTTGCGGTAGCGGGAGATCGCGGCGTCGTTCGTCACATGCACTTCGAGGTGGATGGCGCGACAGTCGCGCGCGAGCGCAGCGGCCTCCGCGGTTTCGAGCAGCACCGGGGCGACCCCGCGTCCGCCCATGTGCGGCGCAACTGCCAGCGAGTAGAGGCGCGCAACGAGTGAGCCCGACCGAAACAGCACGATGGCGGTGCCAGCGAACCCGCCGCCTTCCTCGGCCACCATCACCTCTGCGCTCGGAGACTTGAGAAAACGGCGCAGACTGCGGCGCGAGAGCCGGTCGGTCGCGAACACGCGATGCTCGAGCTCCATCACGAGGTCGAGGTCGGCGCGCTCGGCTTTGCGAACACGGATCTCGGTTAGCGGCGCATGAGCAAGACGGGCGGGCATCGTGCAGATTCGGACGATATCAGCTTCGCCATACGCCCGCACCGGGGCGCCTACCTCAGCCCACATCGGTCGTTAGGACCGTTGAACCCGTTCGACGCCTTCCGCGACGAACCGGGACGAGAGGCGGCAAGCGCCGCAAAGAGAATAAAGCTGTCTATCCGCCGCAGGTTTCGCCTGCGGGGCAAACAGTTGTGATCGGCGCGAGCGCCCCCATCCACCCCCGCGTCGATCCGGCGATCCGCCCGGACGTCTGCGTCCGGGCGGACCTGCCCTATTCGTTTTATTTTCTGTTTATACGCTCGCGACGTTGCGGAGGCAGGGTGCGGGGACGCGCAGCGCGCCCTTGTCGAGCGCGCCTGCGATGTGCAATTTTGCTCCATCTCACTTTTCAAGAGGGGACAAGGATGCGCACTGGCCTGATAACCGCCGTCCTCACGCTTATTCCCGCGGCTGCCTTCGCCCATACGGGCGCGGCTGACGCGCACGGTTTCATCTCGGGCTTCGCGCATCCGTTCGGCGGACTTGATCACGTTCTCGCGATGGTGACCGTCGGCATCCTGGCCTGGCAGCTCGGCGGTCGCGCGCTCGTCCTCGTGCCGGCGACCTTCGTCCTCGTCACGGTCGCGGGCGCCGCGCTCGGCTTGGCTCGCCTCCCGCTGCCGTTTGTCGAAATCGGCATCGCGGTGTCGCTGATCGTGCTCGGCGGCATGGTGGCTTTCACCCGCAGGACCCCGCTCGCTATCGCCGTGGGGCTCGTCGGCCTGTTCGCACTCTTCCACGGCCACGCACATGGCACCGAGATGGCGCTCAATGCCGACGCGGGCACCTATGCCGCGGGGTTCATCCTGGCGACCGCGTTGCTGCACGTCGCTGGCATTGCGCTCGGCTGCGCAATGGGCCGCATCGCCGAGAACCACACAGCCTTCCAGCTCGGCGGCTCGCTCGTCGCGCTCGCAGGCTTGGCGCTCCTCACGCAGACAATTTGAAGATCAGAACGATCGCTCGTGCCATAGCCGAGCAGACCAGGTTCGCCGCTTGCTCTTCGCTGAATTGCTCAGCGTCCTTCAAGTCCCATCGCCAGCACGCGCGCGACATGGAGCGCCTCGCGCCCGCTGCCGTCCTTGATCTGATGGCGGCATGAGACGCCATCAGCGCAGATGAGCGTGTCGGCCTCGGCTTGGCGCACCGCAGGAAGGAGCGAGAGCTCCGCCATCTTAAGCGACACATCGATCGTGTCGGCGCCGTAACCGAACGCGCCCGCCATGCCGCAGCAGCTCGAATCGACGGTAGCGACCGCCAAATCAGGCACGAGCTTCAGCACGCTCTCGACCGCGCCCATGGCCGCGAAGGATTTCTGGTGACAGTGGCCGTGCAATAACGCCCTTTTCGCCACGGGCTTGAGCGGAAGTTTCAGGACGCCGGCCTTGGCCTCGCGCGCGAGGAACTCCTCGAAGAGGAGCGCGTGTGCCGCCAAGCGGCGCCCATCTTCGCCCTTGACGAGCGCCGGGATCTCGTCGCGGAAGCCGAGCATGCAGCTCGGCTCGAGCCCGATGAAGGGAATTCCGCGCCCGAGGAACGGCGTAAGCGCGGTGACGCACCGCTGCGCCTCGCGTCGCGCCTCCTCGATGAGGCCGACCGCAAGGAACGTGCGCCCGCAGCAGAGCGGCCGCTCGCCGTCGGCTGGTTTCGGCAGCTGCACCTCGTAACCGCCGGCGGCGAGCACGGCGAGCGCCGCCTCGATGTTCTCCGGCTCGAAGTACCTGTTGAAGGTATCGGCAAAGAACACGACCGCTCGCGAAGGCGCGCCGCTATCGCCGGCCGGCTCGCGCCATGCGTCGGCACGCCAGCGCGGCAGGTCGCGTCGCGCGCTCAAGCCCGCGTATCGCTCCGACCATTGCCGCAGGCGCGGCGTGTCATTGCGCAGGTTAGCGAGCTTGGGCCATTTGGCTGCGAGCGGCGCGTAGCGGGGTAAGTATCCGATCAGGCGATCGCGCAATGAGAGGCCGCGTTTGGCCAGGCGCGCCGCTTGCGCCTCGATCTTCATGCGCGCCATGTCGACGCCGGTCGGACATTCGCGCCGGCACGCCTTGCAGGAGACGCACAGCTTGAGCGTCTCCGCCATTTCGTCGGAAGCAACTGCGTCCCCTCCGAGCTGACCCGTGATGGCAAGGCGCAGCGTATTGGCCCGGCCGCGCGTGACGTCGCGCTCGTCACGCGTGACGCGATAACTCGGGCACATGACGCCGCCGGCAAGCACGCGGCACGCGCCGTTGTTGTTGCACATCTCGATCGCGCCCTGGAAACCGCCGCCGGCGCCGGGATAAGCGGACCAGTCGAGATGCGTGCGGATTTCCTCCGCCCGATAGTCGGGGGCGTAGCGGAAGAGGGTGCGATCGTCGAACTTTGGCGCGCGCACGATCTTCCCGGGATTGTAAAAGCCCATCGGGTCGAACCGATCCTTGACCTCTGCGAAGGCAGCGACGAGGCGCGCGCCGAACATCTTTTCGTGGAATTCCGAGCGCACGATGCCGTCGCCGTGCTCGCCCGAATGCGAGCCCTTATAGGCAAGCACCAAATCGAAGGCTTCCTCGGCAATCGCGCGCATCGCTTCGACGTCGCGCTCGAGACGCAGATTGAGCACGGGGCGCACATGCAGGCAGCCGACCGATGCATGCGCGTACCAAGTGCCCCGCGTGCCGTGCTTGGCGAAGATGTCGGTGAGCTTCGCGGTATATTCGGCGAGATGCTCGAGCGGTACCGCGCAGTCCTCGACGAAGGAGATGGGTTTACCCTGCTCCTTCATCGACATCATGATGTTGAGGCCGGCGGTGCGCGTTTCGCTAATGGCGGCCTGCAGCTTCGGATCGAATATCTCGATGACGCCGCCCCATTTCGCGCCCGGCTTGTCCCAGGCGAGCCCGAGACCGGCAATGACGTCCTTGAGCTCCATGAGCCGGCGCAGGTTGTGGTATTGGTCCTCCTCGGCAAATTCCACGAACAAGATGGCTTCGGGGTCACCGCGCACGACCGCCTCGATCGTCGGCCGGAACATCGCGATGTCGCGTGCCAGGCCGAGCATGGTGCGATCGATGAGCTCGACCGCGATCGGCGCGAGCTTGACGATGTGCTGCGCGGCCTCCATCGCCTGAAAAAAACTGCCGAAGTGACAGGCGCCGACTGCGCGGGCGCCGAGCAAAGGCGAAAGTTTCAGCTCGATCCGAGTGGAGAAGGCGAGCGTGCCCTCGGAGCCGACGAGGATGTGCGCGAGATTGAGCTCGTTGCGGCCGGGAAGGAGCGAGTCGAGGTTATAGCCGCCGACCCGCCGCTGCAGCTTGGGAAAGCGCGTCTCGATCTCATCGGCTTCGCGCGCGGCGAGCTGCAAGAGATCATACGCCACTGGCAGCAGTGGTGACAGGGCCAGATCGGACAGATCGCGGGCAATGGGGCCGAAATGCGCCGCCGTTCCATCTGCCAGCACCGCGTCGATCGACAGCAGGTTCTCGCGCGTATTGCCGTAGCGCAGCGAGCGCGCCCCGCAGGAATTGTTGCCGACCATGCCGCCGATGGTGGCGCGCGAGGCGGTCGAGATGTCGACCGGAAACCATAGCCCGTGCGACTTGAGTCGGCGGTTGAGCTCGTCGAGAACGATCCCGGGCTCGACCACACAGCGCCGGGCGGGCACGTCGAGCTCAAGCAGGTGATCGAGATATTTCGAGCAGTCGATGACGAGCGAGGAATTGACCGCCTGCCCCGCCTGCGAGGTGCCCGCACCGCGCGCGAGCACGCTCACGCCCTCCTCGCGCGCAATCCCCAGCGCATGCTCCGCTTCTTTGACCGAGCGCGGCGCGACAACGCCGATCGGCATGATCTGGTAATGCGAGGCGTCGGTCGCATAGCGGCCGCGCGTGAACGCGTCGAATTCGACCTCGCCCAGGAGATGCGCCTTGAGCCGCCGCTCGAGCCCGGGCACCACAGTTTGGGCCATGCTTTCGTCTTGTCGCTTGTTGGGGTTGAACCCCGGCGATGACAAATAGAGTGCCAGCTCTTCATTTGCCACCGCAACGCGTAGCAACATGCGCCGCAAGAGGCTTGACTGACTGTCGCATTCGTCCTTGATGGCGGCAAGCTGCGGCCTGGCGCTCGTTGCGTCCGAAACAACCGCGCCTGCAAGGGATCAACCGATGACGAAGAACTCCGCACGCCCCGTGGGTCGCCATTTCCTGCACATCCCGGGGCCGACGCCGCTGCCGGACCGTGTGCTGCGGGCCATGGACACGCCGATCATCGACCATCGCGGGCCGGAATTCGCCAAGCTCGCGAAAAACTGTCTCGACGGCATCAAGACCATCTTCAAGACCACGAACCCGGTCGTCATCTACACGGCCACTGGAACTGGCGCCTGGGAAGCCGCGCTCGTCAACACGCTCTCGCCGGGCGACCGCGTGCTGATGGTGGAAACCGGGCAGTTTGCCACGCTGTGGAAGATCATGGCGGAGAAGCTCGGCCTGCGCCCAGAGTTCATCAAGACCGACTGGCGCATCGGCGCCGATCCTACGGCAATCGCGGACCATCTGCGCAAGGACAAGAACAAGGAGATCAAGGCGGTCTGCGTCCTGCACAACGAAACCTCGACCGGATGCCTCTCGCCGATCGCGGAGATTCGCAAGGCGATCGACGCCGCCGGCCATCCCGCGCTGTTTTTCGTTGATACCATCTCCTCGCTCGCCTCTACCGATTACCGGCACGACGAGTGGGGCATCGACGTCACAATCGGCGGCGCGCAGAAGGGGCTGATGCTGCCGCCGGGCATGTCATTCAACGCCGTGAGCGACAAGGCGTTTGCGGCGGCGAAAAATTCGCAGTTGACGAAGTCGTTCTGGGGCTGGGACGACATGCTCGCCATGAACAAGATCGGCTTCTTTCCTTACACGCCGGCGACGCAGATGCTGCATGGGCTTTCCGAAAGCATTACCATGCTGCACGAGGAGGGCCTCGAGAACGTGTTTGCGCGCCACCATCGGCTTGCCGAGGCGACGCGGCGGGCGGTGCGCGCTTGGGGACTCGAGATCATGTGTCGCGAGGCCAAATATTATTCGCCGACGGTCACCGCGGTGCTGCTGCCGGATGGCCACGATGCCGACGCCTTCCGCCATTTCGCGCTCGATACCTTCAATATCTCCTATGGCTCGAGCTTCGGCCGTTATGCCGGCAAGTACTTCCGCATCGGCCATCTCGGCGACGTCAACGAGGGTATGATCACGGGCGCGCTGGCGATCACGGAAATGGCGCTGGCGCTTGCCGGTATCCCGCACAAAAAAGGCGGCGTGCAAGCCGCGGTCGATTATCTCATTGCGGCGCAGGAAAGCCCGGCGCGGGCGGCGGCTGAGTAAACCGCTCTCGCCGAGGCCCGGCATCGCTTGGGTCAATCGTGGTGGACGCCAACGCGTAAACGAAACCAGCATGCACGCCCTTTGGCAGGCTGCGTCATGAGACGGCTCTGTCTCACCCTCACGCTCGCGGCGTGCGCGCTTCACGCGGGCGGCGCCGCCGCCCAGATCTATCCGAGCAAGCCGATCCGCATCATCGTTCCTTTCGTCGCCGGCGGCGCCGTCGACGCGCTCGCACGCATGATCGGCGTCAAACTTTCCGAATCGCTGGGTCAGCCGGTCATCGTGGAGAACCGCTCGGGCGCGGGCGGGAACATCGCGGCCGACGCCGTCGCGAAATCGCCGCCCGACGGTTACACCATCCTGCAGAACACGAACGGCCAGGCGATCAGCCCCGCGATCTATCGCGCGCTGCCGTTCGACGTGGTGCGCGACTTTATTCCGGTGACGCAACTGGTCGCCTCGCAGCTCGTGCTGGTGGCAAGCCCGAAACTCCCGGCGAGCTCGGTGACGGAGCTGATCGCGCTGGCAAAGGCCAAACCCGGCACGCTCAACTACGGCATGACCGGCGTCGGCAACCCGCTGCATCTGACCATGGAGATGTTCAAGACCGCGGCCGGGATCAACATCCAGGCGGTTCCGTATAAAGGCGACGCGGGCATTTTTCCCGCGCTGATCACCGGCGAGATCCAGGTGGCGATTGCGCCGATGGCGACGACGCTGCCGCATGTGACGGGTGGGACCTTGCGCGCGCTGGCCGTGGCCGGCGCCAAACGTTCGACGGCGCTGCCCGATGTGCCGACCGTTGCCGAGAGCGGGCTTGCCGGTTTCGAGTCGTCGAGCTGGCAAGGCTGGTTCGTGCCGGCCAACACGCCGCGCAACGTCGTCAACACGATTCAGCAAGGCGCCAAGGCCGCGCTGTCCACGCCCGACGTACTCGAGCGGCTGCGCGTCACCGGCAACGAGGCGGTCGCCAACACGCCGGCGGAATTCGAGCAGCGGTTCAAAGCCGACCTTGCAAAATTTGCCAAGATCGTCGCCGAGGCCCATATTCCCTTGCAGGATTGAATTCTGACGGAGGCCGTCCATGGACATTCAAGGTCTCGGCTATGTCGGCATCCGCGCCAAATCGCTCGAGGACTGGACGAACTTCGGCACCCGGTTTTTAGGGATGCAGCTGGTCGACAAGACCGGCAAGAGCCTCGCGCTGCGGATGGATGATCGCAAACAGCGCGTCGTCGTCAGCGAAGACGGCGGCGAGGGGGTTGCTTTCTTCGGCTGGGAGGTGGCCGACGCGGCCGCGCTGAATGCGTTTGCCGCCAGGTTGGAGAAAGCCGCCGTCGAGGTGGCGCGCGGCTCGCGCGCGCTTGCGGATGAACGCCGCGTCAAGGATCTCGTCGTGCTCGCCGATCCGCTGGGCAACCGGCTCGAAATCTTTCACGGCGCCGAGACGACGAGCGAGCCGTTCAAGCCCGGCCGGTCGATCTCTGGTTTCCGCACCGGGCCGCTTGGCATGGGTCACGCCGTGCTGCACGTCAAACACATCGACGACGCGGTGCCGTTTTATCGCGACGTGCTCGGATTCCGCCTCTCCGATTACATGGTGCGGCCATTCAACGCCTATTTCTTCCACGCCAATCCGCGCCACCACTCGATTGCGTTCATCGAGACCGGGCGCAGCGCCACGCACCATTTGATGGTGGAGCTCTACAGCCTCGATGATGTCGGGCAATGCTACGATCTTGCGCTGGGCGAGGAAGGGCGCATCGGTGTGACGCTCGGCCGGCACATCAACGACGAGGTAACATCCTTCTACTCCAACTCGCCGTCGGGCTTCATGGTGGAGTACGGCTGGGGCGGACGCGTGATCGAGGTCGAGAATTGGCAACCGCAAGAGGTCACCTGGGGCCCAAGCATGTGGGGCCACGACCGGCTATGGCTGCCATCGGAAAAGCGCGCCGAGGCGCGCGCGCTTCGCATCGAGGCGGCCGCGACGGGGCTACGCAAGCCGATCAATGTGATCGAGGGCAATTACAAGCTCGCGCCCGGCGTCTGCCCGTGGTGGGACGGCATGCTGCGCGGCGAGGCCGCAGAGTGATCCAAGCTCGCGTTGGATGCTGAACGCGCAACGCTCGTTGCTGCGTGCCCCCATGACGCCGCTTTAACGGAACAATTCGTCACGAGCGTCGTTTGCAGCGTGGGGCGAGCCGTCACCAGGATGCAGGAGCGATCCTCATGCGCGCTCGGGTGCTTTTGTCCATTGCCATGGCCGGTGCGCTGATCGCTGTCCCGCAGCAGGCGACGCACGCACAGCGTGAAAAACAGCCGTTTTGCTTGCAAAGTCCAACCGGCTCCATCAACTGCACCTATGACAGCCTCGAGCAGTGCCAGCAGATTCTCGGCGGCCGCTCGGTAAGCGGCACGTGCGTTGTCAACCCCGCCCGGAGCGAAACGACGGGTGCGGGCGGATCCGAGACGACCGGCGCCGGCGGAACGAGATCGCCGGATCATCCGCCCGACAGCCGCGATCATCCGCCGTCGCCGTCGCGGTGAATTAGCGCACCGCCTTCATGATCTCCGTTCCTCGCCAGGAACCCAGATCCGTTACGCCGCGAGCTTCACGTATTCGAAATCGCCCGGCTTGTTGTCGATGCCGACGCGCGGCGGCGCGATCCAGCTTGCGAACTTGCCGGGCTCGACCACTTGCCGCATCAGACTCTGGATGAAATCGCCGTCGTCCTTCGACGGCAGCCACTTGTCCTTTTCCCGGTTCCAGGCTGCTTCGTCAATGAGCTCTCCGCTCGGGGATGCGTTGACGTCCTTGAATTCGCCAATCTGGCGGTGGAACGCCACGTGCGGCAGCTGGAAGCAGAAGGCAACACCGACACGATCAATGATCTTGTTCCAGCGGTCGAGGCCGCGCTGGCAATCGGCGGTGTAATCGTCGCGTAGCCGCATGTTGATGGCGGTGAGCGCGGGCTCATCCACGCGCTTGATCTCGCCATCGACAAGCTTGAGCACCGGGTAGGTTAAGCTCTCGAGCTTGTGGTCGTCCTCGATCTTCGTCTCCTGAAAACGACCCTTGAGGCTGGCGTTGAACGCGTTGGCCGCGTTGGTCGATACCTCGGAGCCGAACAAGTCGAGCGACAGCGAATAGTGCAAGTTGAGCTTTTTCTGGATGGTCGGCAGATCGATGACGCCGAGATCGCGGGCCTTGTTGATGTCGGAGGGGTCTTCGATGCCGGCCGCCTTCATTGCCTCGCAGGTGCGCTGAATAGTGCGGCCGATGCCGGTCTCGCCGACGAACATGTGGTGCGCTTCCTCGGTGAGCATGAAGCGACAGGTGCGCGAGAGCGGATCGAAGCCGGATTGCGCGAGGCTCTCGAGCTGCATCTTGCCGTCGCGGTCGGTGAAGAAGGTGAACATGTGGAACGAGAGCCAATCCGGCGTCGCCTCGTTGAAGGCGCCGAGCATGCGCGGCTTGTCCGCGTCGCCGGAGCGGCGTTGCAGTAGCTGCTCGGCCTCCTCGCGGCCGTCGCGGCCGAAATACTTCTGCAGGATATAGACCATGGCCCACAGATGGCGGCCTTCCTCGACATTGACCTGGAACACGTTGCGCATGTCGTAGAGCGAGGGCGCAGTCTTGCCGAGATGCCGCTGCTGCTCGACCGAAGCCGGCTCGGTGTCGCCCTGGATGACGACGAGACGCCGCAACAGGGCGCGATATTCGCCCGGCACCTCCTGCCAGGCTGGCTCGCCATAATGCTGACCGAAAGGAATCTTGCGGCCCTCTTCCTGCGGCGCCAGCAAGATGCCCCAGCGGTACTGCGGCATCTTGATGTAATCGAACTTAGCCCAACCCTTGGGGTCGACGGAGACCGCGGTGCGCAGATAAACAAGCGCCTCCTGGAAGCCGTGCGGTCCCATGGTCATCCACCAGTCGATGTAGCCGGGATGCCAGCGCTCGAGCGCGCGCAGCACTTGCCGATCCTCGGTGAGGTTGACGTTGTTCGGGATTCTCGTCGTGTAGTCGACGTTGACGATATCGCTCATAGCTGCCTCCTCAAACTCTGCGCGTATCGAATGCCGGTTTCTGTCCGGTGCCGTAGCGCTTGAGCGCACCCTCCTCCCCGACGGCGTTGGCGCGCTGGAAGATCCAGTTCTGCCAGGCGGTAAGGCGGGCGAAGATTTTCGATTCCATGGTCTCCGGGCCGCCGAAGCGCAAATTTGCCTCGAGCCCCGTGAGCGCGTCGGCAGAAAAGCTCGCCCGCTCCTCCAGAAACACGCGGATCTCGTCCTCCCAGTCGATGTCATCGAGGGCGAAGGTGACGAGACCGAGGCTCTCCGCCGCCTCGGCATCGAGCATTTCGCCGATGGCGCGCTTGGCTTTCTCGAGCGCGCCAGCCTCGGCGAGAAAGCGGCTCGCGAGGCGCGAGAGCCCGTTCGACATCGGGTATGCGCCGAAATTGACCTCGGCGAGCGCAAGGCTCGCGGGCGGCTTGTTGTCGAGCCCCCTCCCTAACCCTCCCCCGCTCGCGGGGGAGGGAAGGGAGCGGGCAAGCATATAGGAGCGGTCGCTCGCGAAGACGAGCTCGGCAAGCGTGCCGGCAAAGCAGGAACCCGGCTCGATCAGCGCGACGAGCGAACGCGAGGTCAGATCGACGCGTTTGAGCACGCGCTTCCAAAGCGCTCGGATCTCGCGTGCCAGCCAGTGCGTCTTGTTGGCTTCGAGGAACTGGTCATAGGCAAGCACCTGCGCCGGATCACCCGACGATTTGAAGATGATAGCGGCCGTGTCGAATTCATTGGCGCGGATGTCGAGGATGGCATCGTCGAGTTCGCGCGCAAGCCGCAGCGGCCAGAACTGCGCGCCTGCTTCCATCATGGCCTGGGCCGACGCCGGCGGCGGCGTCTCCGGCCCGCGCAACGTGATGGTCGCGCGGCGAGCGGGCCGGTCAAATTCGACCGATAGCGTGCCGTACTCGGCCGCGTCGGCGGAACGCTGGCGCTTGAGCGGCGCGAGTGCAATGCCCTTGGCGGCGGTCGGACGTGTCGATTTCGCCGCGAACTCACGCGCGCGTTGCATCACCGCCTCTTCGAGCCTGGAGGCAGGCACCACTTCGTCGACAAGTCGCCAATCCACGGCGCGCTTGCCTTTGACACCTTCCTCGGTCGTGCAGAACACATCGGCGCGGTCACGGCGCACCTTGCGTTTGTCGGTTACACGGGTGAGCCCGCCGGTGCCGGGCAACACGGCGAGCAGCGGCAGTTCAGGGAGCGAGACTGCCGAACTACCGTCATCGACCAGCATGATATGGTCGGCTGCGAGTGCGAGCTCATAGCCGCCGCCCGCCGCGGTGCCGTTGATCACACAAATGGTGAACAGGCCGGAGGCCTTGCTGGCGTCTTCAAGCCCGTTGCGGGTTTCGTTGGTGAACTTGCAGAAATTGACCTTATGCGCGTGCGTGGCGCCCGCCAGCATTCGGATATTGGCGCCGGCGCAGAATACGCGCGGCTTGCCCGAGCGCAGCAGGACGACCTTCACTTGCGGATGCTCGAAACGCAGCCGCTCGATGGCGTCAGCCAACTCGATGTCGACGCCGAGATCGTACGAATTGAGTTTGAGCTCGTAGCCCTCGAATAAGGTGCCCTTCTCGTCCACATCCATCAGCAAGGTCGCGACCTCGCCGTCAACGGCGAGTTTCCAATGCCGGTATTTCGACGGGTCGGTCTGGAAATCGATGCGGGTCTTGCCGTTGTTCAATTTGCGTTCTGCCTCGGCCATGGATGTCCTCGCAACGTGGCTCAGGAGGTCGAAATCGGGCGATTGCGGCGGCTTGCACTAACCGACATCGCAAGGCGGCGATTTTCGGCGCTCATGTCTGCCTCATGATGCTCCCGCAGCAGCCGATTGATGAACTGCGAGGTCGCGCGCAAAGTCGCCTCCGGCGCTTCGCGGTGGGGAGCATGCCGCGTGTTCGGCAACAGGGCGACCTCGACCGGGCAGTAGCACTCCTCTTGCGCCACCTCGACCTGCCTTAGCGTGCCGTATTGATCGTTTTCGCCTTGCACGATCAGGATCGGAACCCGGATGTGAGCGAGCTCGTCCTTAAGCTCCCATTTGCGGAATTCGGGATTGAGCCAGGGCCCGCACCAGGCGTGGAATGCGTTATCGGGATCGGCATGCCAGCGCGCGAGCTTTGCGCGTAATGGCCCGGTCTCGAAAGCCGTTTTGGTGCGCGCGATTTCCGCAGTCCCCGTCTCCTCGGTGAAAAAGTGCGGCGCCATCAGGACCAGCCCGCGCACGCGATGGTCCTGCACGCTCCCGGCGTAGATCGCGGCAATCGACGCTCCATCGCTGTGCCCGACGAGAAGCCCGCGGCGGAAGCCAATCGCGTCGAGCACGCGGGCAAGCACGTCCAGCGCCTCCTCCTGCATGAACGAGACCGGACGCGGCAATTTCACCGGCGTCGAGCTGCCGTAACCAGCGCGGGAGTAGACGAAAACGCCCGTGCCGGTCGCTGCGGAGAGTGCCTCCGCAAAGCTGCCCCAGCCGGCAACACAGCCGAGCCCCTCGTGCAGCAATACGAGGGTTGGCGCCGCGTCGGGGCGCGGTCCAATCATGCGGTATTCGAACCGCATTTGGCCAAGCTCGAGAAAGCCTTGGTCGGCGAGCATCACCGGGCTGCTCCAGCGATGAAACGCGCGACCACCTCCGCGAGTTTCGCGAGACTCTGCTCCACCGTATCCTCGGAAGTATCGAGCTCGGCCTGGGCGCGCGCATAGTCGCTTCGCCGCGCGTCGAGGATGGCCACGAGATCGGCCATAGCCTCGCGATTCTGCGCCATGGGGCGGAAATCGCCCTGCGCCATCACGCGCCGCATATGATCCTCTGGCCGTGCCTTGATCCATACCGTGTGCGTGCGGCGTAACAGCAGCGCATAGCTTTCGGCATTCGACACGATTCCGCCAGCAGTGGCGATCACGGCCGCCTCGTGCTCGTTGATGACGCCCTCGAGGCACGCGCGCTCGTAGCGGCGGAAGGTTGCAAGGCCACCCATCTCGATCAGATCGGGAATGCGCGCGCCGTAGTCTTGCTCGATGAGCCGATCGAGCTCGATGAACGGACAGCCGAGCGTATCCGCAAGGCGGCGGCCCAGCGTCGATTTACCGGCGCCGCGCAATCCGATGAGCGCGATCCGGCGCCCGCGCTCGATCTGCATGTGCGCCACGGCGCGGCCCTCGATCAACTCGGCAAGCGCCGGAAGTTCCGCGACCGGTACGCGGGCGAGAACATCGAGAATGTCGGCCATCGCCGCCGTGCGTCCGTTGCTGCGGGGGAGCAATTCAATGATGGGAATGTCGAGCGCGCGCGCGATCGACTCGAGGATGAGAACCGAGGGGTTGCCCTGCCCGCCTTCGATCTGCGCGAGATAGCGCTCGGAGGCGCCGGAGGCCTGCGCGAGCTGGCGGCGCGTCATCCCGCGCTTGGCGCGGGAGAGCCGCAGCAGGCGGCCGATGGTGCCGGCAAATGCGCGATGATTATCGCGCTGCGGCGCGGCCGCAGGCTGCTTCATCTCGGTTTTGACCTTAGCTCCCGCCACGACTGGTGATCGCCTAACAGGCATTATAATTCATGCACTATAGTGCAGGCCAGGCCGCGCCGTCAATCCGGTCATGGGCTTGCGCGGCCCAGCACGGGCTCCTCGCGTCGCGCGCTGTCATCGCGCGCGGCAGCCGCAGCGGGTCATCGGATGGTCGTGCGCTCGGCGCGCAGCTTGAAGCGCTGGATCTTGCCGGTCGCCGTCTTCGGCAGCTCGGTGCAAAATTCAATCCAGCGCGGATATTTGTAGGGCGCGAGCGCCGTCCTGACGTGTTCTTGCAGGGCCCGCGCCAACTCCTCGCAGGTCTTCTCGGGCGACTTGAGCACCACGAAGGCTTTCGGCTTGATCAGCTCGTCGTCGTCCTGCCAAGCGACGACCGCAGCCTCGAGCACCTCGGGATGCGTGCAGAGCGCGCCTTCGACCTCGAACGGCGAGACGTAGATGCCGCCGACCTTGAGCATGTCGTCGCGGCGGCCGCAATAAACGTAATAGCCGTCCGCGTCTTGCAGGTACTTGTCGCCCGAGCGCGTCCATTCGCCGAGAAAAGTCTCGCGCGATCGCTCGCGGTCGTTCCAATACATGATCGCGCTGGTGGGTCCGCGCACCTGCAGCTCGCCCAGTCTGCCTTCGCGCGTGATCACGTTGCCGTCGTCATCGAGCAGGCGGATGTCGTAGCCCGGCACCGGCTTGCCGGTGGTGCCGTATTTCACGTCGCCCGGATAGTTGGATAGAAAGATGTGGAGCATCTCGGTCGAGCCGATGCCATCGAGCACGTCGAGGCCGTAACGCTCCTTCCAGCGGCGGCCGACGTCGGGCGGCAGGGCCTCGCCCGCGGACACGCAGCATCGCAACTTCAAGTCCGCGCGCTTGGGCGCGTCCGGGCTGGCGAGGAAGGCGGCGTAGAAGGTCGGCACCGCGTAGAAGGCCGTCACGGGATGCCGGCGCAGGATCGCGGCGACCCCCTCCGGCGTCGGACGGTCGGGCGAGAGAATGGTTGTCGCGCCGACCGCCATCGGAAATGTCATCGCGTTGCCGAGGCCATAGGCGAAAAACAGCTTCGCCACGGAGTAGCAGACGTCGCTTTCATCGAGGCCGAGCACACCGCTGCCATAGAGATCGGCGGTGAGACGCAGACTGGCGTGCACATGCACCGCGCCCTTGGGTCTGCCGGTCGAGCCCGAGGTGTAGAGCCAGAAGCACATGTCGTCGCGCGTAGTCGGCGCGGTATAGGGCTCGCGCTGAGCGCTTGCGAGCAAATCCTCGAAACGGCGGTGCCCGCCGTCCTTCTCGCCCGAGACGACGACGTGCATCAGATCGGCGCTCGAGCCGATCAGATTGGCGAATTTCGGCAACAGCGCTTCCGATACGACGAGGGCCTTTGCGCGGCTATCGGCGAGCATGAATCGGTAATCGTCCTCGGTCATCAGAGTATTGACCGGAACCGGCACCACGCCCGCCTTGATGGCGCCGAGGAAGGCGGTGGGCCAATCGATCGTGTCGAGGAGCGCGAGCATGACGCGTTCCTCGCGCCGGAGCCCGAGCGAACGCAACACGTTGCCGAAGCGATCCACGCGTTCGGCGAGCTGGCCATAGCTCCAAGTTCCGCGCGGATCGATGAAGGCCGGCTTCTCCGCCCGTCCGGCCTTGAGGTTGCGCTCGATAATGTCGGCGGCGAAGTTGTAGCTGCGCGGGATCGCCTCAACGGCCGCGCGCGCATCGAGGCTCGGCTTCGCAGCGGCATCGAGCATGAGGGCGGTTCCTCGCGCGGTCGTGAACGGCTTCTTCTTTGGCCGAATTATGCAAGCCGCCGGTGCCGGCCGCAACGAAAAGCTTGCTATAATCGCGGCAGAGCGGCGTCAGGGGCACCGTCGCAAAAGACAAAACATGCAGGAGAAGCCCACATGGACGAGACAGTCCGCAAGATCAGCGCCGACGACATCGACCCCCGTTACAACTGGGACCGGGCGCTGCCGGCGCTCGGCACCATGGGCGTCGATTTCGAGGAGCGGGTCGATTACCGCCGGCTGCACCGCTACCGCCTGAGCCGCGTCAAGCAGGCCCTGGAAAAGTCCGAGCACGGCGCGCTACTCGTCTTCGACGTCAACAACATCCGCTACGTGACCTCGACGAAGATCGGCGAGTGGGAACGCGACAAGCTGTGCCGCTGGGCGCTGCTCGCGCGCGACCAGGAACCGATCCTATGGGACTTCGGTTCGGCCGCCGTGCATCACAGGCTCTACACCCCTTGGCTCAAGCCCGAGAACTGCAAGGCGGGGCTCATTGGGCTTCGCGGCACCGTCAATCCCGCGTTCGGTTTGATGGAGCGGCACGCCAAGGAAATCGCTGCACTGCTCAAGGAGGCGGGCGTCCACAAAATGCCGGTCGGCGTCGATATTATCGAGCCGCCGATGCTGTTCGAGCTGGAAAAGGCGGGGCTTAAGATCAAGGATGGGCAGCAGGTGATGCTGGAGGCGCGCGAGCTCAAGAACATCGACGAGATCGCGCTGCTCAACCGCGCCGCCGCCATGGTCGATGGCGCCTATCATCTCATCAACGAAGAGCTCAAGCCGGGTGTGCGCGAGAACGATATCGTCGCCAAAGTGAATGAGTTCCTCTATCGGCACGGCTCCGACGACGTGGAGGCGATCAACGCGATCTCCGGCGAGCGCTGCAACCCGCACCCGCACAATTTCACCGATCGCATGTTGCGCCCCGGCGACCAGGCGTTCTTCGATATCCTGCAAGCGTTCATGGGCTATCGCACCTGCTACTACCGCACCTTCAATGTCGGGCGCGCGACGCCGGTGCAGCACGATGCCTACAAGAAGGCGCGGGAATGGCTCGACAACTCCATCGCTCTGATCAAGCCGGGTGTGACCACCGATAAGGTGTGCAGCGTTTGGCCCAAGGCGCCGGAGTTCGGCTTTCCCGACGAGATGTCAGCGTTCGGCCTGCAATTCGGCCACGGGCTGGGCCTGGCGCTGCACGAGCGGCCGATCATCTCGCGCGTGGTCTCGCTCGACTATCCGACCGAGATCAAGGAGGGCATGGTGTTCGCGCTCGAGACCTATTGCCCGGCGACGGACGGCTACTCCGCGGCACGGATCGAAGAGGAGGTCGTGGTGACGGACAAGGGCTGCCGCGTCATTACCCTATTCCCGGCCGAGGAGCTGCCGATCAGCCATCGCTATTAAGTTTGCAATTGCGCAGACGGCCGCAGCAGCAAAGCCTCTCCCCCCGCAAGGCGGCGCGAACTGGCGTCTGGGGCATGTGCTTGCCACGCTGCTTGAATTGACAGTAGATACCGGGGCAAAGCACCAACTGGAGGTCAATAATGGACACCGCACAACCAAAGCTCCGGCCGTTCGTGGCCGCCGCCGCGCTGGTCGGCCTCGCGCTCGCCTTCGCGTCTTCGCCCGCTGCCGCGCAGCAGTGGAGCCCGGAGCAACGCGCGGCCTGCGAGCCGGACGCGATGCGGCTGTGTCAGCAATACATGCCCGACATCGATCGCATCAGGGGGTGCATGGTCCATTATCGACGCTACCTCAGCCCCGCCTGCCGCGCCGTCTTCGATCGCGGAAGAAGGACGAGGCGCTAGCGCAACGGCATCTCCGCGCCCTCCTCTTTTGCGGGCGCTCACGGCGCGCGGCCCCCTCGGCCGCGCGACTTATTTCGTAAATGGATGAGGGGCAACCTGCCTGGGCTCCTCGCCAGTGGCGCGGCGCGAAGCCATGGGTGTGGACCGTCGATGCTGCTAACATCGCTGCGCGGCCGCTCGAGAGCGAGCGCGCATAAAACATGGGAGGCTGCCATGGCGAGGAGAAAAGAAGGAGTCTACAAGATCGTGGAGGTCGTCGGTGTCAGCGAGAAGTCGTGGGAGGACGCGGGGCGTGCTGCGGTGGCAACCGCAGCCGGCACGCTACGCGACCTGCGCGTAGCGGAAGTGACGCAAATGGACATGAAGGTGGATAACGGCAAGGTTTCTGCGTTTCGCACCCGCGTGTCGCTGTCCTTCAAATACGAAGCGTAAGACGAAGCCTCGCGGCAGCAGGTCGGGGCCGTCATTCGTCGAACCGGGATTCCGGAGGCGCTGGCCTGCGCGGGGCGGGGCCCACAGGCAGCGTGACGCCGACTTGTCGCATCACCTCCAGCGGCTGCAGGACCGGCGGCACGCGATCGGGAGCAAATCGCCACGCCGCCAGCAATGCGGCGACCGCCGCGACGACGAGTGTCATGAAGATTGCATACGCCTGCCAACGTCTCAGGCGCCGGTGAACCGCCGCCGTCGTGCTTTCCATAGCCTGATCTTGCACCGGCTCGGATGCAGCAGCGGCAGTGACTGGTGCAACCGGCGGACTGGGCACAGTCTCGACGGCGGAAGTTCCGGTCACATCTACTTCGGCAGTTGGCGCCGAAGCGGTCTCCGAAGCCGGCACGGACATCGCTTCCGAGACAGTCGTCGGCTCTGATGGCGGAACACGTATCGCTTCCGAGGCAGTCGTCACCTCTGATGGCGGCTGCGGCGCCGGCTCCCGCGTGGCTGCCGAACTCGCCTCACCCAGGGTTGTTGCGGCCTGGGATATTGCCGCTTCAATGGCATCGAGGCTCGGTGGCTCAGCCGGTGCCGGCGCGGCCGTCGCTGGCGGGAGGGGGGGCTGCGGAGCCTGGATCCCTTGCTGGACCTCGGGCAGTTTGGCCTTGATGCGAACCCAAATGCTCGAATCCGGCTCGACTGGCTCGACCATCAGGTGCAGTTCGCCGAACCGCCGCTCCCACCGCTGGACTTTGGCGGCGAAGGTTGCATCCGCCTCAAGCAAGTTGCGCGCCCGCGCGCGCTCCTCGAAATCCAGGCTGCCGAGCACATATTCGGCGGCCAGCGCATCCATGTGATCGAGTTCGCTCATGACTTAAGGCATCCGTCGATCTCGAGCAGGCTTCGCCGCAGGGATGCCCTGAGCAGATCGACCGGCATATCGAGCTTGGCCGAAAGCTGCTCCCGGCTGAAGGCGCCGTAATAGGCGAGCAGCAGCATGCCCTGCCGCTCCGGTTCGAGCCGCCCGATGCAGGTGAGCAGCTGTTTGAGACCGTCGGTCAGCTCATGCCGCGGGACGGTGCCGGGGCCTTCATCCCCTTCGACGATGTCCGGCTCGCCCTCGGCCGCAGGTGGCTGCGGCCCGCGCGCGACATCAATGGCCAAACGGCGGGCGATCGCCACCATCCAGGCGAGCGGGGTCAAACGGGCGGGATCGTAGTCGCCAGCGTCGCGCCAGATCTGCAGATAGGCTTGCTCGATGACATCGCCGGCGAGGTCGTGGCGGCGCAGGACCCGCAGCACGACGCCGTAGAGCTTGGCGCACGTCGCTCCATAGAGGCGCTCGAAGGCGACCGCGTCACCTTTGGCGACCGCCGCGAGCAGCCATGTGATTTCAACAGCCGTCGACATGAGAACAGACGTTCCTCCGGCAGGAACTGAACATACAAGCGTCCAGCCACGGCTTGTAGGCGCGCCGGGGACCAGCCGCGGCAGAAAACGCAGTCAACCCGACGGCCGCGTCCCGTTGGCCGTAAAGCCGGGCGCCCCCCGAAAGCCGATTATGGCCGTCGAAATCGCCCCGCGTCGAGACGCGAATTTTCGAGCATTCGGGGCACTGCGACGAGATCGAGCTCGATCACGTACGGTTCGGCGGGACCGATACCTCGCCCAGCAGGAACCGGCCGTTAGGCGCGCGCGCTGCTGCGCATCATGCCGAGCGCCTCCGGCGCGAGCTGGCTCGCTTCCTCGGAGCGCTCGCGCATCTGGTCGCGCTCGTCAAGCAACTCGACCTTCTTCATCTCCTCGAAGGCCTCGTTTAGAGCCGTTTTGGCGTCCTCAAGCTGGAGCTTCAGGTCGTGCGCCGAGCGTTTGAGGTTGTCGCGGCGCTGGATCGCGGCCTTTGCATAGGTTGGATATGCGAAATGACCCGGATCGTGAATACCGGAGCGATCCTGTTCGGTCTTGATCTCGCGCTCGAGGTCGCCGCTGATGCGCTCGAACTCGCTGATCATGCTCTCGATCTGGGCGACCCGACGCCGCCGCTCGTCAACCTGAAACTTTTTCAGGCGAATGAGTGTCTCGCGTGACTTCATCGACTCGTGCTCCCCGAAGCCCCGGCGCCACCGCATCGAAATGCGCGCCGCCCCCTTGCAACTTACGCGAAGCGCGGCGGGACAATGACTTCCCGCCGCCCCCGAAACATCGCGCAAGGCGTTGATATCCTTGCCCAAGACTCATTGCTGCTTCCTTACCTCGCCGATACGGCAGGCGAGCTGTTGCGCCAAACCAACAGCGCGACGCCGAGCCGGCGAATGAGCTGCGCGACCGCGCCTCGTTTCTTAACTTCGTGTTTACCCGCGTCGTTAATCATTGGGTCACCGTTGTCGGATGTGAGGGGCCCCCCTGGTGCAGCCGTGACACAGGGGCAGAATTTTTCGATCGCTGAGAGCCGACTCTCAAAGTCAAACAGACGATGGCGCTTGGAAAGAAAACCGCTCCCGTGCAGTATCTTAGGGCGATTCGCCCGAGCTTTCCCGCAAGGGTACGCGCACGTTGGAAACGGGTTTGTTAACTGCGCGTCGTTAATGTTTCGGCTTGGTTGGTCTCAAGGTGTTTTCGAGGGCCGCCGCTGCGGCGTGCCGACCTGAGCCCGAAGCGGCGAGGAAGGGGACTGGCATGCGCGTATTGCTGATTGAGGACGACAGCGCCACCGCTCAATCGATTGAGCTGATGCTGAAATCCGAAAGCTTCAACGTCTACACCACCGATCTGGGCGAAGAAGGCGTCGATCTCGGCAAGCTCTACGATTATGACATTATCCTGCTCGACCTGAACCTGCCGGACATGTCGGGGTTCGAGGTGTTGCGGACCCTGCGCGTCTCCAAGGTGAAGACACCCATTCTGATCCTGACCGGCCTTGCCGGCATCGAGGACAAGGTCCGGGGTCTCGGCTTCGGCGCCGACGACTATATGACCAAGCCGTTTCACAAGGACGAGCTGGTCGCCCGGATCCATGCGATCGTGCGCCGGTCCAAAGGCCACGCCCAGTCGGTGATCCAGACCGGCGACCTCGTGGTCAATCTCGATACCAAGACGGTGGAAGTGGGCGGCGCGCGTGTGCATCTCACCGGCAAGGAGTACCAGATGCTGGAGCTCCTGAGCCTGCGCAAGGGCACGACGCTCACCAAGGAGATGTTCCTCAACCACCTCTATGGTGGGATGGACGAGCCGGAGCTCAAGATCATCGACGTCTTCATCTGCAAGCTGCGCAAGAAACTCGCCAACGCTTCGAGCGGCAAGAACTACATCGAGACGGTGTGGGGCCGCGGCTATGTACTGCGCGAGCCCGCCGACGACGAGGCGCGAATTCCGGCCTGAGCGGCACTCCGCGACACGCGCTCAATAGGGATTGACTCTCGACGCCCCGGGATTGCCATGCCCGGGGCGATTGACGCTGCGCGCGCGGCCCGTAGAGTGCGCTGCCGGATCTCTCCAGCCTTCACACACGCCTATGCCTGCGCCATCAATGCCCACATTATCCGCGCGCGGCGCCGAGATGCCGGCCATCGGCTTTGGCACCTCCTCGTTGGGCGATTGCGGCGAGATCGTCGCAACGGCGCTCGGCCGAGGCTACCGTCTGATCGACACCGCGTGGAAATATGGCACCGAGCGCGGCGTCGGCGAGGGCATGCGCACCTCCCGGGTGCCGCGCGGCGACATCTTCCTGACCACTAAAGTATCGCACGAATACCTGCGCGCCGACGATTTCGCGCGCTCGGTCGAGGAGAGCCTGAGGAATCTGGGAGTCGACTACGTCGATCTTCTCATGATCCATTGGCCGAATCCGGAGATTCCGCTCAACGAGCCGGTGGGTGCGCTCGCCAAAGCGAAGCGGCAAGGGCTCACAAGGCATATCGGGGTTGCGAATTTCAATATCGCGATGCTCGACGAAGCAATCCGGCTCTGTCCGGAGCCGCTGGTCAACCTGCAGGCGGAGTATCACGCGCATCTCGATCAGACCAAGCTCACGCAAGCGTGCCGCCAGCGCGGCCTGATCTTCACCGCCTATTGCCCGCTCGGCCGCGGGCGGCTGTTGCACGACCCGGTGCTCGCCGACATTGCGGCGCGCAAAGGGCGAACACTCGCGCAAATTGCGCTGCGCTGGCTCATCCAGCAGGGCAACATCGTTCCGATCCCGCGCTCGTCGAATAGCGCGCGCATGGCCGAGAACCTCGACGTGTTCGACTTCGTGCTGACCGAGGAAGAGATGAATCGGATCGCGGCGCTCAAGCGCCCCGACGGCAGGATCGCTGATCCGGCAGGCCGCGCGCCGGCGTGGGACTGACGTCCCTGCGAAGCTGCAGCGAGGCCGCCATGGCACAGCCGCCAAAATATTTCATGTACTTTCCCGGCAACTACCGGTGGTCGGCGGCCTTCGTCAACATGCTCGGTCGCGCAAGCTACGGCGGTACCGATATCGGCGAGTTGCATAAAATCGGACGCGCGCTGGCGAGCAAGGACCCCGAGGACGACCAGGCCTGGTTCGATGCCTGCGTCGCGATCGCCGACGAGGTGCGCTCCCGCGCCGAGCGCTTCGCCGCGTCGGGACATGCGATCTCAGCCGCGGCCTTCTATTTGCGCGCGTGCCACTATTATCAGATGGGCGAGCGCTTCCGCACCCCCAAGGACAAAGCGGCCCTCGAGGCTTATCGCATCGCGGTCGATTGCTTCCATCGATTCATCGCCCTCGGCGACGTCAAAATCGAGATCGTCGAGGTGCCGTTCGAAGACAAAAGCCTGCCAGGGTATTTCGTTCACGCACAAAACAGGCGATCGGCGCGCGCCCCGTGCGTCGTATTCTTCGACGGCCTCGACGTCACCAAGGAGATCCAGTACCTCGCCGGCGTGCCGGATCTGATCAAGCGCGGCATCTCGGTCCTGGTGATGGATGGGCCGGGCACCGGCGAAGCGATCCGTTTCCGCGGCCTCGTGCTGCGCCACGACTACGAGAAGGCCGGCAGCGCCTGCATCGATTTTCTGCAGAAGCGGGACGATGTCGATGCCGAGAGGATCGGCATCGTCGCGATCAGTCTCGGCGGCTATTACGCGCCGCGCTGCGCCGCGCTCGAGCCGCGTTTTGCCTCCTGTATCGCTTGGGGCGCGATCTGGGACTATCACTCGGTCTGGAAGCGGCGGATCAAAGCGCAGTTCAAGGCTTCACTCTCGGTGCCAGGACACCACATCATGTGGATTCTGGGGGCGGCAACGTTGGAGGATGCATTGAAACGGCTCGAGCCGTTCAAGCTCGATGGCGTCGTGCAAAAAATGCGCTGCCCGTTCCTGGTGGTGCACGGCGCGGACGACGAGCAGATTCCGCTCGCCGATGCGCAGGCGCTCTATGACGCGTGCGGATCGAAGGACAAGACGCTGCGCGTGTTCACGAGCGAGGAAGGCGGCGCACAGCACTGCCAGCGTGACTATCTCACGCTCGGTTGCGCGACCATGTGGAGTTGGTTCGAAGACAAGCTCGTTCGTGCAGCCTGAGGCTCGCAGAACTAAACAGTCGCGATGACGATGGCCTCGCCCTCCGCCTTGAGACTCACTTGCAGCCCGCAGGCGCGAGCAAGAAGCCCCGCGTAGAACGGCTGAATGGCGTGCGCGTCGACGGATCCATTCTCGGAAGTGCCTTGCAGCAGGGCAGTTACACCGTGCGGAATGCGGGCATTGAGCCCGGAGGCGGCGATCCGGAAGCCCATGGTCTCTCCCTCTCCGATCGCGTCCACGGTCAGCATGCCGCCGCGCGGGATCGTCTGGCCCGCGATGATCAACAGGTTGAGCAGGAGCTTGACCCGGTTTTTCGCTAACAGCGCGGGCGGCAAATTCCAGGCGAGCTTGGTCTTACCATCCTCGATGAAGGCCCGTGCCATGGCTTGGGCGTCGCCGATATCGATGTTGCCGCCGGGCGCGCCGGCCGAGCCAAAGGCGAGGCGGCAGAATTGCAGTCGCGCCGAAGCCGTTTTCGCGCTCCTTTTGATGAGATCGAGCGCAAAAGCCTTAGTCTCCTCATCACTATCTTCTTCTTCCAGCACCTCGAGCCCGTTGACGATCGCCCCCGTGGGGCTGATCAGATCGTGGCAAACGCGCGAGCACAGGAGCGCGGCGAGATCGAGCGCATCAAGGGCAACGGCTACGGACATCGCGGGCGTCTCCGATGAAAGGGTCGTCGAAGTGAGTGCTGGACGCGACTCAGGACATGGCGTCGCTCAGCCGATGTGATACACCGCAGTCGCTCGACCTGCCAAGACTTGAACCGACGGAGCCGCTCGAGCGTGCAAGCCGAAGACGACATCATCGGGGGCAATGGACGGCTGCTCGACGAGCTTACGACCATCGTCTCGGCCGCGGCCGCAGCCATTGTTGCGGAATGCGCTCGTTCGCTCGACGCCCGAATCAAAGCCGATCACACCCCGGTGACGGCCGCCGATGAGGTGGCGGAAGCGCTGATCCTCGAAGCGCTTGGGAGGCTTCTTCCCGGTGTGTGCGTCGTGTCGGAGGAGGCGGCAGGTCGCGCATGCCCCGACCGCCTTCCCGACAGCTTCATTCTGGTCGATCCGCTCGACGGCACGCGCGAGCTCATCGCCGGGCGGAACGAATTCACCATCAACATTGCGATCGTGCGGGGCGGGCGTCCACGCCTCGGCATCGTCGCCGCCCCCGCGCAGGGATTGCTGTGGCGTGGGGTCGAAGGGCGCGGTGCCGAGCGGCTGCGCCTCTCTCCCGGCGCGCCCGCGAGCGCGGCGCAGGCACGCAGCGCCATCCGAACCCGCCGGGCGCCGGACACAGGTCTGATCGCAGCGGTCAGCCGCTCACATCTCGACCGCCGGACCGAGGCGCTCCTGGCGCGCCTACCCATCGCCGCTCGGCACACAAGCGGGTCTGCCGTAAAGTTCTGTCAGGTCGCTGAGGGCAGCGCCGACGTTTATCCCCGCCTCTCGGCCACCTGCGAATGGGACGTCGCGGCCGGCCACGCAGTGCTGGTGGCCGCCGGCGGATTGGTCACCACGCCGGAGCGCGCGCCACTGAACTACGGACGCGTGGCCGAGCACTTCCGCATCCCGGCTTTCGTTGCGTGGGGCGACCCCTCAGCGGCAGAGCGGCTCGGCGCCTGAGCGAGCATGTTGACGCGCCGTCGTCTCGCCGCCCACGCATACTCGGACCGCCTGCGCTGGCACGGGGCAGAGACTTCCGTTGGCGCCGCCATGCGGCCATAGTCTTGCCTGTCATGGGGCGATTCGGTTGCGGTTTGGCCGCAAAGCCCAGGTATCTTCGTGGGTAGCGGAGTCACTCGACCACGATTCACGGAGCATTCGATGCGCGCACTGACGCGGACCGTCGCTCTCACCCTCATCCTGCTCGGCCCGGCGAGCGCGCCCCTTTTGGCCCAAACCAATCCTCCGCCGCCGAGCAATCCCCCGGGCGCGCAGCCTCCCGCCCCGCAATACCAAAGTCCGCAGCCGCAAGCCCCGGAGGCTCAATCACCGCAATATCAGCCTCTGCAACCGCAAGGCCCGCAGTACTCCTCGAACGAAGTCATCGATGCCGGTCATCGCTTCTTCGGCACGATTTCGCGGGGACTCGCGCAGATCGTCGAGAAGGCGGGGAGCCAATTCGGGCTGCCCAACGGTTACGTGCTCGGACAGGAAGCCGGCGGCGCAGTGGTTGCGGGACTGCGCTACGGGGAAGGTATTCTCTACACCAAGAATGCCGGTGACCTCAGGGTGTTTTGGCAAGGGCCATCGCTTGGCTTCGACTTCGGCGGCGAAGGCGCGCGCACGATGATGCTTATCTACAATCTGCCGGCCACCGACGCCATTTACCAGCGCTTCGCCGGCATCGACGGCTCGGCTTACTTCGTCGGGGGCTTGGGAATGACGGCGCTGACGATGAACAACATCGTGGTGGTCCCGATCCGCACGGGGGTGGGAATGCGGCTGGGCGCGAATGTCGGCTATCTCAAATTCACGCCGACGGCGACCTGGAACCCGTTCTGAACATCCGTTCGAGCACTACCTGAGGATGGCTGCGCCGCCGCGTGTGCGAGCAGCTGCGCGAATGCATAGGCCATGGCCGTTTCGCGGACCCGGACCGAGTGCGGTTAGGCCGGATAAGGCGTGATCCACCCGAGGCATTCTGATAACAATCAGGGCGGTACAGGAGACGTCATGATCGAACCGATGATGTATATCGGCATCGGGTTCCTGGTCGCGGGCTTGCTCGTGATCGGGGTCATCCCGTTGGTCCATGCGCGCGCGGTGCGCCTCACGCTGCGGCGGCTGGAAGCCTCGACGCCGGTTTCGATGGCGGAGATTGCCGCCGAAAAAGATCAATTGCGCGCCGAATTTGCCATGGCCATGAGCCGGCTCGAAATGACCGTCGAACAGATGAAGGCGAAGACCACCAGCCAGCTTGCGGAGATCGGCAGGAAAAGCGAGGCCATCGCGCGCATCAAATTCGAGCTTGGCGAGAAGGCGGCGGCGCTGCTTGCGCTCGAAGCCAAGGAGAAGCAGCTCACCGAGGACTTGGGGATCGCCCAGGGCGAACTCGCCCCCAAGACGGCTGCGCTCGAAGAAACCGAGCGCGCGCTCGCGAGCGCGCAGGCCGAGCTCGCCCACGTTACCGCCAGCTTCAATGACGCGTCCGTCGCGGCGGGCGGCCAGCGGGTTGAGCTGACGGCACTGCGCGCGCAGGCCGACGCATTCAAGGGTCAACTCGAAAGTTACGAGAAGGAAACCAAGGCGCTCTGGGAACACCTCAACAGCAAGACGGCCGAACTCGAGACATCGACCCGGCAGCTTGCCGAGGAGCGCGGCCGCGCGGACGACCTCGCCAACCGTGTCGCCGAGCTCGTCGCACAAACGGCGGAATCGCAGGCGCTCGGCGCCCGCGTCCAGGAGCTCGCCGCGCGCCTTGATGAGCAGGCGCGGTCGCTAGCCGATCGCGAACATCACACCGAAAACTTGCGCAGCACGGCGATGGGCGCGCAGAAGATCGAGGCTGAACTGCGCGCCCAGCTGGCCGAGGCGCAAGACCGCCATCGCGTCGCAATGGAGACCCTGAGGACGGAAAAATCGCTGATCGAAAATGAGCTCAAGCGGTCCCAAGAGGAGCGGGACAAGCTGCAGCGCGAGATCGCGGCGGCAAGACGCGATGGCGAGAACGTCGGCGCCTACGAGCGGATGGAAAATGCCGTGCTGCGCGAACGCATCGACGAGGTCGCCGCCGAGGTGGCGCGGCTGACCGCCACGCTTGAAGGGCCGGACTCGCCGATCGACGGAATCCTCAATTCCGAGCGGCCGGCACCAGCTTCGGGAAATGGCCCGTCCATCACATCCGCTGCGGCGTCAAAAGGTACGCTCGCCGACCGCATCCGCACGTTGCAGGCTCGCGCCGCGCGCGCGGCATCGACGCCGAGAGAAGCCAGGCGAGGCAGCGCGCCGCGTGGGGCACGCGCGGACAAGTGAGGCAACGGCCTCGCCGCAAGCGTGAGTTCGCTTGACAGGGCGCGCAGCCGCTTTAAATCCGGGGCTTACGGGCGCTTAGCTCAGCGGGAGAGCGTTCCCTTCACACGGGCTTGAACGTCACAGTGTGAGCAATGGCTTAGCGCTCACTCGGCAATGGAACGGCAAAGGATAAAGGGCGCTTAGCTCAGCGGGAGAGCGTTCGCTTCACACGCGAGAGGTCGTAGGTTCGATCCCTACAGCGCCCACCACTCTCCCAATTCTGCACGCCACCAGGAGCGGAGCGTAGGACAGTCTGGTCGCGCAACCTCGTTCGGGACGAGGGGGTCGCAGGTTCAAATCCTGCCACTCCGACCAACACTTAGCGAAAACCAAATCCTCTTCGCCACAGGGGCCGCCACAGGTTGGCTGGACAAAGTCGGAACACGACTATTTCCGATGTCTCGGGGATTCCGTTGGCCTTAATTACCTTCACTGCGTCCTCACGGTCGCGGTCGCTGGCCCACTTGGCAACAGGTGCTCGAACATTTCTTCTGATTCCCGACCTGCGGCGTAGGTTGCTATTTGGTCGATTTCGACACGCCCGCGACGCGCGTCCAATGTCCGCTTCACGTCCAATAGCGGTCAAACAGTAGCACCGCAGCGAAACGCCGCTTCGTGCCATTTTGTGTTCGTACGGGACATTTGTTTCTCTCTAGGCGTGACTGTCCAAAAGAAAGACAGCGTACCGCCGTACAAGGCGTACCTTTCGGTTGATCCTTCAAAAAACCATTCCGCGCTTATACTCTTGCCTTCCAAAAAAATCGGCACGTTCGAACGTTTTTGCGTTGCGCATGAGTTGGCGCACTATCTGCTGCTAATCTCATTTTCGGCGCTCCCGCGCGACAAGAGCGAATACTGGAAACACGAAGAACTATGCGATGATTTTGCGAGATGCCTGCTAGTGCCAACGCGGTACGTCTCCCAACGTCTTCGCGATGAAAGCCTCAGCGCTTCGCGTTATCTGCACTTGTGCGGTGAAATCTCGAAATTGGCCAGGGTGCCATGGATTCATGTTGCGCACCGCATCGCGGAACTTCGGCCAGACGTGGCATATCTTAGGTTTCAACTCCTTGCGTCAGATGATTTCAAGGTCGTAGCCACAACGCACCCGCGCCGTAAGGGGCGCGGCAAGCTCGTGAAGAAAGAAACGAAACTGTGGGCGGTGTTCAATGAGCTCCTGGCCCGATCCCAAGAACAGCGGAAGCTGATCCAATCTGATTTGACCGAGTCGTTCCTTGAGGGCGATGTGACAAATAGCCTGGGTTTGGCAACAGGTGTGGCTGTCGTGGCCGAAGCTCAGACGCGAAAATTCGCTGATATTCGGATTGCCGCGAGAGCAGCTGCTTAGTCTGCTATCCTTGCAAGCGGATTAATTCGGGACCTTGTGGCGCTACGTGTCGTCTGAAGTAGCCGGCTTCACCATCGATGATACAGGAGCGCGAGCGTAACTTGGCCAGAGCTTCCACGATCAGCGGGAAGCGGTGCGTGAGATCGTTGCCGGGGCGGCTATATAGCCGCACTTTGTCACCCTTCTTGCGGGCGATGACGCGGAAACATCGTGCTTGATCTCGTGCAGCCAAGCCCCGCCGGGTGGCGGCTCTAGGGCTTTTGTCGGCAGGCAAGGCGCAATAAATCCGGCTGGGAGGGTACGCTCTTTCAACACAGGTGCTTTAATAGGGGATGAGCACCTGACAAGGCAACTCAGTACGGAAAAGACTATCTGCTCCTCAAGCGCGCCTCAGCTTCTCCGATAGTAATCGCTCGATTGCGCCCGATTGATGGCCCGCTCGACGGCCACGACGCTGAGCGTGAGCGTCGCCGGACCGCGTAGTCATGATGTTCGCGAGCGCAATGATGGCGGAGCAGACGGCGTCGGACACGGACGCGATCTGCTGAGCAAGTTGTCATCAACCTGATTACGGCCAAGGCGCTCAGGATCGACGTCTCGCCGACGCTGCTTGCCCGAACCGACAAGGTGATCGAATGAGCGCCGCGCGTTCATATCGCTGCTCGGCGCGGCGGCATGGCCGCTCGCGGCGGGCGCGCAGCAGACGACGGTGCCAGTGATCGGTTTGCTAAGCGGCTCGTCGGCGGGCGCGAGCAGGCATCCCATAGCCGCCTTTCAGAGTGCCCTCAGCGCCCGGATCTCCTGCGATCCAATCGACTTGGTGTGTCCAGATTTGCCAAGGTGTTATGAGCTTCTGGTCATACTGTTCGGCCGCAATGTCGCGTCGTACAATTTGCCCCGATAGCGATTCTGCGCTTCTCACTCTGCCAGGTGGCGATCAAATTGGTCTGACATGTCCACAAAACCACCACAGTCACCGATGAGGCAAAGCCTGACCCTCCGGCAAAGATGGGGCGCCCTCGCAAATTCAACGCCGAGATCGCCGAGCGTATCTGCGAGCGCCTCGCCGAAGGCGAGCCGTTGCTGGACATCTGCCAGGACAAGGAATTTCCCAGCCGCCGCACGGTCCAACGCTGGGTGCGCAGCGAGCCGGAGTTCGCCTATCAATACGCGCTCGCCCGTGCCTGCGCGCTCGACGACAAGTGCGACGAGATCCTTGCGATCATTGATGGTAAGCGCCCCGCCGGATCGGATCAGGATGAGCGCGTGCGGCTCGCACGCGATATTGCCCGCTGCGAAGAACCCCGCAAGCATCTGGCCATGGTGTGGCCCTCCAAATACGGCGCGCAAGGCGCTGGCGGCATGGCCGAACTGCTGCCGATGCTGGAGAAGAACCGCAACGGCGACGATGCCAAGGACGTAACGGAGCGCCCGGTGATTATCGAGCAGGACGCACTCTATCAGTCCTATCTGGCCTGGGGCCGCGGGCTCCCCAAGGCAAAGAAGGAGGGCCGGTAGCGTCAATCCTTCCAGAAACCATCGAAGCGGTCGGAGCGAAGCTCCGTATATCGCACGGTATGCATGATGTTGCGGTGGCCCAGGTAATGCTGGAGCGCGCGAGTATCGACACCGTCATTCGCCAATTTGAACCCGCAGCCGTGGCGCAGCATGTGCGGGTGGATTGGGAAAGGAAGTTTGGCCAATTCGCCTGTCCGGCGGACCATCTTGAGGAACCAGGCGGTCGTGACCGGCCCGCCGCGTTCGGTATTAAAGACGTAGCGGCTTTGCGGGTTCTCCCGCCGTACCTGGCGCAGTGCCCGCATTTCCTTGCCGGTGAGCGGGTGCGTGCTATCGACGCCGTTCTTGGCACGCCGCACATGGATACGGCCGCTATCAAGTTCTATCATATTCCAGGTCAATTCGCAAAGCTCGCTGGCGCGTAGCCCATGACGGTAGGCGATCAGGATTGCGGCCGCGTCGCGGTGGCCGTACCGGGAATGCTTCTGGGCGGCATCCTGGAGACGGTCCACTTCCTTCGGGGTTAGATATTCCCGATCCCGCAGATCGGCGTTCGGCGGTCGGCGCGGCGTAACTGTCCGATTTAGGATGG
>DATFQX010000005.1:0-63481 GCA_035263865.1 Xanthobacteraceae bacterium
CCGATCATTGCGCAGGCGGCGGTGCCCGTCCGCGACGATGATACCGTTGAGACGCTCGCTGCCCGTGTTCTTAAGGCCGAGCATCGAATATACCCGCTGGCGCTCAGGCTCCTGGCGGAGGGGCGCGTCAAGATGATCGGCGGCCGCTGCCTGATCGAGGGGACGCGTTCGGCCGAAGAGGCGTTGATCGTTCCCGCGGCGCAGGATGAAAGCGAATAAGAAATTCCTTTTCGGTTCTCCGCCCGTCCGCCTCAAAACAAACCCCCGGCACAAGGCCGGGGGCTACGGGAAAACTCGCTGGCCGAGTGACCGGACTTCCCGCCGCGTCAAGACACCTTGAGATTCTCCGCCGATGTCTTGCCGCGATTGGTCACGAGCTCGTACTCGACAGTTTGACCTTCGTTGAGCGTGCTGAGACCAGCGCGCTCGACCGCCGAGATATGGACAAAGACGTCCTTCTCTCCGCTCGAGGGCCGAATGAACCCGTAGCCTTTAGTTGGATTGAACCATTTGACGGTGCCCTTTTGCATCGTCTGTCTCCTAGTCAGTGAAGTCTCGAAGTGAGCGACGCGCAACCGCATCGCTGCGGACCGCGCCACAACCCGGGTTTTGGGAAGATCCGAAACGAATGCGGCCTCTCGGGACGCAGCGGCCGGAGCGGCCAAAATCCGAATTGGCAATAGCAAATACGAAAAATGCGGCCTTAGCAAGGCTTGCGAGCCGCGCTGCTTGGCGCAAGCCACGCCCACATCGATTTCCTCGCCGAGGCGGGACGCCAGTACGCGCGAATAGTCTCGCCGGGTCCGGCGGCTAACATCCGTCATCGGCGCGGAAATTTCCCGCGTTGATTTGTGTTATTATCCATATCTTCAACGCCAACTCTGGGGGAAGCGCATGAGCACAATAACGTCGAACGCAGGTGCTGTTCCGGCAGGCGAACCGAAGCCGATTATTCCGCCTCTTGCCTCGTTTTACTGGCATGCCCGCGATCTCGGGTGGCTCGTCGTGCGTCTCACGGCCGGTGGAATGCTGCTGGTCCACGGCATCATGAAAATCATGCCCATGTCGGAAAGGGGGTTTGCGGCGGTCATCGAGGCCTTCGCCGCGGGCAGCTTGGCGCGCCGCGGAATCGAGCCTGCACTCTATTTCGCCTATGCGGTGTTCTTCATCGAGACGATCGGCGCGGTGCTGATCATTCTCGGGCTATTCACCCGGTTCATAGCGGCGGCGGCGGCTATCGAGTTCGCCGTTATCACGTTCCTTGCGCACTGGCCGGTGGGCTTCGCGTGGTCGAGAGGAGGGTGGGAATACCCGCTGTTCTGGGGACTCATCCTGTTCGCTATTGCGCTACGTGGCGGCGGCCCCTATTCGCTCGATCGCAAGCTCGGTTGGGAGCTGTAATCGGCGAACATGCGATTGCCGGGCGCTATTCTGCTGCGCCCGGCTTGTGCGCAGGCGCGGTCTGCTTCGAGCGCCGCCACAGCGCGCCCACGAGTAGAACCAGGATCGCGCCGAGAAGCGCGGCAAACAGCACGACGTAGTGGAATCCTTCGACGCCAAGCCGAGGCTCGAGATAACTCTGGATCACCGGATCGGTCGCGATGACCTCGCCGACAATCCAGCCGAGCAGAGCGGCGCCCGCCCAAACCAGAATCGGAAAGCGATCGAGCATCGCCATGATCAGCGCGGCGCCGGCTACAATCAGCGGAATGCTAACGGCAAGACCGATCACGAGCAGTGCCATGTTGCCTTTGGCGGCGGCCGCAATCGCGATCACGTTGTCGAGGCTCATGATGATGTCGGCGATGGCGACGATCTTCACCGCCCGCCAGAGATGCTCTGTTGCCTCGGTCTCGTTCTCGTCCGCCTCCTCCGGCACCAGCAGCTTGGCGGCAATATAGAACAAGGCTAGGCCGCCCACGATCTTGAGCCACGGCAGCAGCATCAAGGCCGCCACGAAAACGGTAAAGACGACCCGCAGCAGCACCGCGACGCCCGCGCCCAAAATCATGCCCCACAGCCGCTGCCGCGGACGCAACCCGCGGCACGCCATCGCGATGACAACCGCGTTGTCGCCGGAAAGCAGGATGTTAATCCACATGATCTGCAGCAGAGCGACCCAAAAGGCGGCCTGGCCGACCTCGCTCCAGCCGCTCGTCACCATGCCGAGCCACGTGGTCGAATCCGCCATTTGTGCGATCGAACCCACTGAACGTCCCTTTCTGGCCTTGCGCGCGCCGGCAGGAATTCTCGATGTCGGCCCGTTGGTCAAACTAATTTACAGGGGGAACCCCACGCGTGACCAGCGCGCCAAAACGCCACGTGAGGCCATCTCCGCGTCATCCGACGATTTCGTTGCCGGAAAAGAATTGAGCGATTTCCTGATGCGCTGTATCGACTGCGTCCGAGCCGTGTACTGAATTCTCGCTGATCGATTTTGCGTACGTTTTGCGGATTGTCCCGGCCGCCGCCTTTGCGGGGTCAGTGGCGCCCATGACCTCTCGATACCTCGCGATAGCACTCTCGCCTTCGAGCACTTGCACGACGACCGGCCCGGAGATCATGAAATCGACGAGATCGCGAAAGAAGGGCCGTTCGCGGTGAACTGCATAGAACCTTTCGGCCTGTTCACGGCTGATGCACGTGCGTTTCTGCGCAACGATACGCAGCCCTGCGCGCTCGATCATATCGTTGATCGCACCGGTCAAATTGCGCGCGGTGGCATCTGGTTTAATGATTGAAAAAGTGCGTTCGATCGCCATTGCTTTGTTCTAGGGGAAAGAAGGACGGAAAGGTCGGATCGCGGCGGCTTATACCGAGCGTGCCGTAGTGCGGCAACTGCGACCGAAGCGCGATGTTGCAGGGGTCAAGCTCAGCGGCCGATAACGTTGCCGGTCCGGCCTCGGCTTCTGCCGACTGGCCGGTCGGGTATCCGTGCGATTGCAGGTCCAGCTTTTATCTTGGCGGCGTTGAACCGGATGGATCGTTCGCCCGACTGACGGGCAGGATGTGCGAGCACATCCCACAAAAGCAGGAGCGAGACCCATGATCCGCAAGACGATTTTCACTTTCGCGACGGTAGTCGCTATCGCTGGCGCCGCACTCATTCCGACCGCAGCCTCTGCAGGTGGCGGCGGCAAGGGTGGTGGAATGGGGGGCGGCCATCACGGCCACTGGGGCCATGGCTACTGGGGCGGTTTCGGCGGCATCGTGCTGGTCGCAGCGAGTTGTTGGCGCTGGGTCCCGGGACTCGGCAGGGTCTACGTGTGCTACTGATCCACGTCGACTGCCATAAGCAAATGCAAGCGGCCCCGGTCTCGCGTTGCGGAACCGGGGTCGCGATGAACGATAGAGAACGTGTCTGCTCGTCAGAGCGCGGAAACGCTAGCATCCCTGGGATGGCAATCAAACATTGCGCGGCCCGAAGCGCCGCACCCGCGCCACTTGTCATATGAGCGCGAGGAGACGCGCGGGCCCCCCGGTTGCGTCCTTCACCTTCGCCAAACCCACGACTAACGTCGCGCCAGAGACCGGCACCTTGTCGAGATTGGCTACATTTTCCAATCCCCACCGACCAGACGGCAACCAAGCGCGATGAACTTTGAAATCCTTCGAAGGGCCGTGGTCGAGCGACAGCGTGTCTACCGCTAAACCCACCGCACTGCGCTCCCTCATCAGCCACTCGGCCGCTTCAGGGCTGAAGCCGGGAAAATGGAACACGCCGGATCCATCCTTGCCGGTGAACTTGGCGGGGTTGCTCACGTACTGCGCCCAGCCGGATTGCATGGCGACGCAACAATGCTCAGGCAGTCGACGGTGCTTCTTCTCCCAGGCTGCGAGATCCTCACGCGTGAGCAAGTAATCAGGATTCTGCGCCGCCCTGGCGGCCACATCGATCACCGCGAGCGGCACGACAAGCGTGGCCGCTGGAATTTTGTCGACCGTGGCGCCGGATTCCGAGAAATGGATCGGTGCATCCAAATGCGTGCCCGCATGTTCGATGAGCCGCCACCAATAGAGATTGAAGCCATCCTTCTTGAGGTCGAATTTCTTCTCCATCTCGATGCCCGGCACACCGAAAAAGGTCGGAAAGTCGGGAGACATGGTGTGAGTGAGATCGACCGCTGAGGTGAAGCTGCGCGCGGACGCCGCGCCGGCCATGTCCGGCACAGCCGCCGTAGCGGCGAAGGAGGCCGCGAGGCCCGCCTTGACAAAACGCCGCCGCGAGAGCGCGTGTCGGACTGCGTCCTGGCATCCGGGAACGCACATGCCAACCTCCATCTAATCGCCGCCCCACCTCGCCGAGTGCAACAATGCCGCTGGCGAGGGTGACGCGCAATCGGGCAGCGCAGTTCTGGCGTTTGCCAAATTGGCCGCGAGTAACGGGAAATCGATGTGGGGTGGCGGAGCTTGACCCGATATCCCGACCGGATCACGTGCCGGCCGGCTTCTTCGCTGGCGCCTTCTGCGCTTTTGGCGGCGCAGGCGGCGGCGTGGGCGCGCGCTCGATCGAAACGAGACGGCCACCGGCGAAGCGGTAAATCCCGGGCAAAGGGCCGCGGAGATAGGTGAGCGTCACAACCCGTTCACCGCGATCATCAGAGCCGAAATCGATCTTTTCAACAGGCCCTGCGCGCCGCACCACGTCGCACTCCGTCATCTGCAGCGCGATCCCACCTGTAGCGGGCGCGGCCCCTGCCGTCGTCGAATCGTTCCCCGCTTGGTCAGTTTCGCCGGCACACTGGCCCGCCGCGTTGACGAGATCCGCCGCCGTTACTGGTCGCAGAACGAAATCGTTTTTGCCGCCGGAAAAGGTTGCCCAGTCGGGCTTCCGCAGCAGCGTTTCAGGTTTGGGCACAAGCGTGACATTGTTGAGGCTGAGATCCGAGGAGCATGCAGCCACAGCAGAGCCAAGCGCGGTCATAGCGAGCACGCGCAAGATTTGGTTGCCTCGTTGCATTGCAGCCGCTCTGACTCCGACAGTCGGTCTGGACCGGCGCGCATGCCGGCCGAGATTTTGCGTCAGTACCCTCGCTCTCATCTTCAGTTGTTTTCCCTTAGGCAACTGGCAGCACCGCCGGCAAGGCCACGAGCCATGACGTTGCGCTTATTGCGGTCGCGCCCGCGGCTGAGTGATGCGCACGGCGATGACCCAGGCAACCCAGAGGAATAGAAAATACAACGCCAGAAAGGACGGCAGGCTCGCTCCAGGTAGATTCCGTTCAATTACCAGCCCGAGGGCATAAGCAACGAGATTCCCCGTGATCACCAACACAACGTAGACGATGAGCAGGAACATGGCTCGTTTCCTCTACGGCCAGGCGGCGGCAGCATTCCAACATTTTTGTACTTTGTTCGCAATGGCTGGGCGCAAGATCCCTGTATTCTCAATACCTTAATCTACAGCTCCAACACCGGAAGGTTCGCCAAGGCGCCGCCACCGGCCATCCTCATCAGGCCGCCAATAGGTGACGTCGAAACCTTTCGCCTTGCCTTCGTTCTGGTGTGCGAGGGCCGCGGCAACCGCATCGGGATCCTCTCCGTCGACCAGTAGCACGAGGCGCTGATAATTCTCCGCGTCAGGGGGCATCGGTACGCCATCGATCAGAAATCGCACTTCGGCGCCGTTGGGATTACCACCATCGAGCGTGAGCAGGACCGGTTGTTCACCCGCCTCCGTCTCGCGCCAGATGCCGTGCGGAAGAAAACTGTCGTCGCGAAAAGTCCATAGGTGAGCGTCGAGCGCCTCGAGCCGTTCCTCTGAAGCTGCCTGTACGATCACGCGCCAGCCGCGTTCGAGCGACTTTTCGACGAGGAAGGGAAGCACTCGCTCAAGCGGTTGGCGTTGCAGCTGATAGATCAGGATTTCCGTCATGATGGTTGCGCCACCGGTACGCGATGCGGGGAACCGCGCCGCGCGACTGGACATTATTTCTCGTAATACTCGGCAACAAGTCCGTCCAACAGCCGCACGCCGAAGCCGGAGCCCCAGCTCCGGTTGATCTCGCTTTGCGGGGAGCCCATCGCAGTTCCGGCAATATCGAGATGTGCCCAGGGAGTCTTGTCGACAAAGCGTTGCAGCAGCTGCGCCGCAGTAATAGCACCTCCATACCTGCCACCGGTATTTTTCATGTCGGCGAATTTCGAGTCGATCATTTTGTCGTATTCCGGCCCGAGCGGCATTCGCCACACCCGCTCCCCGATTTCGTTGCCGACCCTGACAAGTCGTTCCGCGAGCCTTTCATCGTTGGCGAATAATCCGGCGTATTCCTGCCCGAGCGCCACCACAATCGCGCCGGTTAGAGTCGCAAGATCGATCATCAATTTGGGTTTGAAGCGCTTTTTCACGTAGTGCAGTAGGTCCGAGAGCACGAGCCGCCCCTCGGCGTCGGTGTTTATGATCTCGATGGTCTGGCCTGACATGGTGGTGATGATGTCGCCCGGACGCTGCGCTCGGCCATCCGGCATGTTCTCCACGAGGCCGATGGCGCCGACGGCGTTGACTTTCGCCTTGCGCGCCGCAAGCGCATGCATGAGGCCGACCACGCAGCCGGCGCCCGCCATATCACCTTTCATGTCCTCCATGTTGCCGGCGGGTTTGATTGAGATGCCACCGGTATCGAAACAGACGCCTTTGCCGATGAAGGCCAGCGGCGCTGCTCCGCGCTTGCCGCCGTTCCAGCGCATGATAACCGTGCGGCTTTCATGCTCGGACCCTTGCCCTACGCCGAGCAGCGCATTCATTCCGAGCTTCTTCATCTCCTTGACGTCGAGTACGTCGACCGCGACACCAAGCTTTCTCAGCCCAACGGCACGCCGTGCGAATTCCTCCGGATAGAGCACATTGGCCGGTTCGTTGACGAGATCACGCGCGATCACCACGCCGTCTGCTACAGCGGCGCGGGGAGCGAACGCCTTCTGCGCAGCCGCAACGCGCGCCACCGCAATCTTGACCCTGACCTTTGCTGCTTTCTCCTCGTCGTCCTTGCGCTTGGTCTTGTAACGCTCAAAGGCATAGGCACGCAGCTGCACACCGAATGCCATGTCAGCAGCGCGCTCCGGCCTAAACGCGCCGCCGGGCAGATCGGCGATGACAGTGGCCTCGCTCGCCCTCGGCGGGATCTTGCCCATGGCGGCACCGCCCAGTTTGACGAAGTCCTGGACCTTGAGATCGCGTGCCTTGCCGACGCCAAGGACGACAAGACGCGACGCGTCTAGGCCCGCCGGGGCAACCAGGTCGAGCGCAGAGCCGTTCTTGCCTTTGAACCGCTCGGCCGCCGCCGCCCGCTTCGTGAGATCACCGCTTGGGGCGAGGAAACGGCGCGCGACAGACCCGAATTTGAGCCCCTCTTCGCAGAACAGGACAAGAACGCCCTTAGAGGGTGCAGCGAAGGGCACAAATTCAAGCTCCAGGCGGCCAGGCATGGGGCTATCTCCTCTCGAATGTGCACAAATTCCGCGCCGGGGAAAGTGGAAGCCCGTTTTGCCGATGCAATCAAGCGCGCGCCGAGGGGGCAAAAATCAGGGCGGCCCGCATGGAAAGAAGGAAATGGACCCGTTTTCCGCCCGATGCGGCCGGGACGATCAAGCCTCTCGGAGGTTTCCGGTGAGGCGAATTTCGACCGACTCCAGGACCGGGTTCCCCGAGCCGTCTGTGGCGGCCGGGACACAGCCGCCGGATTAACGTTTTGTTGTGCATAGTCAAAGGCTTTGCCTTGGCCAAGCCACTTTGTTGCCCGATCAAATAGAGGCTAAAAAAGGCCTTGGAATAGCATCGGTGCGCTGTCGCGGGCATAGGGGGCCAGGCGCACCGAGGCTTCGCCGCGAGCGGGGACGCGCAAATCGCATGGGGTCCATCGGCCGGTATATTTTCCGCACCACGCTCGGTGCGTTCCTGGTGATTTGCGCCAGCGTGACCGCGCTCATGTGGATCACGCAGGCCTTGCGCGACATCGACCTGATGACGAATCAGGGCCAAAGCATTTTCGTCTTCATCGGCATTACCGGCCTCATCATTCCGCTGCTCGTTCTGATCATCGCGCCGATCGCGTTGATGATTGCGGTCGCGCACGTTCTCAACAAGCTCGGCAATGATTCCGAGCTTATCGTGATGAATGCCGCGGGAATGCCGCCTTGGATTCTATTCCGCCCCTTCCTCGCGGCCAGCATCGTGGTGTCGCTGCTCGTCACGGCAATCAGTGTCTATGTCTCGCCGGGGGGACTGCGCGAGCTGCGACGCTGGGCGACGGAAGTTCGTGCCGATCTCGTCTCCAACATCGTGCAGCCCGGCCGTTTCATCAAGCTGGAGGAGAGACTTACGCTGCACATACGTGAGCGGCGCCCCGATGGACAGTTGCTGGGGATCCTCATCGATGACCAGCGTGATCCGAAGGAGCGCGCGACCATCCTGGCCGAGAAAGGCGACATCGTAAAAAACGACCGCGGTGTATTTCTGGTGCTGGAGAACGGCAGCGTGCAGCGCCATGACACCGGCCAGCGCGACCCTGCGCTCGTGCTGTTCAACAGCTACGGGTTTGACCTGTCCTGGCTTTCGAACGGCAACCAGAGTCTCAAATACTCGGTGCGGGAACGGTATCTGTGGGAGCTTTATGATCCCTCGCGGACCCAGATGACCTTTTCGGACGAGCCGGCTCAGATTCGCGCCGAATTTCACGAGCGGATCACGGCGCCGCTCTATCCGCTCGCGTTCGTCGTGTTGACCTACGCCTATCTCGGCGCGCCGCGTACGACGCGGCAGAACCGCACCATGTCGCTCATGGGCGCGATCAGCGCAGTGGCGGCGCTGCGCGGCATAGGCTTCGTCGGCACGATCGCAGGAGTCCATACACCGCTCGCGCTGCTGCTTCCTTATCTGGCCCTGATTACAACGTTCCTGCTGGGCTACATCGCGATTTCGCGCGGAGTCATCATCGAGCCGCCGGTTTTCGTCGCCAACGCTATCACTCGATTCATGGAGCGGCTCGCTCAGCGCACGGGTGCGTTGATGGGGCAAGCACCATGATCACCGGCACCCTGTCGCGATACTTCGGATGGCGTTTCCTCTCGGCGGTGCTGGCCGTGTTCGCGGGTACGCTCGTCTTGACCGCCATGATCGATTTTCTCGAGTTGTTGCGCCGTTCCGCTGACGTCAAGGACGTCTCAGCCTTGCTGATCGCCCAGATCACGCTGTTGCGCGTGCCCTTCATCACCGAACGAGTGATGCCGTTTGCCGTCCTGGTCGGCGCGATGTTCTGCTATTTGAACTTGTCGCGGCGTTTGGAACTAGTCGTCGCACGGGCGGCAGGCATTTCGGCCTGGCAATTCGTCGCCCCCGCCCTGGCCATCGCGGCATTGCTCGGGATTGCGCTGACGACAGTTTACAATCCGATCTCGGCAAACTTGCGCGAGCATTCTACGCGACTGGAAGCCGATCTGTCCGGGCCGGACAGCGGCTTTCGCAGCACCGGACGCGGATTCTGGCTGCGCCAACGCGGCGACGACAGCCAAGCCGTGATCAACGCCAAATCGAGCCGTCTGCAGGGAATCGAATTGGGAGGCGTGAGCGTTTTCCGGTTCGACGCGAACGGCCGTTTTCAGGATCGCATCGAAGCCAGAAGCGCCACGCTTGAGCCGGGTTACTGGCGGCTCGATGATGTCAGGTTCTACGCTACTGGAGCGGCGCCGTCAGATCGCGACAGTTTCCTGCTCAAGACAAGCCTGACGCCGGTGCAAGTCGGAGAAAGCTTCGCCACGCCTGAGACCGTGCCGTTCTGGCAACTGTCGTCGTACATCGATCACGCGGAAAATTCAGGCCTGGCCGCCGCCGGTTACCGCTTGCAATATTACCAATTGCTGGCACAGCCGTTCTATCTCGCCGCGATGGTTCTTTTGGCAGCTTCCGTCAGTTTGCGCTTTTTCCGCTTCGGAGGCGTGCAGAAGATCGTCTTGGGCGGCATCGGCGCGGGTTTTGCGCTCTACATCTTATCGAAGGTGACCGGCGACTTGAGCAAAGCCGGGCTGATGGGCCCTTTGGCGGCAGCGGGATTGCCCCCCGCCGTCGGCGCGATCACCGGCTTGATGGCGCTGCTTTACCAGGAGGACGGCTGATGGGCGGCCCCGGCACCCATCTGCGATGGCGGCGCCTCCGCACATGGGGGGGCGCGCTAATCATTTGTGCGGCCACCGTGATGCTCTTCGCCGGCGTCGGCGGCGTGCTACCGGCCACGGCCCAGATGTTGACGTTCCCGCCGCGCCCCAAGCCGCCCGTGCGCCCCGAACGTTCGCAGGAGCAGATGCTCGTTCGCGCCGAGGAAATTCGTTACGATTACACGAATGAGCGCGTCTCGGCCGTCGGTAATGTGCAGCTTTATTTTGGCAGTTCGACGCTTGAGGCCGACCGGGTCATCTATGACCAAAAAACCAAGCGCTTGCATGCCGAAGGAAATGTGCAGCTGACGGAAGGCGACGGCACGGTCACGCGCGGCGAAATCATGGACCTCAGCGACGACTATCGCGATGGCTTCGTGGACTCGCTGAGATTAGATGCGCCCGAGCAAACCCGCTTCGCGGCGCCGCGCGCGGAGCGCTCCGGCAATTTCACGGTCTTCCATAACGGCGTCTATACCGCCTGCGAACCATGCATTGAGGACCCGACGCGACCGCCGAAATGGCAGGTGAAAGCCGCCCGCATCATCCACGATCAAAACGAGAAGATGCTCTATTTCGAGGATGCACGGCTGGAATTTGCCGGCGTACCGCTGGCCTATCTGCCGTACATGTCGGCGCCGGATCCGACGGTGAAGCGCAAGACCGGCGTGCTGACGCCGAGCTTCAGCACGAGTTCGGTATACGGGGCCGCAGTTACGGTGCCGTACTACTGGGCGCTCGCGCCCAATTACGATGTCACCTTCGCGCCCATGATCACGAGCAAGCAGGGGCCCCTGCTGCAAAGCGAGTGGCGCCAGCGGCTTATCGAGGGCGCCTACAGCATTCGTGCCACTGGGCTCTTTCAGCTCGACAAAAGTCCGTTCGTCAACACGCCGGGCTATCTCGACTGGCGCGGCAGCTTAGAAAGCTCGGGTCAGTTCAATCTGTCCGACAAATGGGTGTGGGGTTGGAGCGGCACAGTGCTTTCGGACAAGAACTATCTGTATGACTACGGTCTGGCCAGAAATCTGCAAACGACCGGTTTAATCACGAATTTCAGCCCCGATTACGCGTTGTCCCAAGTCTACCTCGCCGGGCGCGGTGACCGCAGCTACTTCGACGCCCGGGCGCTCTACTTCTATGGTCTTTCGCCCTTAGACGTTCAGAGTCAGCTCCCGGTGGTCCATCCGGTGATCGACCATGACTACGTGTTCAACAGCCCGATTTTCGGCGGCGAACTCAGCTTCCGCAACAATCTGATCAGCCTCTCCCGCGAGGCTGCTAATTTCGATGCAATTTCGCAGGCGGCCTTGACCGGCGGTCTGTGTGCCCAGACCGCCGATCCCGCCGTCATCAATCGCAACAATTGCGTACTGCGCGGCGTGCCCGATACCTACACCCGAGCCTCGACCGAGTGGAATTGGAAAGCCACGGTCATCGATTCCTGGGGCCAAATGTTCACCCCCTTCTTCAGCGTACGCGCCGACGTCGCCGACATGAACGTCGCAAATCAGCCGGGCGTCGCCAATTTTATCAATGTCGGTCAGAGCGACATTGGACGCGTCATGCCTGTCGCGGGTCTCGAATATCGCTATCCTCTCATCAACGTCCAGTCCTGGGGCACGCAGACCGTCGAGCCTATCGCCCAGCTTATTTTCCGGCCGAATGAGACCTTCGTCGGCTCATTCCCCAACGAGGATGCGCAAAGCCTCATCTTCGACGATTCAAATCTCTTCAAGATCAATAAGTTTTCCGGGTGGGATCGCGTCGAAGGGGGCGGCCGGGCGAACGCGGGCATTCAGTATACCGCCCAGTTCAACCGCGGCGGCAACGTCAACTTTCTGTTCGGGCAATCCTACCAGCTCTACGGACTGAACTCCTTTGCGCTCCCCAGCACGACGAATACCGGCATTAACAGTGGTCTCGATACCGCGAGTTCCGACTACGTGGCGCGGGCATCGTACCAGCCGAACAGCCTGCTAACATTCACCTCCCGATTCCGCTTCGCCGAGAGCGACTTCACGCTTCAGCGCACAGAACTCGAAACGACCGCGAATTTCGGCCGCTGGACGACAACCGTTATGTACGGCAACTATGCCCCGCAACCGCTGATCGGGTTTCTCGACCGCCGAGAGGGCATTCTCGGCAGTGCGCGCTTCAAGCTTAATCCAAACTGGGTGCTGCTTGGGGCAGCGGGATATGACATTCACCACAACTCGGTTACCCAAACCCAGATCGGCGCCGGATACATCGACGACTGTCTCATTTTGGCCCTGAGCTACATTACAAGTTACGCCTATAACGGCAGCGTTTCGGTGAATCACAGCTACATGATGCAGCTCACCTTGCGTACACTTGGCGGAACTTCGAGTACCAGCGCGGCCGGAGGGCCCACGATCACTCCCGGGGTATTGGGCAGCACGCATTAGCCGCGAACCCTTTGGGGGCTAGCGGCTCGATTGGAGAACGATGCTTGCGAGCAATGCAGGGACGAGCTTTCAACGGTGAGCAAGCGGACGGAGTCATGATGTTCGATATTATCAGGACATGCCGCAACCTACTGATCGCCGCGATCCTCCTGTTCGACCTATCAGCGCTGGCAACAGCTGCTCGCGCGCAGCAAGTCGTCGTCATCGTCAACGGAGAGCCAATCACCGCACTCGACATCGAGCAGCGCTCCAAACTTAATCAATTATCGACGCACAAGACTCCTACCCGCCAGGAGGTTCTCGACGAGTTGATCAATGAGAAGCTGAAAGTGCGCGAGGCCAAGAAATTGGGATTCGAAATTCCCAGTTCTGAGGTTGATACCGCCTACGCCTCGGTGGCGAGTCGCATGCGGCTGACGCCCGAACAATTGACCGAGCAGCTCGCCAAATCGGGGGTCAATGCCTCAACGCTGAAGGCCCGCCTCAAGGCCGACATGACCTGGCCGCAACTCGTGCGCGGGCGATATCAGGCGAGCTTGCAGATCGGTGACAAGGATATCCTCACGGCGATGGAGTCCAAGTCCAACGATAGCGTCGGGTATGATTACACTCTGCGCCCCATTCTATTCCTTGTCCCAACTGGATCGGCGGAGGCGTTTGTCGAAGGGCGCAAGCGCGAAGCGGAGGCCTTGCGCGGCCGTTTTCAGGGCTGCGAGACCGGAATAGCCTTCGCTCGCGCGCTTAAGGATGTCGCTGTGCGCGACCAAGTTGTTCGCAGCTCGGCCGACATCCCTGCGGAGCTGCGTAAGGTGCTCGATGGGGTCGAAGTCGGCCGGCTGACTGCGCCCGAGGTCACCAAGTTCGGAATCGAGATGTTCGCCATTTGCGCGAAAAAAGAATCTACGGCCGACAATTCACCGATCAGGCGGCAGGTGCGCGACTCCATCATGGCCGAGCGCTTCGAGCAGCGCTCCAAGCAATATCTGCAGGAGCTGCGTCGCGGCGCGATGCTCGAATACAAATAGGGCTTAAGCGTCATGGCGCGGGCGTTAGCGCTGACGGTTGGTGAGCCGGCCGGCATCGGGCCCGACATCACCTTCGCGGCCTGGCGCCGGCGTGCAGAGCTTGGCCTGCCGCCCTTCTACCTCCTCGTCGATCCCGCATTCCTCGCGCGACGCGCGAAGCGCATCGCACCTGACCTGACCATTGCAGTGGTCGAGCCGGCGGGGGTATCGAAGGCGTTCGAAACCGCGCTGCCTGTGGTCGACATTGGTGTGCCAATCAGTGCTGAGCCCGGCCATCCGGACGAATCGAGTGCCCCGGCGGCGCTGGCGGCGATTCGCCGGGCCGTGGCCGATGTCAGCGCCGGAGCCGCAACGGCCGTGGTCACCAATCCGGTCGCCAAAAACGTGCTGTATCGCTCCGGCTTTCCCGAACCCGGACATACCGAATATCTCGGTAAGCTGGTCGAAGAATCGACCGGCGTGGCAACCCGTCCGGTAATGATGCTGTGGTCCCCGGAACTCGCGGTCGTACCTGTTACCATCCACCTTCCGCTGAAAGACGTCATCTCCCATCTCAGCGCAGATCTCGTGGTCGAAACTGGGCGGATTGTCGCGCACGATCTGCGTGCGCGCTTCGGCATCGCGCATCCGCGTCTCGCCGTCGCTGGCCTCAATCCGCACGCAGGCGAGGATGGGGCTCTCGGCGACGAGGATCTGACCGTGGTGCGTCCCGCTGTGGAACGTCTCAAGGCGGAGGGTATCGACGCCCGTGGTCCGCTGCCCGCCGACTCGCTGTTCCATCAGGCGGCGCGCGCGAGCTATGACGCGGCGCTCGCGATGTATCATGACCAGGCCCTGATCCCGATCAAGACGCTGGCTTTTGATCATGCAGTCAACGTCACTTTGGGCCTGCCGTTTGTGCGGACCTCGCCCGACCACGGTACGGCCTTTGACATCGCTGGCACGGGCCGTGCCGATCCCACCAGCCTGATCGCCGCTCTTCAACTTGCGGCAAGGCTGTCGAGCCGGGCCCAATCCCCTCCGATTGCCCGTCGTGCATGAGCGCCGTCGATGATCTTCCGCCGCTGCGCGAGGTGATTCGCCAACATGGGCTGCGAGCCAAGAAGTCGCTCGGACAGAATTTTCTTCTCGATCTGAATCTAACCACTCGCATCGCGCGCGCGGCGGGCCCGCTCGAGGGCGTGGACGTGGTCGAAATCGGCCCCGGGCCGGGCGGCCTCACCCGCGCACTTCTTGCAGCTGGCGCGCGCCGTGTGGTTGCCATCGAGCGCGACGACCGTACTGTCGCGGCGCTGGAGCAGATCGCACGGCGCTATCCAGGGCGTCTCCAGATCGTTGCAAGCAACGCCCTCGATTTCGACCCGCGTCCGCTGGTGGACAGCGCGTCAGCGCGTATCGTCGCGAATCTGCCCTACAACATAGCCACTGCTCTGCTGGTCGGCTGGCTGACGCAGGAATCTTGGCCGCCCTGGTACGACCGGCTGGTACTGATGTTCCAACGTGAAGTCGCCGAACGCCTGGTCGCCGCGCCTGGCTCGAAGAGTTACGGACGGCTCTCCGTCCTCGTTGGCTGGCGCTGTAAGGCTCGCATTTGTTTTGACGTTGCGGCCCGCGCCTTTGTGCCGCCGCCTAAGGTCACTTCATCTCTTGTCGAACTCGTGCCGCGAAAAGCCCCAGTCGCGTGCGAGCGCCGAGCCCTTGAGCGGGTAACTGAAGCCGCGTTTGGCCAACGCCGTAAGATGTTGCGCCAAAGCCTGAGATCCCTTGGCGTCGATGCCATCGTATTGCTCGAGGCGGCGAGGATCGCGCCGACCGCCAGGGCCGAGGAGGTTCCGGTCGAGGGTTTCGTCTCTTTGGCGCGCGCCTTCGCTGCGCGTTGACGCTCTGCCATTCTCTGGATGCTCCAGCTCATAGCTGCGCCTGCAGCCGGCGCACGAAGTCAGAGAGCCCCGTTTGCCGTTCGCGCTTGAGCCGCTCGGCAGCCAGGATGGTCTGCACCTCGGCGAACGCGCGATCGACATCGGTATTGATCACGACGTAATCGTACTCCGCCCAGTGACTCATCTCCTCGGCCGCCGTCTCCATGCGGGTGCGGATCACCTCGTCGGAATCCTGCGCTCTGCGCCGCAAGCGCCCTTCAAGATCTGGCATTGACGGTGGCAGCACAAACACGCTGACGAGATCGTGATCCGCCTTTTCGCGAAGCTGCTGCGTCCCCTGCCAATCGATGTCGAACAAAATGTCGTGGCCCCTCAGGAGTGCCGCCTCCACCGGTGCCCGTGGCGTGCCATAGTGATGCCCGAACACCTGCGCCCATTCCAAAAGTTCACCCTGTCTAACCATTGTCTCGAACCGCTCGGCGTCGATGAAATGATAGTCTTGGCCATCGGTCTCGCCGGGCCTTTGCTTTCGCGTTGTCACCGATACCGACAGCTCGACCCGTGGATCGGCCTCGAGCAGCTTGCGGGACAACGTGGTCTTGCCGGCTCCCGAAGGGGAGGACAGCACCAGCATGAGCCCGCGGCGGGCGATGGCCTCTTTGTGTCGCCGATTTCGGATTGCAGGCATTGTTCATTCCAAGTTTTGCACCTGCTCCCGGAACTGCTCGACAACACTCTTGAGCTCCAGTCCGATATTGGTCAGCTCCACGTCGTTCGATTTGGAGCATAACGTATTGGCCTCGCGATTGAGCTCCTGGGCCAGGAAATCGAGTCGGCGGCCGATGGGTCCGCCCCCGCCCATCAGCCGCTCGATGTGTGCCACGTGCGAGACGAGCCGGTCGAGCTCCTCTCGGATGTCGGCCTTGCTGGCGATGAGGATGGCTTCCTGATGCAAACGATCGGCATCGAAACGATCAGACGCATCGAGCAGCATCGCCACCTGGTCGGCAATCCGCGCCTTGATCGCCTCCGGTCGGCGACCCGGCGCGGCTTCCGCTCGTGCGGCCAAAGCAGCGATTTCCTTCGCGCGCTGTGTCAAGACTCGTCCCAAAGCTTCGCCCTCGTGCCGCCGCATAGTGGCCAGTTCCGCGAGGGTTGCACCGAAGCCCGCGATGACCGCTGCTTCCGCGGCGCCTCGCTCCGCCTCGCGCTCGTCCTCGTCGACGACGTCGATCACCCCTTTGAGGGAAAGGATGCCGTCGAGTCGCGGCGCGGCGGCGTCCACGCGACCAGCCAATCCCTTGATGGTCGCCAGCACAGCCGCGAGTACGGGTTCGTTGACGCGCGCGATCGGGGCGACGCCCAGCCGTTCGACTGTGAGGGTGGCGTGGACGGTGCCGCGCGTTAGTACTTGGGCTGCGCTATGGCGCGCCGGACCCTCCACCACATCCCAGCCTGGCGGCAGTCGCAAGCGCAAGTCGAGGCCTTTGGCATTGACCGATTTCAGCTCCCAAGCCCAGCTATAGGCGCCACTCACGCCGTGGCCACGCGCGAAGCCGGTCATGCTCGACAGCGCCATCGGCTTCTTATCCACGGTCAATCTTGGATGAATCGCGGCGGGACCTTAGCGGCCAGCAAGGGCCCTCACAAGGGCCGCAAGGCGCGGCACAACTGCGCTACTCTGCGGGTCCGGGCGCACCTTTTGTTGAGCCGTTTGCGCCGCGCTTGGTACGGTGCCCCGGCGCGAACGCGGGTGCCGGACGTACCGGGGGAGCAGGCGCTTCCGTATCCGCGTCGGCCGGCTCTGATTTCTGCTCATGCTCGATTGCGCGTAAGCGCGCGACATTTTTCATGTGCTGATCATAAGTTTCCGCAAACGCGTGTCCCCCGGTACCGTCGGCGACGAAATAAAGCTCCTTCGTGCGCGCCGGCTTAGCCGCAGCCTCGATAGAGGCGCGACCCGCATTGGCAATTGGCCCGGGCGGCAAGCCATCGATGATGTATGTGTTGTAGGGCGTCGGCTGGGCTATCTCGCTCTTGGTGAGCGGGTGGCCCAGCGCGCCCTTGCCGAAAGCCAGACCGTAAATGATCGTCGGATCCGATTGAAGTTTCATCCTTTGCTTGAGCCGATTTGTCAGCACCGCCGCGATGCGCGTGCGCTCCTCGGCCTTACCGGTCTCTTTTTCAATGATCGATGCGAGTATGACAAGTTGCTCCGGAGTCTTGAGGGGCAGATCTGGATTGCGACGATCCCAGACTTCCCGCACCAGCCGCTCTTGGGCTTGACGCATGCGCTGGATCATCTGAGCGCGCGTGAAACTGCGATGGAAGTAGTAGCTGTCCGGCAGAAGACTGCCTTCCCTCGGAACGTCCTTGATATTGCCGGATAGGATGTTGTTCTCGAGTAGCCTGGCCACGATCTGCTCGGATGTGAGGCCCTCGGGGATAGTGAGTTGGTGTTGCACCACCCTCCCTTCGACGATGGCCTCTACCACGTCCTTCATGCTGGCCCGCTTCGGGAACAGGTACTCGCCGGCCTTGAGGTCAGAGCGCGCCTTGAGGGCGAATACGCCGCCAATGAAGATGAATCGGTGCGCATCCACGACGCCTTCCCGCTTGAGCAGATCGGCGATGTCCATCATGCCGGAGCCCGGCGGGATGTTGACGATCTTGTCCTCTTGCAAAGGGCCCGGCGCTTCGAACCTGCTCTTGCCGAAAACCATTGCCGCGCCTCCGACGATGAACACGAGGACCACGGCCGTGAAAACAGCGTTGCCGACTATCACCAGCGGATTGCGCGCGCGCCTCGACGGGCGGCTGGGTACCGGCACATGATGGGGCTCCAGAGCCGCGCGCGGGCTGCGTGGGTTGATGCGTTTAGGCTCCATAAAAAACGATCCATCCGGCCGCCCCGAGCTCGGGATTCGGGCTCTCCTGCTGCAAACACGGCCCGCCCCCGGCGCTGCCCAATGGAGCGTGCCAAACGGCGGGGTTGCCGCAGATGGCGCGACCGAAGCGACTTTGTTGGATCTTAATTCGGAATATGGCCAAAGGTAGGAAGCGCGAATCAGCTACCTTCGCGGAGCCGGCCATCGGTTTTACGTCCCGCTTGCTGTCGCCGCGCCGCGCTAAGCTACGACCCGGCGAAAGATCAGCGACGCGTTGGTTCCACCGAATCCGAAAGAATTCGACAGAACCACATCAATCGTGCGCCGTTTGGAGTGATGCGGCACGAGATCAATTGCGCTTTCGACGGAGGGATTGTCGAGATTGATGGTCGGCGGCGCTACACCATCGCGCATGGCAAGGATCGAGAAGATTGCCTCGACGGCGCCTGCGGCGCCCAACAGATGGCCGATCGATGATTTGGTGGACGACATGCACATCCGCGCCGCGGCGTTCCCGACCAGCCGATGTACCGCGCCGAGCTCGATCTCGTCGCCGACCGGCGTCGAGGTGCCGTGGGCATTAATGTAGTCGATCTCCCCCGCGGAAATGCCGGCGCGTTTGATTGCCGCGTCCATGCATCGCAGCGCACCCTCGCCATCCTCCGCTGGCGCGGTGATGTGATAAGCGTCTCCCGAGAGGCCGTAGCCGATGAGCTCGGCATAAATCTTCGCGCCGCGGCTTTTGGCGTGCTCATACGTCTCGAGCACAACAATTCCGGCACCTTCGCCCATCACGAAGCCGTCGCGATCGCGATCGTAGGGACGAGAAGCGCGTTCCGGTGCGTCGTTGAATGACGTGGAAAGAGCGCGACAAGCCACAAATCCCGCCATCCCAATCCGCGAGATCGGCGATTCCGCGCCGCCCGCCACCATGACCTCCGCGTCACCGAGGGCCACCAATCGCGCGGCATCTCCGATGGCATGCGCGCCAGTCGAACATGCGGTGACGACCGCATGGTTGGGCCCTTTGAGGCCATGCGCGATCGATACATAGCCCGATGCGAGATTAATCAGGCGGCCTGGAATGAAGAACGGCGAGACGCGGCGCGGCCCTCTTTCCTTCAGCACGATCGCCGTTTCGGCGATGCCCGTGAGCCCGCCGATGCCCGAACCGATCATTACTCCCGTTCTGATCTGATCGTCATTGCTGGCTGGCTTCCAAGCCGCATCATCCAACGCTTGGCGTGCGGCGCACATTGCGAAGACGATGAAGTCGTCGACTTTGCGCTGCTCTTTCGGCTCCATCCATTGATCCGGATTGAAGCTTCCGTTCGAGCCGTCACCGCGAGGAACCTGGCAAGCGATCTTTGCCGGTAAATCCGAGACGTCGAAACTTTCGATGCGCCTTGCCCCACTCTCGCCATTGATGAGACGCTGCCAGGTCGGTTCGACACCGCAAGCGAGCGGCGTCACCATGCCGAGCCCTGTGACGACAACGCGTCTCATGTTTCGTGCCCCTGCGCACTAGCGATATCATACCCTCCCGACGCCAGGACGCGCCAAGTCAAAGGTCCGATCGCAGGAATGGCGGAGGTGCAGAAGCTAGCTTTTTGCGTTTTTTTCTAAGAATTTAATGGCGTCGCCGACGGTCAAGATGGTTTCGGCGGCGTCGTCGGGGATCTCGCAACCGAATTCTTCCTCGAAAGCCATTACAAGTTCGACGGTGTCTAGGCTGTCGGCACCGAGGTCATCGATGAAACTTGCGTTCTCGGTCACCTTTTCGGCTTCGACGCCCAGATGTTCCACCACGATCTTTTTCACTCGCTCGCCAATATCACTCATCGCTGCGACCTCGTGTCCTTTGGAATTGGGCTCGATCGGTCAGCGCCCCCGAGCCATTGCGGTATGGGCTTTTTTCCGGCGTCGCATCATCGGGTCGCGAGCGGACCCCTGGTGATGATTGGAACCGTTATGCCGCCCCAGCTAAACCGAAGTCCGGTTACCATACTTCAAATGCCTTGACCAGCACGGCAACGCCGCCGCAGCGGGTCCCGGCGATCATGCTCAAATCATCGCCATCCCGCCATTCACGTGCAGCGTTTGCCCGGTGATATAAGCGGCTTCTTCCGAAGCGAGAAAGACCGCTGCGGCTGCCACATCCAACCCTCCGCCGAGCCTCCCTACTGGAACGCGGGCAAGGATCGCCTCCCGCTGCTTATCGTTGAGTCTGTCGGTCATGGCTGTGGCAATGAACCCCGGCGCGATGCAGTTCGCCGTTACACCGCGTCGGGCATATTCAGCCGCGATCGATTTGATCAAGCCGATCATGCCGGCCTTGGTTGCGGTATAATTACTCTGACCTGGATTGCCGGTCACACCGACCACCGATCCGATGCCGATGATGCGTCCATAGCGACTCCGCATCATGCTGCGCACCGCCGCCCGTGCGAGTCGGAAGGTCGCCGTCAAATTGATCGCGACGACCTCGTCCCAGTCTTCATCTCGCAGCTGAACCAGAAGATTGTCCTTGGTGATTCCGGCATTAGCCACCAAAATATCGAGCTTGCCCATGGCTTCCTCGCACTTTGGCACCAGCGCCTCGACCTCATCCTTGGCCGCGAGGTCGCACGGCAACACATGGGTGCGCTCTTTGAGCTCACCGGAGAGCCGCTCGAGCACGTCTCCCCGCGTCCCGGAGAGCGCAACAGTCGCGCCTTGTTGATGAAAAGCGCGCGCGATCGCGCCGCCGATTCCGCCGCTCGCGCCGGTGACGAGCGCGGTCTTGCCCGTCAGGTCGAACATTGGTCGCTCCTCGCAATCACGCTTTGCCGAGCCTGAACATCGCGATGTCATCCGGGGAGCTAATCGAAACGCCGCTCGCTCCATCGACAATGCGCCTGACAAGCCCGCTCAAGACTTTGCCGGCACCGATCTCGTAAAACACAGTCACGCCAGCGGCAGCCATAAACGCGATCGACTCGCGCCAGCGCACAGTCCCTGTGACTTGCGCAACGAGCGCGCGCACAATGTCGGCCGGATCTCGAATCGGCCGGACGAAAGCGTTGGCGATGACCGGCACCACTGGTGGCTTCACCGCGATGCCAGCCAGCGCGCCAGCCATCGCATCGGCTGCAGGTTGCATCAGCGCGCAGTGGAATGGAGCGGAGACGGGCAGCATCATGGCGCGCCGCGCACCCTTCGCTTTGGCAATTTCGACTGCGCGTTCGACGGCTGCTTTGTCCCCGGAAACCACGACCTGCCCGCCACCATTATCGTTCGCCGCCTCGCAGACCTGACCCTGTGCAGCTTCGGCCGCGACCGCAGCCGCTTGATCGAAGTCGAGCCCAAGCAGCGCCGCCATGGCACCAGTGCCCACTGGAACGGCTTTTTGCATGGCACGACCGCGCAGCCGCAGCAGCCGCGCGGCGTCCGGGATGCTGAGAGCGCGGGCCGCGGCAAGCGCCGAATATTCGCCGAGCGAATGACCAGCAACGAAGCGCACGTCGCGCGCAAGCTCAACACCTGCATCGGCCTCCAACACGCGGATAGCCGCGAGCGATACCGCCATCAATGCGGGCTGGGCGTTCTCGGTCAGCATCAGCGTCTCGGGCGGCCCTTCCCAGATGATGTGTGTGAGCTTCTCGCCGAGTGCCGCATCGACCTCCTCGAACACCGCGCGTGCCGACGCAAAGGCGTCGGCCAGAGCCTTGCCCATACCGACCGTTTGGCTGCCTTGACCCGGAAATAGGAATGCGAACGACATGCACCAAGCCTTGATGCGATCGGCCCTAAGACACCGCGACATCTGCCCTGTCAAGCGGCGGCGGTGCTGGCAAACGTGGTGGGCTCTTGTTAACCGCCTTGCCTTTTCGTCTGAACTCCGTATAACGCCGGGCTTCCGCTCGATCCCGGCTGGGAACTGAACGGACGGCTGCTTGGCTCATCGCCGGGCGGCAGGGGCCCCTGGTCCGGCGTCCCGTGTTTCCACCTTCTGAGCATTCGAGCCTTTCCCGGAAAGTCTCGAAGGGCTTTGCGCCAGGGCAAGAGCGCCAAAGCAAGGAAAGGCACCAATGCCGCTCTACGAACACGTCTTCCTCACGCGCCAAGATGCGAGCGTGCAGCAGGTCGAGGACCTGACTGGCCAGTTCAAAGGCATCATCGAAGAGATGGGAGGCAAGATCGCGAAGACCGAACAATGGGGCGTAAAATCGCTAGCCTACCGTTTACGCAAAAACCGCAAGGCGCATTTCACGCTGATCAATATCGACGCGCCGCCGGCCGCGCTCAACGAGATCGAGCGGCAGGAGCGTTTGAGCGAGGATGTGTTGCGTTACCTTACCGTTCGGGTGCGCGAGCACGAGGAAGGTCCCTCGGCGATGATGCGCAAGGTCGAGCGCGACCGCGAGCGCGACGAGCGGGGCTTTGGATTTCGCGACCGCGATCGCGGCAGCTTCCGTGATCGCGACCGCGGTGAGCACCGTCGCGACCGTGAGGGCCGCACTGCTCGCGAAGGTTACTACGAGGATGCCGCACCCGGCATGACGACGGAGGAATAACCGCCATGGCGACGTCCCCAGCACAGACCCGCCGGCCCTTCTTTCGTCGGCGTAAGACCTGTCCATTTTCCGGCGCCAATGCGCCGAAGATCGATTACAAGGACGTGAAGCTCTTGCAGCGATATGTGTCCGAGCGCGGCAAGATTGTGCCGAGTCGGATCACGGCGGTTTCCGCCAAAAAGCAGCGGGAGCTGGCGCGCGCCATCAAACGTGCGCGTTTTCTCGGATTGTTGCCTTACGTGATCCGTTAGCACAACCCGGCGCATATAGGGCGGAGGACGAGCGAAGCAGGGACGAAGCAACGCCAGCGCTATGGTCGCCGGCGTCCATTGTTGGTCCTCCGATGGTTGGGACGGAGTTCATTCCGTCTCTAACCGCTGATGAAGCGGGACAGCTGAAGATGGTGCAAGTCATACTGATCGGATTGGGAGCGGGCGCGGCAGCGGCGCTGATGTTTGCGTCCGTTGTATCCGGGTCGATCGCCGCTATCCTTTTGTTTTACCTCGCGCCATTGCCGATCTTCATCGCAGCGCTTGGTTGGAGTCCCCTGGCCGGGCTGATTGCGGCGGCCGTTGCGACAGCGGCAGTCACGATTGTTTCTTCCACGTTTTTCATCGCGGTCGCCGTCATCGCGTTCGGGGCCTGGTGGCTTGGTTATTGCGCACTGCTTGCCCGACCGGCATCGAGCGCAGGCGCGCTCGAATGGTATCCGGCCGGGCGGCTCGTGCTGTGGGCCGCTGTGATCGGCACTCTTGTCGTTGTAGCCGCCATTCCTAATTTCGGCATGGATCAACAGAGTGTTCAGGCCGCTCTTCGCAAGGCTTACGAACGCATTCTGCGCGACCGGTCGCTGATCGACATGCTGGTGGTGGCCGTTCCGCCGGCGGCGGCCGTATTTTCCACCGTCACGAACTTGTTAAACCTCTGGCTGGCTGCCCGCATCGTGAAAATTTCGGGTCGGCTCAGGCGACCATGGCCGGATTTGCCTGCTTTAAACCTGCCGACGTCGAGCTCCGGCCTGCTTGCGGCCGCCATCGTGGGGTCCTTCTTGCCGGACCTCTTCGGCGTACTTTCGGGCGCGTTTGCCGCAAGCCTGCTCATGGCTTTCGCGATGCTCGGCTTTGCCGTCTTGCATGCGATCACGCGTGGTATGAGCGCTCGCGCGCTTGTGCTGGGGGCCCTGTACGCCGCCACCGCTATCCTCGGCTGGCCGGTCCTGGCCATCTCCATTCTCGGACTCGCGGAAACCGCGTTCAACATTCGCAATCGCTTTGCGCGCAAGCGGGGCCCCCCTGGTTTGCGAACCTGATCAAGCGCTCGACAGACGGAGGTACAGTCCATGGAAGTGATCCTACTTGAACGTGTCGCCAAACTTGGTCAAATCGGCGATATCGTGCGCGTCAAGGACGGCTTTGCGCGGAACTATCTCTTGCGCAAAGGCAAAGCGCTGCGGGCCACCAAAGAGAACCGCTCCCGGTTCGAGAACATGAGAGTCGAGCTCGAAGCGCGCAATCTCGAGCAAAAGAAGGAAGCGGAAAAGGTCGCTCAAAAGGTTGACGGCCAGAGCTTCACGGTGCTGCGCCAAGCCGCCGAGAGCGGCCAGCTTTACGGGTCGGTCTCCCCCCGCGACATCGCCGCATTGGTCACGGAGGCCGGCTTTGTAGTCAGCCGGGCTCAGGTCGCGCTCCAGGCGCCGATCAAGACCATCGGGTTACATCGGGTGCCGATCTCGCTGCATCCCGAAGTCGAGGCGACGATCAGCGTTACTGTCGCGCGCAATGCCGACGAGGCACAACGGCTTGCTCGCGGCGAGGACATCACGGTCGCCCGCGCGGGAGAGGAGGAGCAAGCGGCCGCAGCAGCGGCGGCGGCGGAGGCCTTCTTTGAGCCGGAGGCGATCGCGGCACGCCGCTCGCGCGAGGCCACCGTCGAAGCATCGAACGCGGAAACTGCGGAAGCTAAAGAGGAGGAGAAATAGCGTCGGAATGTATAGCTCCGGGGGCGCTGGCGCCTCGGCACTATTCCTCAAACCCGTCGACAGCGGGTTGCCGGACCGGCGTTCCTGCTGCAGCTTCCGCTGCGCCGGCCACGTCGCCGCCGCCCTGCTCAGGAGTGACGGGGAGATTGCCCACTTCCACGCTCTCGGACGGTCGCCGAGGCCTGACCGCGGTCGCCGTGGCGCCGTCCCGCGGAAGTGCCGCCTGATTGTCTCCGCCCTTCGATTCATCGACCGCTGGTGAGGGGGCTTGGCCCGCGCCCAAGGTCGGCGGGCGTCGCTGCTGAACCGCCCGCGGGTCGCTACCCACCGAGGCAAGATATGCAGCGATGGCTGCCGCTTGCTGCGGGCCAGTGGTATAATGCTCCCGCAAAAATGCGGCGCTGGTTGCCCTGATTTCCCGTGGACTGCGATGGCATGCGTTGCAGGTGTCCGCGAAGATTTGTGCGGCCGATTTTCCCCGGTCGAGGTTCGCTTGCGCTCGCGCCGATGAAACCGTCGCGCAGACGGCAGCCGCCACCAGAACGCATGGCATCAATCGAGCAATCCTCCGCACACGAATCTCCGCTACAGCCGATCCTAGGCGATCCTTTGCCTGCCATTTTTGGCCAAAAGAGGATGACGCCCGGTTGGGGCGGCCGCCCCCTGCGTGCCTGCTGCGGTGCACCTGCGTTGCAGCCTTCAGCAGAGTTTGTTCTAATTCTTGCCACCAGCAGCACGAGCGAGCGACGAGAGCCACGGTTCGCAGCGACGCCGCCAAGTGCCAATTGCCTCGCGGGCGCGGCTAATGATGTTGGGGCGATGGAGCAGGCCGATGGATCGGTTGCTTCGGGCGGTATGCCATAGGCTGATCCGCAAAGGCACTCTTCAGGTTACGACCGCAACAGGATCGAGCTTCTGCTGCGGGGATGGCACAGGTACGCCCCTTGCTATTCGGTTTGCGAGCCGAACAGCCGAGTGGCGCATCCTCATGGACCCCGAGCTCAGGTTGGGCGAAGCTTATATGGATGGCAATCTCACCATCGACCAAGGCTCGATCGCGGAATTTCTGGATCTTGCCGTCAAAAATCTTAGCCGAACTTACGCTGGCGTGGCGAGTGAGATGCTGCGGACGTTGCGATCTTTCGCTCGCCGGCTCTTCGAGAACAATACGCTCGGGAGGGCGCAGCGCAACGCGATCCATCACTACAACATCGATCATCGGATCTATCGCCTCTTTCTCGACTCGGACCTGCAATATTCGTGTGCCTATTTCGAAAATAGCGGCGCTTCCCTCGATCGAGCGCAAGTCGCGAAGAAAAACCACATCGCCGCCAAGCTCCTACTTAAGCCGGGATTGAAAGTTCTCGACATCGGCAGCGGGTGGGGAGGACTCGGTCTCGATCTCGCGCGCAATTTCAACGTTTCCGTCGTCGGTCTCAATCTATCGGACGAACAGGTACGTATTGCGCGCCAACGCGCGGCCGCCGAAGCGCTGCCGTGTGAATTTCGTATCGCAGATTATCGTACAATCTCGGAGAAGTTCGATCGCATCGTGTCCGTCGGAATGTTCGAACATGTTGGCAGGCAACATTACCAGACGTTCTTTGACAAATGCCGCGAACTGCTCACGGACGGTGGCATCATGCTGCTCCACACCGTCGGACGCTGGGATGGTCCGGGCGACACGAATGCCTGGGTGCGGCGTTATATCTTTCCGGGTGGTTACACCCCCGCACTGTCCGAGCTCACCCCCGCGATCGAGCGCTCGGGTTTGATCATTAGCGATGTCGAGGTGCTGCGCCTCCACTACGCAGAAACATTGCACGCCTGGCGGACCAATTTTCTTGCCAATCGCGATAAGGTCATCGCGGTGTTCGAAGAGGCACCGCATTTGAAAGAGCGGTTCGGGACCGCCGAGCGATTCATTCGGATGTGGGAATACTACCTGGCCGGATTCGAGGCCTCGTTTAGGTATTACGGGCTGGTGGTGTTTCAAGTTCAACTTCTCAAGAGCCTCGAGGCCGCGCCGCTCACGCGAGATTACATGTATCGCAGAAAATCCGAGCTGGCCTCGAGGAGCGGGCTCGCCGAGGCAGCCGAGTAGACCGATCGCCGGCGGGTGCTGCGCGCGGAGCATAGTTGCGCACCCAATCAGCGTTATTACAAAATGCTTCTAAATCTGACCGCGTCGGAACTGAGGCCATCGATTTGCTTCGCTCCGGCGAGATAGATTGCGAAACGCATTCGGCCAAGCAGTCGATGCGGTAGGAGGCGGCCGATGGATCGGTTGCTTCGGGTGATATTCGGAAGGTTGGTCCGCGCTGGAAATCTCCGGGTCACCACCGCGGCGGGGTCGATCTTTACCTTCGGGGACGGGACTGGGACGCCCGCAGCGATCCGCTTCACCACGCGCGCGGCCGAGCGCGGCGTTCTGCTCGATCCGGCATTGAAATTCGGCGAAGCCTACATGGACGGGGGCATAGTGGTCGAGCAGGGCTCGATCGCCGATGTTCTTGCCATTGTCCTCGGTCGACGCCGCGAGGGTCTACCGGCCTGGGCCGGATTGCGCTGGGTCATTCGATACCTCTATCGCCGCGCTCAGCAATTCAATTCGCGCGGGCGAGAGCGGCGCAATGTCGCGCACCACTACGACCTCGACGGCCAACTTTACGCGCTGTTCCTCGACGCCGATCGCAATACAGCTGCGCCTATTTCGAGGCTTCCGAGCAATCCCTCGATGATGCCCAGCTTGCGAAGAAGCGCCACCTTGCGGCGAAGCTTCTCGTACCGGCCGGTGGTCGCGTGCTCGACATCGGCTGCGGTTGGGGCGGTCTTGCGCTCTACCTTGCCGAAGTTTGTGGCGCGCGTATCACGGGCATAACGCTGTCCTACCGACAGCTTCAAGTCGCACACGCGCGCGCGGCTGAAAAGGGACTAACGGACAGAGTCGAGTTCCGCCTGCAGGACTATCGCGACATGCCGGAGAAATTTGATCGTATCGTGTCGGTGGGCATGTTCGAACATATCGGCCTTGGCTTTTATGAGGCTTTCTTTCGCAAATGTTACAGCCTGCTCGGCGATCACGGCATAATGCTGCTGCATTCAATCGGGCGGTCCGAAGGACCCGGCGTAACCAATCCGTGGATCGCAAAATACATCTTCCCGGGCGGCTATATTCCGGCGTTATCGGAAGTTCTGCCGGCGGTTGAGCGCGCGGGTCTGCTCGTCACCGATATCGAGATTTTGGGCCTGCATTATGCTGAGACGCTCAAAGCGTGGCGCGAACGCTTCCTCGCCCATTGCCAGGAGGTCGAAAGACTTTACGACACTCGCTTCACGCGCATGTGGGAGTTCTATCTGGCGGCGTCGGAGATCGCATTCCGCGAGCAGGCAATGATGGTTTTCCAGCTGCAGCTGACGAAGCGACAGGATGTCGTCCCGATGACCCGCGACTACATCGCCCGCGAGGAGACGCGGTTGCGCGCGCTCGAAGGGGGTGGGCGGCCACCGCGGCGGTTGGCGGGCGAATAGCTGCCGGTTTTTGGTTGACCAGATCGAGTTGCGAAGACGGAACTTATCGCGCGGTTGGTCACGAATTCCCAACTTTTCCATTGGGAGCTTACGGAATCGCGATATGGGAGATGATGGTCAAGCGTCTCGTGAGCGAGTTTCGACAGTCATTTCCTCGCGGTGGGTATTGGGGAAACCTCCCAGGGGCCGTCGCCCCGAGTCGAGCGCGGGTGTAATGCGCTACTCTTTCGATTCGCAGGCGATTCGCTGCCATGGCTCTCGTTGAATCAGTGCTAGGCAAACACCCGGGGGAGACCGCGCAGCCCTACCGCGCCGCCCCGCACAATATCGAGGCGGAGCAGGCCCTTCTGGGCGCGATCCTGGTCAATAACGAGGCGCTCTATCGCGTCAGCGACTTTCTCGAGCCGCAGCATTTCTTTGAGCCGATTCATCGGCAGATCTACGATATCTCGCGCAGTCTCATTCGCACCGGCAAACTGGCGTCTCCGGTGACGCTGAAGACCTTTCTGCCCGCCGAAATCGACATCGCCGGATTGACGCTGGCTCAGTATCTCGCTCGCCTTGCCGCGGAAGCGACAACCATCATCAACGCGGTGGACTACGGGCGTACCGTCTACGATCTCGCGATCCGGCGCGAGCTCATCAACATCGGCGAAGACATGGTCAATGTTGCCTTCGACGCGCCCGTCGATTTCGCGCCGGGCGATCAGATCGAAGATGCCGAGCGTCGCCTCTACGAGCTGGCGGAGATCGGGCGTTACGGCGGCGGCTTTCAGAAATTTGAGACTGCGCTCACCACCGCGGTCGACATGGCGGCGCGCGCCTATCAGCGCGAGGGAAAGCTCTCCGGGCTGGCGACCGGCCTCAAGGACCTCGATAGCAAGATGGGCGGCCTGCAGCCCTCTGATCTGATCATCGTCGCCGGCCGTCCCGGCATGGGAAAGACGGCGCTTGCCACCAATATCGCCTACAACGTCGCGCGTGCTTGGCGCGGCGAGGTGCGCGCCGATGGACATATCGATACCGTGAATGGCGGCATCGTCGGTTTCTTCTCTCTCGAAATGTCCGCCGAGCAGCTGGCCACACGCATCATTGCGGAGCAGAGCGGGATTCCCTCGAGCACCATCAGGCGGGGCGGCATCAATGAACGTGACTTCGAGAAGATCAAGGATGTCGCGATCGAACTGCAACACCTACCGTTTTTCATCGACGAGACTGGCGGCTTGACGGTCGCACAACTCGCCGCCCGAGCGCGGCGTCTCAAGCGGCAAAAGGGCCTCGATCTCCTCGTGATCGATTACATTCAACTGCTCCAGGGCTCTACTCGGCGAGCCTTGGAAGGTCGCGTACAAGAGGTGACCGAGATTACCACGAGCCTCAAAGCGCTCGCCAAGGAGCTCAACGTGCCGGTTGTGGCGCTTTCGCAATTGTCGCGGCAGGTCGAGAACCGCGACGACAAGCGCCCGCAACTGTCCGATTTGCGCGAGTCCGGATCGATCGAACAGGACGCCGATGTTGTGCTGTTTGTTTTCCGCGAGGAATATTATCTGAGCAACAAGGAACCGCGGCCCGGAACCGATGAGTATACCCGATGGCAGGTGGAGATGGCGGACGTACACGGCAAGGCGGAGATCATCATCGGCAAGCAGCGCCACGGCCCGACCGGCACTGTCAATGTCCAATTCGACGCGGCGGTCACTCGTTTCGACAATCTGGCGCAAGACGATCAGATGCCGGAGAGGGCGTAATCGGGAGACCGGCGCATGCGAAAGGGCACCTGGCGTGCCGTCAGTCGACGCCGAGTCCGATCGCGGACCAGAGCAATCCTGTCTTCGCCCGCTCGGCCTAGACGGCAGCGCTGCGGCTGGCCATAAATTTCGGCCATGACGGTGCACGACCCCGAGTTGCGGCCCGCCGGCATGCCGACCGCCTCTGCGGATTCGGCGGAAGCCGGTGGCATCCTCACTATCGACCTCGGCGCCCTCGCGGCCAATTGGAAGATGCTCGCGAGCACGACAGTGCCGGTCGAGTGCGCTGCGGTGGTCAAAGGCGACGGCTATGGCTGTGGCCTCGAGCCGGTCACGCGTACGCTGTCCCGCGCGGGCTGTAGCACCTTCTTCGTTGCCGATGTCGCCGAAGGGCGGCGCGTGCGCGCGGTTGCATCCGATGCCGCCATCTACGTTCTCAATGGATTGATCCCGGGCTCGGCGCAGGCATTCGCAGCCGATTATTTGCGGCCAGTCATCAACAGCGCCACCGAACTCGCCGAATGGGATGCGTTCGTCGCCACCCGAAACTGGCGTGGCGGCGCAGCCCTCCACGTCGATACCGGCATGAACCGGCTCGGTATCACGCCCGAAGAGGCGGTCGCCATCGCTCCGCGGCTGCAATCAGAAAATCACGGGTTTACACTGGTGATGAGCCACCTCGCCTGCGCCGAGATTCCCGATCACCCAATGAACGATCGGCAGATTCGTCTGTTTCGCGAGATTCGCATTCTCTATCGTGGCGTCGCATCTTCGCTTGCAAATTCTTCGGGCATATTCCTCGGTGGTGGGGCCTATTGCGACCTGGTTCGGCCCGGCGTCGCGCTCTACGGCGTCAATCCGACGCCTGGCAAGGCGAATCCCATGCGTCCGGTGGTGGAGCTTAAAGGCCGCGTCATCCAGGTACGTGCCGTCAATAAGGGCGAAAGCGTCGGCTATGGCGCAGCTTTCACGGCCACGCGGCCGAGCCGCGTCGCAATCGTCGCCCTTGGCTATGCGGATGGCTATCTGCGCTCAGCCAGCGCCGCCAAAGGCAAGCCGCCGGCGCAGGTGATTATCGCCGGCAAGCGGTGTCCAATCGCCGGCCGTGTCTCCATGGACGTATTGGCAGTCGACGTGACCGATCTGGCGGATGGCACGGTCCGCCGCGGGGATTTGGCCACTCTGATCGGCGACGGGATGAGCGTCGATGATGTTGCCGCAGCGATGGGCACCATCGGTTACGAGGTCCTCACTCACCTCGGACGCCGCTACCACCGGGTCTACACGGGCGCGTAAGCTTAAGCTGGCATTGCGGGAGTGGCGCGAAGGCTCATAAGGACAGGGTGCTGCGATCCCGCGCAAGCAGTGCAACACGTGGTAGCGCAATCATGGCGCGTCGCGAAACGAGCTTTGTCTGTCAGAACTGCGGCGCCGCCTACGGCCGCTGGCAGGGCAAGTGTGACGCCTGCGGCGAGTGGAACACGATTGCCGAAGAGAATTCCGCTTCTCCCCAGAGCCGTATGCCACGCAAGGGGCGGCTCTTTGCGCTTGAACCGCTGGCCGGGACCGACCACGAGGCGCAACGGCTCGCCTCGGGATTGGCAGAGTTCGATCGCGTCACCGGCGGCGGATTCGTGCGCGGCTCCGTGCTCCTTCTCGGCGGCGACCCCGGCATCGGCAAGTCGACGCTGCTAATCCAGGTTGCGGCCGCGCTCGCGCGTAGTGGCCACCGCGCGGTTTACATTTCGGGCGAGGAGGCGGTGGCGCAAGTGCGGCTGCGCGCCGAACGGCTCGGGTTGACGGGCGCCAAGGTCGAATTGGCGGCCGAGACCTCGGTCGAGGATATCGTGGCGACAGTTGGCCAGCGCACGACCCCCCATCTCGTTATCGTCGATTCGATCCAGACAATGTGGACCGATTTGGTCGAGGCGGCCCCAGGCACGGTTACTCAGGTCCGCGCGAGCGCGCAGGCGCTGATCCGCTTCGCCAAGCGATCGGGCACGGCCGTGATCCTCGTCGGCCACGTCACCAAGGATGGCCAGATCGCCGGACCGCGCGTGGTCGAGCACATGGTCGATGCCGTCCTGTCATTCGAGGGCGAAGGCTCACACCAATTCCGGATTCTCCGCGCGATCAAGAATCGTTTCGGCCCGACAGACGAGATCGGCGTGTTCGAGATGACCGGAGGCGGGCTGCGCGAGATTGCCAATCCCTCCGAGCTGTTTCTCTCCGAGCGCGATCTCGGCTCGCCCGGCACCGCGGTCTTCGCCGGCATCGAAGGAAGCCGGCCATTGCTGGTCGAAATCCAGGCGCTGGTCGCTCCCACCTCGCTTGGCACACCACGCCGTGCGGTGAATGGTTGGGATCAGAATCGGCTATCGATGGTGCTTGCGGTCCTGGAGTCTCATTGCGGCGTGCGGCTCTCGGGCCACGATGTCTATCTCAATGTCGCTGGCGGTTTGCGGATCCAGGAGCCAGCGGCCGATCTTGCCGCCGCGGCGGCGCTGATCTCCTCGTTCGCAAATGCGCCCTTGTCGGCCGACGCCGTCTATTTCGGCGAGATCTCGCTTTCGGGTGCCGTGCGGCCCGTCGCGCAAGCCGCGGCGCGGCTTAAGGAGGCGCAGAAGCTGGGTTTTGTCCGCGCCATTCTTCCGGAGGCCGCGCGTGCGGATGCGCCGGACGACGCGGGCTTGTCCCTCAGACCCGTGAGCAGCCTTGCAAGCCTCGTGGCCGACATCGCTACGAGGCCAGCGGCCGGGCAACGCCGGGCGAGCAGATACGCCGGCCAAGAAGACGGGTGACGGGGCGGCCACCTCCAGCTATACAGCGCCCGAACCGCTGGTCTGCGGTTGGCCGGCGGTGGCGCGGTAGCGGGATAATGCCGGGAACGCCAATGACTTGGGCCCACCCTCCGGCAGCTCTTGCGGACCCAGCGGGAGGTGGCGAGGCTGGTGCGATTTCATTCGCCGATTCGGCCGCCGGCGTTCTGACGATGCGGAGCTTGCGAACTCGGTCATGCCGATCACTCTCCTCGACATCATCCTGATCGGTGTCATGCTGATTTCGGGGCTGCTCGCCATGATCCGCGGGTTCATGCGCGAAATCCTGTCGATTGCCGCTTGGGTGATCGCAGCGCTGGCGACCCTTTATTTCTACGCCAGGCTGCTGCCTTACGCGAAATCCTACTTCAACAACGACATCGTCGCGGCCGGAGTGGTGATCGGTGGGACCTTCTTGGTCACGCTGTTGATCGTATCGGTTATGACCGTCCGCTTCTCGGACATGGTTCTGGACAGCCGCATCGGCGCGCTCGATCGTACGCTTGGCTTCCTGTTCGGCCTGGCGCGTGGTCTGATCATTGTGGTCATCGCCTTTCTTTTCTTCGCCTGGCTGGTGCCCGACCGCAGCCAGCCGGAGTGGGTGCGCAGCGCGAAATCGCGGATCGTTCTCCAGGGAACCGGCGATTGGTTAATGTCCATGTTGCCGGACGACCCGGAAAGCACCATCTTGAAGAGGTTGAAGAAGCCGAAGCTGGATGAGGACGAGCCGGCGGCAGGCCAGCGCTCCGGCATCGACGTTCCCAGCGAGGCTGGTGGGTACGGAGCGTCCGACCGGGCCGGCTTGCGGGAGTTGACCCGCGGCAAATCGCGATGACCCTCGCGAGATTCCACCAGGAGACGAGGGAGATGACCGAGACTCGAGGCGATGCGGGACTCGACCTTGACGGCGACCGGCTGCGTGAAGAGTGCGGCGTCTTCGGCATATTCGGGCACGCAGATGCGGCTGCGATCACCGCGCTCGGCCTGCACGCCCTCCAGCATCGCGGGCAGGAAGCCGCCGGCATCGTTTCTTTCGACGGCAAGCGATTTCATTCCGAGCGGCGACTGGGGCTCGTCGGAGACAACTTCTCCCGCCGTGAGGTGATCGAGCGTCTGCCCGGCTTGTCGGCAATGGGCCACGTGCGCTACTCGACGACCGGAGAAACTATCTTGCGCAATGTGCAGCCGCTGTTCTCGGAGCTCGACGGCGGCGGATTTGCGATTGGCCATAACGGTAATCTGACCAACGGCCTCACGCTACGGCGCCAGCTGGTTCGCGACGGCGCCATCATGCAGTCGACCTCCGATACCGAGGTCATTCTGCATCTCGTTGCACACGCCAAGCGTAACCGTTTCATCGACCGCTTCATCGAAGGCCTGCGCCAGCTCGAGGGCGCTTATGCCTTCGTCGGACTCACCAACAAGAAGCTCATCGGCGCGCGTGATCCGCTCGGCATTCGTCCCTTGGTGATCGGCAGGCTGGATCGCACTCCCATCCTCGCTTCCGAAACCTGCGCGCTCGACATCATCGGGGCGAAATACGTTCGCGACGTCGAGAACGGCGAAATCGTAGTATTCGATGAAGACGGCTTGCATTCGCACAAACCATTCCCGCCCATGGCGGCGCGGCCGTGCATCTTCGAATACATCTATTTCTCGCGTCCGGATTCCATCGTCGGCGGTCGCAACGTCTACGACGTACGCAAGACGATGGGGGCACAGCTCGCCCGCGAGGCGCCGGCTAGCGCGGACGTAGTGATCCCAGTTCCCGATTCCGGCGTTCCGGCGGCGATCGGTTACGCCCAGGAGTCGGGCATCCCCTACGAGCTCGGCATCATCCGCAACCACTATGTGGGGCGTACCTTCATCGAGCCGAGCCACCACATCCGGCAACTCGGTGTGCGCCTCAAGCACAGCGCCAACCGCGCGGTTGTCAGCGGCAAGCGAATCGTGCTCATCGACGATTCCATCGTGCGTGGGACGACCTCGGTGAAGATCGTGCAGATGATGCGCGAGGCCGGCGCGAGGGAAGTGCATTTCCGCATCGCCTCCCCGCCGATTACCCATTCGGACTATTACGGCATCGACACGCCCGAGCGCGACAAGCTCTTGGCGGCGACACACGACCTCGAGGGCATGCGGCATTTCATCGGCGCGGATTCGCTTGCCTTCCTATCGGTCGAGGGCATTTACCGCGCCATGGGATACGAGCAGCGTGATCCGCTAAAGCCTCAATTCACCGATCATTGCTTCACAGGCGATTATCCGACCCCACTGACCGATCAGATCGGTCAGGAGGCATCGCCGCGACAGCTGTCGTTGCTGGCTGAGGCGAGCTGACGAAGCGTTATTTTGGGAGTGTGCGCCCCGCGCCAGCCCCGCGTCCCGGTCAGCCCCATTTGAACTCGTCGGACCCGCAGATTATGGATTCCGCCGCTCGCTTCGCTCGGCTGGGATAACAGATGCCGCTTCCCCTTGTGGACCGTATCGCGCTCGTCACCGGCGCCTCGCGCGGCATCGGCTACGCCACCGCACTCGCGCTGGCGAAGGCCGGCGCGCACATCGTGGCGCTGGCCCGCACGGTCGGCGGGCTCGAGGAACTCGACGACGCGATCAAGTCCTTTGGCGGAACTGCAACCCTCGTGCCTCTCGACCTCAAGGACTATGCCGGCATTGATCGACTCAGCCTCGCTTTAAACGAGCGTTTCGGACGGCTCGATGTGCTTGTTGGCAATGCCGGCATTCTCGGACCGCTTTCGCCTCTCGACCACGTCGAGACAAAGGCGTGGGAGGAGGTGATGGCAGTCAATGTCACCGCCAACTGGCGACTCATCCGTGCCATGGACCGGCTGCTGAAATCGTCCGACGCGGGACGTGTCGTCTTCGTCTCGTCAGGCGTCGCCGCGCTGGCGTTGGCTTATTGGGGGCCTTACGCGGTATCCAAAGCCGCGCTCGAAGCCCTGGCGCGCGCCTATGCCGCGGAAACCGCGAGCACCAAGGTGCGGGTGAACATCTTCACGCCTGGACCGATCCGCACCCGCATGCGCGCGCAAGCGTTTCCAGGCGAGGACCCAATAAGCCTGGAAACTCCCGACAAGGCGGCCGAGAAAATCGTGGATATGTGCGTCTCTAGCCTCCAGGAAACCGGCAGGCTCTACGCCTATCCAAAAGGCAAGTTTCTCGATTTCCGGTCGCCGTCCTAAACATCGCAAGGCAGCGGCGCATGAAGATCTCCATCCTCGATGACTACCACGACAGCGTGCGTACCCTGCAATGCTTCACCAAGCTCGCCGGACACGAGGTCACGATCTGGAATGATCATGTTCAAGACGCAGACGCGCTTGCCGAACGCCTAAGGGAGACCGAAGTCTTGGTGCTGATCCGGGAACGAACGAAAATTCGCGCGCCGCTGCTTGAACGTCTGCACAATCTCAAGCTCATTAGCCAACGCAGCGTTTACCCGCACATCGATATCGATGTCTGCACGCGACTGGGCGTGATCGTGTCTTCGAACCAGCATGCGGGTACTCCATCCTATGCCACCGCGGAACTGACCTGGGGTCTCGTGCTCGCGGCGATGCGGCAGATTCCCCGGCAAATGTCTTCGCTGCGGGCAGGCAAGTGGCAGATCGGCATCGGCAGCACATTACGTGGCAAAACGCTTGGCATCTACGGTTATGGGAGGATCGGCAGCGTCGTCGCCGGCTACGGCAGAGCCTTCGGCATGAAGGTTTCGGTATGGGCGCGCAAGGCGTCTCTGGCAAGAGCACGGGCCGATGGCTATGCAGCCGCGCCCAGCAAGGAGACATTCTTCGAAACGTGCGACGTCATCTCTCTGCACATGCGGTTGGTGGACGCCACGCGAGGCATCGTCACTGCTGCCGATCTCGCTCGCATGAAACCCACCGCTCTCCTGGTCAATACCAGTCGCGCCCCGCTGATCCAGCCGGGCGCGCTGGTGAGTGCGCTGCGTGCGGGGCGTCCCGGCCTGGCGGCGGTCGATGTCTATGAAGACGAACCCATGCTCGACCCTGCCCATCCTCTGTTGAGTATGGATAACGTCGTTTGCACGCCGCACATCGGCTATGTGTCCCGCGACGAGTATGAAATTCAATTCGCCGACATCTTCGACCAAATCATCGCATATGCCGCGGGTACGCCGATCAACGTGGTCAACCCAGACGTTTTGACAAGTGCGGGCGCGCGCCCCCTTTGACCCTTCGCCCTTACCGACAAGCGTCGCAACCTAACGCCTGCCGCGTTTAGCAAAGGGATTTGGTTTCTCGCGTAACGCGAGCCGAATGGGGATGCCTGGCAGATCGAAAGTCTCACGCAAGCTGTTCACGAGGTAGCGTCGATAGGCCGCCGGTAGGGCATTAGCGCGGCTCGTGAACAGCATGAAGCTCGGCGGCCGGCTTTTCGGCTGGGTGATGTAGTCAAGCCGGATGGGCCGACCCGCAATCGCCGGCGGCGGATGTGAGGCAACGACCTCGGCGAGCCAGCGATTGAGCGCACTCGTTCCCACGCGTCGGTTCCAGACCGCATGCGCGCCGACAACGGCCTGCATCATCCGGTCGAGACCCTCGCCCGTGAGCGCTGAGACGGCGGCAACGGGCACCCGTTTGACTTGCGGGAGCCAGTGATCGGCTTCTTCCCGTAGTGTCTTGATGGCACCCGCGCCGCGTTCGGCCAAGTCCCATTTGTTCATGCCGATGACTAGCGCGCGTCCCTCGCGCGCGATGAGATCGGCGATGCGCAGATCCTGTTCTTCGAACGGCTTTTGCGCGTCCATCAGCAGAACAACGACTTCGGCGAAGCGCACCGCATGGAGTGCGTCCGTCACCGAGAGCTTCTCGAGCTTCGCCTCGACCCGGCTCCGACGCCGCAGTCCAGCAGTGTCGTGAACGCGGAACCGCCGATCCCGCCAAGCCAAATCGACCGCGATGGCGTCACGGGTGATACCGGCCTCAGGCCCCGTCAGCAGCCGCTCCTCCCCCAGCAGCCGATTGACCAGCGTCGATTTTCCGGAATTGGGACGGCCGACCACGGCAATGCGGATCTGCCTGCCCTCAGCCGCACTCTGCTCGATGTCTCCGGTGACGTCGTGGTCTTGTGCCTCGAAGGAAGGCGTCGTTACATCGGGGAGTGCTGCGCGTAGCCCGGCATAGAGGTCGGCGAGGCCTTCCCCGTGCTCGGCCGAGATCGCGATCGGCTCGCCGAGCCCGAGTTCATATGCCTCCAAAATTCCCGCCTCCCCGGCGCTGCCCTCGCTCTTGTTCGCGATCAGGATCGCGGGTTTGCCCGACTTGCGCACGAGATCGGCAAATGCGCGGTCAACCGGCGTCGACCCGGCGCGCGCGTCGATCAAAAACATGACCGCATCGGCAGAGTTGATGGCTGCCTGCGTCTGCTCCTGCATGCGACCGCTCAGGGTTTGCGGTGCAGCCTCTTCGAGCCCGGCCGTGTCGATAGCGGTAAACGTAAGATCCCCGAGCCGTGCTTGCGCTTCGCGCCGGTCGCGCGTGACGCCGGGGAGGTCATGGACCAAAGCGAGACGCTTGCCGGCCAGGCGATTGAACAGGGTGGACTTGCCGACATTCGGCCGTCCGACAATGGCGACCGTGAAGCTCATGAGGTGCGCAGCGGGTACGGATGCCGCTCTATGGCCCACCGGGCATGGAAAGCGCAATTAGCGCATCGGGGGCGGGTCGGGCCAAGCAACCGCGCCGCGCGACTGCGTTGATCCTGGCCAAGGGCCGGCTGGCGGCTGCTGTCGCATCGGCGGCGGATCCGGCGATTGGGCCTGTGATTGCGCCTGGGCCGGCGGAGCGTCGGCGGCGGGCGCCTGGCTCGCATCCTTCGGCTTCGCCACGACCTTTGGTTTCGGCTTGGGTTTCGCCTTGGCTTCGGGCTTGGCCTCAGGCGGCGCCGTCTGTGCAACCGGCTGAGCCTGTTCCGCCTGATCGGTCGGCTCATAGCCCTTGACCAGTTCCTTCGGTACCCCTTGCGGTACGCCTGGCGTTCCCTCTGGGAATACTGGCTTTCGCTCGCCCGGCAATCTCTTCTTCGTGTTGAAAAAATCATTGTCCAGCACGCTGGTCGGATCAAAACCCTCACAGCCGCTGACGAGGACGCCAAGCGACAGCGCGAGAAGGGTCAGGCCAGTGCGCGCGAAGCGATTCATGCTGCGCCCCTCAACCGCTGCTCGCGCCGGTGCCTACGGCCATCAGCATCTCGACGCGAGAACGGGTGGCGGCAGGCGTCTGTGCATCCGTCATGATCAAGTCGAACCAGCGTTTGGCCGCGGTTCCATCGCCGGCGCGCCACGCGGCGAGGACCAGGAACTCGCGTGCGGTGTGACGGAACGTGCGATCATTGGCTGCGAGCGGCTCAAGCCGCCGTTGCGCCTCTTGATAGGAGCCGGCGTCGATCAGGAGCGCGCCGGCGCGCAATGACGCGAGGTCTTGCAGGACCGGGCCGACCGAATTGTCGGCGGCGATCTGGTCGTAGGCCGCGATCGCGGCCTTGGTGTCGTTTTGGGCAAGCTCGGCGGCTTCGCGCATGCGCGCGAGATGGCGATAGCCGGACGTGCCGTGGGCGACGATGTCGGCAAAGGCCGCCTCCGCCTCGCTGCGTTTGCCCGACTCGGCGAGCGTGATGGCAGCCTCGAAGGCGGCGCCGGTCTCGGCAGCCTTCTTGGCCTCCCACCACATGTAGCCGCGCCAAGCTGCAACCGCCGCCACCAGCAAAACGGCGGCAGCTACGGCGTAATTGCCGTAGCGGTCCCACAGCTTCTTGAGCTGTTCTCGTCGAACTTCCTCGTCGACTTCGTGAAAAATGTCGGACACGAGCCGCCCAACCCCGTTCTCGCCACTGGCCCCGGCCATACGCGGTTAGCCCATTGATGTGGCGCAGGCAAGGCAAAGCGGCATCCCGGTGCCCCCGCCTAAGCTCTTGAGCCGGCTATTTCGTCTTGGCCCGGAGCGGATAGACGTGCTCCGAGCTGGGAAACGCACGGGCGCGAACATCGGCGGCGTAGGCCGCGACCGCCGCCTCGATCGAGGGGCCGAGTTCGGCGTAGCGCTTGACGAATCTCGGGATCCGCGGCGAAAGCCCGAGCATATCCTCGAGCACGAGAATTTGGCCGTCGCACGCCACGCTGCCGCCAATGCCGATGGTCGGAATGTCCACCATAGCCGTGATCCGGCGGGCGAGTGGTTCGGCCACCGCCTCGATCACCACGGCGAAGGCGCCCGCCTGGGTGACCGCGCGCGCATCGTCCTCGATCGGCCCCCAATCGGCCTCGCTGCGGCCCTGCGCACGGAACGAGCCGATCGTGTTGATCGACTGTGGCGTGAGGCCGATATGCCCCATGACCGGGACCCCGCGCTCGACCAGAAAGGCGATGGACTCCGCCATGCGACGGCCGCCCTCGAGCTTGATCGCTCCGCAACCGGTCTCCTTCATCACCCGCGCCGCCGATAGGAAGGCTTGCTCCTTGGATGCTTCATAACAGCCGAACGGCATGTCGACGACGACGAGAGCTCGTTTCGAGCCGCGCATCACGGCGAGCCCCTGCAGGATCATCATCTCAAGCGTGACCGGTACGGTGGTTTCAAGGCCGTGCATGACCATACCGAGCGAATCGCCCACGAGAATGAGATCGCAGTGGCGATCGAGCAGCCGCGCGGTATGCGCGTGATATGAGGTAAGGCAGACGATCGGCTCGCCGCCCTTGCGCGCGCGGATGTCGGGCGCCGTCAGCCGCTTGATCTCGTCTCGTGCCGACATTCTCCGAGATCCTAATGCGCAGGCGTGCCGAAGACTGCCACGCCCACCACGATGGGGTGGAAGATGAAACCGAGCGCGAGATAGAGGATGGTCCCAGCCACTAGCGCGATGGTGTCGTTACGATGGCCGCCAACCGGGATCGACGGCGCGCCGGGATCGCTCCGTCGCTTTAGCGTGACGCGATCGTAGGCTGCCCAGGCGAGAAATGAGCCGAACAGTACTATCGAGCCGAGATCGCCATTCGATATGAGATGCGCGATTGCCCAGGTCTTCACACCCACAAGCATGGGGTGCTTGAGCGCACGCCAGATATTGCCGCGGCTATAGGCCGCAACCACGCAAATGCTCGCCGGCCACATCAACAACTGCGTGACGTAATAGGTCCATGGCGGCGGCGACCACACGTCGATCCATCCGGTCGCCCGATATTGTCCAAAGCCGTAGCCGATCAGGATGAGCCCGGCGAGCGAGACGAGCGACATCAGACCCTTGTAAGGCCCCTCCCCGCTCCGTTTGATCAAGGCGGCGCGCGCCGCGCGCAATGTCACGAAGACGTGCGCGCCAAGCAACGCGAGCAACCCGAGCACAAGAATAGCCAGCCCCATAGGTCCTCCGGCCGAACCTCGCGAAAGTCACGATCGTCGGTTTGCGCCCCTGCCAAGCGCCGCAGTAGAGGCCATGGCACGTCGGGAGGCAAGGCTGGCCCCGTTACGGTTGCCCTGCAGTGGCCACGGCGTCGGTCAATCCATGCTTGCGGCAGCGCGTCGACCGTGATTAGTGCGAATCAACTCCCCGCGCGCGGGATCGGCTGCGCGACGATGACAGAGCGAGAGAGCTCGATGAAAAGAAGCATCGCGTTGGCACTGTGCGCTCTCTTGCACGCTCCTCTCGCGGCGGCGCAAGAGTGGCCCGCAAAATCCGTCAGGATTATCGTGCCGTTCGGCCCCGGCTCGACGCCGGACATGGTCGGGCGGCTGATCGGTGACCACATGCAGCACAAGCTCGGGCAGCCGTTCGTCGTTGAGAATCGCCCGGGCGCCAGCGCCAATACCGGGACCGATGCGGTCGCGAAGGCGGATCCGGACGGTTACACCATCGGCATCAGTCTCGGCGGCCCGCTTGCAATCAACACGTTGTTGTTCGCGAAAATGCCCTACGACCCCGTCAAAGATCTCGCGCTGATTACGATGCTCACGACGCAGCCGAGCGTGCTGGTCGTACATACGAGCCTCGGCGTCAACTCGGTCGCACAGCTCGTCGATCTGCTAAAGAAGAACCCGGGCAAATACAATTACGGCTCGATCGGCAACGGTTCGTTGTCGCATCTCTCCATGGAGGCCCTCGCGCTCAAGAGCGGCACGAGCATGGTGCACATTCCTTATCCCGGCTCGCCGCAAGCGATGACAGCGCTCCTGCGCAACGACGTGCAAATGGCCTGCTTGCCGGCCATCTCGGTGACACCGCACGTCGCCTCCGGCCAGGTGAAAATCTTGGCGATCTCGCTAGGTCAACGCTCCGCGCTCATGCCTGCCTTACCGACGCTCAAGGAGAGCGGGCTCGACGTCGAGGCGGACGCCTGGAACGGTTTGATTGCGCCGGCGAAAACCCCCGAGCCGATCATCGCGAAAATTCACGACACGGTCGTTGCTGCCCTCGGCGAACCAGAGGTCCGCGAGAAACTGGCCACGCAGTTCATGGAGCCGATTCCTACCACGCCGACCCAGTTCCGCGCGAAAATAGATGCGGATCTCGCGCGCTGGTCGCCGATCATCAAGGCGCTCGATCTCAAGATTAACTGAGGACGCGCGATCGCCGCGATCCGGCTAGTAAGCGGGAGAGAGTTGCCGCGGAACTTGCCCTTTGGAAGGCTACGCGACCGGAGAACGCCCACCGTCAACGTTGACCGCTGTGCCCGTAATATACGACGCGGCATCGGAGGCGAGAAAGCAAGCAATGTTGGCGAACTCCTCCGCCCGACCGATGCGGCCGAGCGGAATTTCTTTGGCTCGCGCGCTCATATAGTCCTCAAGCGGGATCCCTGCCTTTTCCGCCGCGCGCACGTGCTGGTCGGCTTCGATGAAGCCGACCAGCAACGCGTTCACGAGCACATTGTAGGGCGCGCCTTCCCCGGCAAGCACTTTGGTCAAAGCCAGCCCCGCCGCTCGTGTGATCGAGGTCGGGGCGCTGCGCGGCCGTGGCGCCTTGGCGCCGATATTGAGCGTGTTGATGACGCGGCCCCAGCGGCGTTCCTTCATCTGTGGCCATACCAGGCGCGTGAGCCGGATCGCGGCGAATAGTTTCTCGTCGAAGTCCTCCCGCCACACCTCGTCAGTAATCGCCTCGAAAGCGCCGGTGCGCGACGTGCCGGCATTATTCACGACGATGTCAATCTTACCGAACAATCGCATCGCTTCGTCGTAGGCGCGTCGGAGATCAGCGGCCAGCGCCACGTCAGCTTGCACTGCCGCAACGCGCGCCCGGCTACTCGCCCGGATGGTTTTGACCGCATCATCCAGCGCCTCCCGCCCCCGCGCGATAATGGCGACCTCGGCGCCCGTGGCGGAGAAGCGCCTCGCAATAGCAAGTCCGATGCCCTTGCTCGCGCCGGTGATCACGGCCGTCCGGCCGCCCAGATTGACTTCCATTGCGTCCTCCCATTCCTCCTCAACGCCGCGCGTCCTAGCGTTTCGAGTATAGGAGGGAAAGTGTAGTGGTGTAGGATGCGTTGAGCGCAGCGAAATCCATCATCTCCCCCACATGCGAGCGGCCGGGGCCGGTTCCGTTTCGCTCAATCCAGCCAACGAATACGAGAGCATGAAATGGAATTCACCGCCCTGTTTCTCGCCGTCGCTATCGTGATGGTCGTTGCCTGGTGGGGCACGCGAACGCTTGCTCTCGCATTGTTTGCCGCCACACTCCTTGTCTCCATCGCGACCTATCTGCACCACGCGAGTGACGTGCTGAAGTTGTCATTCTAAAGCGCGGGCATGACTCGCTCGCTCGCCGTGACCCTGAATGCGCTTGGCCTCTACGCCATTGCGCTGGTTCTACTGGTGGCCTTTGCCGCGCAATTGGTTTTGCATGAGCTTCCGTGCCCGCTGTGTCTGCTCCAGCGCATCCAGTTCGCAATGCTGGCGGTGGGCCCGATTCTTAATCTCCGCTTCGGGCCCCGGACCAGCCATTATGCCGTGTCGCTGTTCACCGCCCTCGCCGGCGCGGCCTTCGCTGCGCGGCAGATTCTGCTGCACGTCATGCCTGGAGATCCGGGCTACGGCTCGGCGCTGCTCGGCTACCACTATTACAGCTGGGCCTTCCTCGGCTTTGCCGCGGCCATCGTGGCGCTCGGCGCCATACTGCTGTTCGACGAGCAGTTCAGGGAGGTCGATGAGCCGCGACCGATCAACGCGTTCGCACGCACGGCGGTGTGGCTCGTGCTGGCGCTCACCTTACTGAACGTGATCTCGACCCTGCTGGAATGCGGATTCGCCGCGTGCTCGGACAATCCCGTCGCCTACGAACTCCCCAACAGCCGACCGTAAGCTTACCTTCGGGCCACGACGCATGGCCCCAGAGGCCGTCCAGTCCGCGCGCATAGGCGAGGTATGCCAGGCTGAATGAAGGGAGTAGCAACATGGACTTGCTTGCACGTTTGAGACATCAGCCGTTGCCGTTCGCCTCTCTCTTAGGCATCGATCTGGTCAGCGCCGAGCCTGATAAACTTGTCGCCGAAATGACCGTCCGGCCGGAGTTCTGCACGCGACCCGCCGTTCTGCACGGAGGGGCGATCATGGCATTCGGGGATACTCTTGGCGCCCTTGCCACGGTGGCGAATCTCAGGGAGGGCGCCGGCACGACCACCGTCGAAAGCAAGACAAACTTCATCGGAGCCGCGCCGGCTGGCACGCGTGTCATCGGCGAAACGACGCCCGTTCACCGGGGCCGGCGAACCATGATTTGGCAAACGCGCGTAACCAGGGCCGACGGCAAACTTGTCGCCATGGTCACGCAGACCCAGCTCGTTCTATGACTTGGGCTGCCGTCCCTCTCGATCTTAGCTAAGAGACCTCGCCTCAAACCGTGAGGACCCCCCGCGGGGTACCTGGGCCGGCCTCAATCACTCCCACTCGATGGTGCCTGGCGGCTTCGAGGTCACGTCGTAGACCACACGATTGACGCCTTTGACCTCGTTGACGATGCGCGTCGCCACATGGCCGATGAACGCCATGTCGAAGGGATAGAAGTCCGCGGTCATGCCATCGGTCGATGTCACCGCGCGCAAGCCGACGACGTAATCGTAGGTGCGATAATCGCCCATGACGCCCACGGTGCGCACCGGCAGCAGCACAGCAAATGCCTGCCAGATATCCTCGTAGAGCCCGGCGCGGCGAATTTCCTCGATGTAGATGTCGTCGGCGCGCCGCAGGATGTCGAGCTTTTCTCGCGTGATTTCTCCGGGACAACGGATGGCGAGGCCCGGCCCGGGAAACGGATGCCGGCCGACGAAAGCTTGCGGCAAACCGAGCTCGCGGCCGAGCGCGCGCACCTCGTCCTTGAACAGCTCACGCAACGGTTCGACGAGCTTCATCTTCATGCGCTCGGGCAGTCCGCCGACATTATGATGCGACTTGATGGTGACCGAAGGGCCGCCTGTGAATGACACGCTCTCGATCACGTCGGGATAGAGCGTGCCTTGCGCGAGGAAATCCGCGCCGCCGAGTTTTTTCGCCTCCGCTTCGAACACGTCGATGAAGAGCCGCCCGATCGTCTTGCGCTTGAGTTCGGGGTCGCTCACGCCGGCGAGCGCGTCGAGAAATAATGCTTCCGCTTCGACGTGGACGAGCGGAATGTTGTAGCTGTCGCGAAAGAGGGCGACCACCTTCTCCGCCTCGGCCAGGCGCAGCAATCCGTGGTCCACGAACACGCAGGTGAGCTGTTCACCGATAGCTTCGTGAATGAGGACGGCAGCGACCGCCGAATCGACGCCCCCCGACAATCCGCAGATGACGCGTCCGCGACCGACCTGGGCGCGAACTTTCTCGATCGCCTCCGCCTTGAACGCGCGCATGGTCCAGTCGCCCCTGCAGCCGGCGATCTTGCGCACGAAGTTGCGCAATAACGCAGCGCCGTGCGGCGTGTGCATCACTTCGAGGTGGAATTGGGTGGCATAGAACCGGCGTCCCTCGTCCGCGATCATGGCGATCGGCGCATTCGGCGAGGTGCCGACCACGCGGAAGCCCTCGGGCAGCACCGTCACGCGGTCGCCATGACTCATCCAGACCGGGTAGCGCTCACCCTTGCGCCACACCCCTTCGAACAGGGGTGAATCCTCCGTCACCGTCACCTCGGCGCGGCCGAACTCACGATGATGCCCGCCTTCGACCGTGCCGCCGAGTTGCTGCGCCATCGCCTGCTCGCCGTAGCAGATGCCGAGGATCGGCACACCCGCCGCATAGACCGAGGGCGGCGCGAGTGGCGCGCCCTCATCGAGCACCGAGGCGGGCCCCCCGGACAAGATCACGCCCTTCGGGCGCAGACGCGCGAAGCCTTCCTCAGCCTTCTGAAACGGCACGATTTCGCAATAAACTTTCTCTTCTCGCACCCGCCGGGCAATAAGTTGAGTGACCTGCGAGCCCAAATCGACGATGAGAATCTTGTCGTGTCCGGCGAGCCGATCCGCATCGGCATCGCGAACGAGAGAAGAATCGAGAAGGCTCATTTCGATCCTATGTGCGAGGCGCGCGCGATCCGGTCAAGGCCGGTGTTTTCGTCATCAGCCGCAAAACTTGCCGCCCCCCCGGTGCAGACTCAGCGCCGCCGCACGAGCACCGAAACGTAGAATCCATCGGTACCGGTGCGGCACGGCGTCATCAACAGCCCTTCGTCCGAGATGAGCGCTGCGCCGCGGAAGAGCGGCGCGCGATCCTCCAATACGCTCGTCAGCTCGACCGGCGACACGAGTGCGAAATCGCCTTGGCGGACGAGAAATGCGCGGACCTGATCCCCGTTTTCCTCCACCAGCAACGAGCAGGTCACATAGCCAATGCGGCCGCCGGGCTTCACCAGCGCTGCCGCGCGGTCGAGCACCTCGGCTTGTTCCTCCATCCGCTGCGCAAGCGCCCCGGGACGCACCCGCCATTTGGCGTCGGGATTGCGCCGCCAAGTGCCGATCCCGGTGCAAGGCGCGTCAATGAGTACCAGGTCAGCGCGCCGTTCCAAATCGCCGAGCAAATTTTCCTGCGCGCGAGGTGTTCTGATCTGTACATTGTGAACACCCGCGCGCTCGAGGCGCTCATGAATCGGAGCAAGGCGCCGCTTGTCCGAATCGGTTGCATAGATTTGTCCCCGGTTTTCCATGATGGCGGCAAGCGCGAGCGTCTTGCCGCCGGCGCCGGCGCAGATGTCGATCACCTGTTGGCCGGGCTTGGCCCCGCAGAGGAGCGCCGCGAGCTGCGAGCCTTCATCCTGCACCTCGACCACGCCCTTGATGAAGGCCGGCTCGGCATGGATGGCGGGACTCTTGGCGTCGGCATCAAGCGCAAGGCGCAGACCGAACGGCGACCAGCGTGTGGGCACGGGATTAAGGTGCGCGAGTGCAGCATAGGCCGCCTCCCGTTCCGCCTTAAGGGCATTAACCCGCAGATCGAGCGGCGCGCGGCTTGCCAGCGCGGCGGCTTCGGTTATGCGCTCCTCGCCGAAGACGCGGGCGAGATAGGGATCGAGCCATTGCGGGTAATCGCCTGCGACCCAGGCCGGCGCACCGGCGAGATCGGCCGCACCCAAACGCGCGCGCTCTTCCGCGCTCAGCACCGACGGCGCAAAGCGGCCGCCATCGGCTCGCGCCGCTATCGCTTCGCAGTCGAGCTTGCGCTCGAGCCGCAGCATGCCGAGCAGCACCGCGCGCGGGTGTTGGTCACCCATGATGTGGGCACTCGAGGCCCGCCGGCGCAGCGCGTCGTAGACCAGCCCGGCGATCGCCGCCCGATCCGCCGAGCCCGCGAAACGGTGCACCAGGCCCCAATCCTTGAGCGCATCCGCCGCCGGACGGCGCTTCGCCTCGATGTCGGCGATCACCTCGATGGCGGCGGAAAGGCGAGCGCTGGGCGTCATCAGATCCCGAGCAGGATGCGGATCATGAAAATCAACCACATGATCGTCAGCACGAGCGCACCCAGGCCGAATGCCGGCCCGCGCCGGTTCACGTCGTTGTCGGTCACGTGGATGTAGGCGTGAACGAGCCGCGATGCGACAAAGATCCATGCCAGTACCACAAATAACAGGTCGGCGTGGCGCGTGACCCAGGCGAGGATCGTCAGCACATAGAAAAGAACCGGCAGCTCGAGCTGGTTGTGATAGGCATTACTGATCTGGGCGATGCGCGGTGGCCAGTTCAGCTCGCGCAAGGCGATGTCCCCAGCTTTGACCTCGCCCACCCTGAACGCCCGGGTGCGCAGATGCGCCATCCAAAAGAGCAGCACGAAGGTCGCGATGACCTCGACGAACAGCGGCAGCAAGACAGCCTGGATCGACATGGCGGCAGACTCCTTGAGGAGTGCGCCTAGCTTGGCGAGCCGCGGCGGCGAAAGCAACCGTGGAGCGCTCGAGCGCTCACGGTCGGATGCTCATTCCGGCATCGCGGCGCTTTGATGTCTGATCGCGAAAACCGTGTGGCTGCAAGCGAGAATCGGGCTACGTGAAGATTAGGTCCGGCTGGGATAGTTTGGGCTCTCGCGCGTGATCGTCACGTCGTGCACGTGACTCTCGCGCATGCCGGCGGCCGAGACGCGCACGAATTCCGCCTTTGCGTGCAACTCTTGCAACGTTCTCGCGCCGACGTAGCCCATAGCGGCGCGCAGCCCCCCGCTCAATTGGTGCAACACGGTCGCCACTGCGCCTTTGTACGGTACTTGGCCTTCAACCCCTTCGGGCACGAGCTTGAGCGTGTCCTTGATGTCCTGCTGAAAGTAGCGGTCGGCAGAGCCGCGCGCCATGGCGCCCACCGAGCCCATGCCGCGATAGGTCTTGTACGAGCGGCCCTGATAGAGAAAGACCTCGCCTGGCGTCTCATCGGTACCGGCGAGCAGCGAACCCACCATGGCGCAGTCGGCGCCCGCGGCGAGCGCCTTGGCGAGATCGCCGGAATACTTGATTCCGCCATCGGCGATCACCGGCGTACCGGTCCTGCGCGCAACCTCGACCGCATCCATGATCGCCGTGAGCTGCGGCACCCCGACACCGGCGACGATGCGGGTGGTGCAGATCGAGCCCGGGCCGATGCCGACCTTGATCGCGTCTGCGCCGGAATCGATCAGTGCCTTGGCGCCCTCGCCGGTCGCGATATTGCCGGCAACCACCTGCACCGCATTCGACTGCCGCTTGATGCGGGTGATGGCCTCGAGCACCGAACGCGAATGGCCGTGGGCAGTATCGACGACCACGAGGTCGACGCCCGCCGCGATCAGGCGGGAGGTGCGCTCGAATCCCTTGTCACCCACGGTCGTCGCGGCGGCGACGCGCAGCCGCCCTTGCTCGTCCTTACAGGCATGCGGATTGGCCACGGCCTTCTCGATGTCTTTGACCGTGATCAACCCGACGCAGCGATACTGATCGTCGACCACGAGCAATTTTTCGATGCGGTGTTGATGGAGGAGGCGCTTGGCGTCCGCCTGTCCGACGCCTTCACGCACGGTGATGAGCCGCTCCTTGGTCATGAGCTCGGCCACCTTCTGGCGCGGATCGGTGGCAAAGCGGACATCGCGATTGGTGAGAATGCCGACGAGCTTGCCAGCGCGGCCGTTGCCGCCGCCCTCCACCACCGGGATGCCGGAAATGCGGTGATCCTGCATCAAAGCCAGGGCATCCGCCAGCGTGGCGGCCGGATCGATGGTGAGCGGATTGACAACCATGCCGGACTCGAACTTCTTGACTTGCCGGACCTGCGCGGCCTGCTCCTCCGGCTCGAGATTGCGGTGGATGACGCCTAGTCCCCCGGCTTGCGCCATGGCGATCGCCATCTTGGCCTCGGTGACAGTGTCCATCGCCGAGGCGACGATCGGAATATTGAGCGAAATGTCGCGGGTGATTCGCGAGCGGATGTCAGCGTCGGACGGCAGCAGTTCGGACAGTCCAGGCTTGAGCAGGACGTCGTCGAAGGTGAGCGCTTCGCGCAGCGTTCCGTTGCTTTTCTGCTCCATCGCCAACTCCAATGGTCGTCTTGCGAACTTGCGACCGCACCACCAAGAGATGGTGTCGCCGGCGCCGGACGGGCTGGCGCGGCTCGGCCGGTTTTGGGTTGGCGCCGGTCGATAGCACGGCTCGCCCGCAAATCCTAGCGATTTGGCGGCAATTCACCGAGAAAGAAACGGTACCTTGCCGAGATCGCTTCCTTGCTGCGGCGTCAGGGCCGCCAACCCGGCGGTGGCCCGTGCCGCTCGATCGCGTTCACCAGTTCGCGGTGCTTGCGGTCCTCGCGCTTCATGTGGACCGCAATGACGGCATGCAATGACGGAATGAGGAAGGCGATGGGAAAAATAAGCCCGAGCAGGACGCAGGGCACGATGAGGATGAGATTGAAGATGGCCGCAAACGGCTGGCCGTTCAGCAGGAGACCGAGCGGCGGAAGCAAGACTGCGAGCAAATAGACCATCGGCCAACCTCTTGAGCCGAGCGCCCTTTCTATGTGGGGCGGCGCTTGCGGCCGCACAATGGGTGCCCTCCGAGGCCGCACTGATTCTGTTAACGTGTCGCAATGAATGATCTGCCTGCCCTACGAGACGGTCCTGCCACCCCACTCCGCGCGTGGACGTGCCGGTTTACCCGCGCGCATCCATCGAGGTCGCAGCCCTAGCCCTCATGCTGGCCAAACGCATCGTGCCGCTGATCGTGGCGGTCGCTCTGTTCATGGAGAACATGGACTCGACCGTTATCGCAACCTCGTTGCCGGCGATCGCCGCCGACATCGGCACGAGCCCGCTCGCGCTCAAGCTCGCGGTCACCTCCTACTTGCTCGCGCTCGCGGTCTTCATCCCGCTCAGCGGCTGGACCGCCGATCGTTTCGGCGCGCGCACGGTATTTCGCGCGGCCATCGCCGTGTTCATGCTCGGCTCGATCGGCTGCGCGATCTCGGGTTCCCTGTACCAGTTCGTGGTGGCGCGCATCGTCGAGGGGATGGGTGGAGCGATGATGACGCCCGTCGGGCGTCTCGTTCTGGTGCGCAGCGTCGACCGGCGCGAGCTGATCAATGCCATGGTCTGGGTCACGTTGCCGGCGCTAATCGGTCCGTTGATCGGCCCCGCGCTCGGTGGATTCATCACGACCTATATCTCCTGGCACTGGATTTTCCTGATCAACATCCCGATCGGGCTTATCGGCATCGTCTTGGCGACGATCTTCATCGAGGATGTGCGAGCCGAAAGCCCGGACCCATTCGATCCGCTTGGCGCAGTGCTTGCCGGTGTTGGCATTGGGGGGCTCGCCTTCGGCGGCTCATTGCTCGGGCTTAATTTCCTTCCAACCGGGGTGGTCGTGGGCTTGATCGTGCTCGGCGCCGCCGCAGCCTATGCCTATGTCCTGCATGCGCGGCGCACGCCCGCGCCGGTGCTCGATCTGTCCTTGCTCGCCATACCCAGCATGCGTGCGGCCGTGGTGGGCGGCTTCGTCTATCGCTCCGGCATCGGCGCAATGCCCTTCTTGTTGCCGCTCCTCCTCCAGCTCGGCTTCAATCTCACCGCCTTCCAGTCGGGACTGATTACGCTCTCCAACGTCGTCGGCGCCATGGGCATGAAGACCGTCATCCCAATCATTCTCCGGCGCTTCGGATTCCGCCGGGTTCTGGTGGTGAATTCGTTGCTCAGTGCCACGCTGGTTGCGGCCTGCGCGACCTTCACGCCCGGAGTCTCCTTCGCGTGGATCGTCGGCGTGTTGATCGTGGGCGGATTTTTTCGCTCGCTCGAATTCACCAGCCTCAACACCATCGCCTATGCGGACGTCGACAACCGGCACATGAGCCGCGCGACCTCCCTCGTGGCGGTCGCCCAGCAGGTGTCCATCTCAGTCGGCGTCGCCATCGGCGCACTTGCGGTCGATCTGACCTTATGGGCACGCGGACACACCACGATCACCGCCGCCGATTTCCAGCCCGCGTATCTCACCATCGCCGCCATCGCCGCCTGCAGTTTTTTCGTTTTTGCGCGGCTGCCCGCCGACGCCGGCGCGGAGCTCGCGCGCCGCACGCCGGTGCCCACCGCCGGACCCACGGAGGCGACCGATCAGCGGATGGGCTGACGCGTCCTGCGAAATCCCGTTGCCAGGAGATAAAGCTCCGCCGATTCCGGCCGGCTCGCAGCGGGTTTGACGTGCTTCACGTGGGCAAAATCACGTTTGAGTGTCGCGAGCAGCGTCGCCTCGGTGCCGCCTTGCAGCACCTTGCAGAGAAAGGCGCCGCCCGGTGCGAGCACCTCGCGCGCGAAATAGGCGGCAGCTTCGGCGAGCGCCATGATCTTGAGATGGTCGGTCGCGCGGTGGCCGGTGGCGTTCGCCGCCATATCTGAGATCACGACGTCGGCGCCACCGCCGAGCAAAGCCTTGATCTCATCGTCCGTCCCCACCTCGAGAAAGTCACGCTGGAGTACTTCGACTCCGGTGGTTGGCGCCATTTCCAGGCGATCGACGGCGACCACTTTGCCCCTGCCGTGCGCGCTGCCAACGCGTTGTGCCGCGACCTGGCTCCACCCACCAGGGGCGGCGCCGAGATCGACGACGCGCGCCCCCGGCTTGAGCAGATGGTACCGGTCGTCGATCTCGATCAGCTTGAAAGCAGCGCGGGCGCGAAAACCTTCGCGCTTGGCGCGCGCCACATAAGGATCGTTGATCTGTCGCTCGAGCCAAAGCTTCGAAGAGGACGAGCGGCCTTTGCCCGATTTGAGGCGGACTTTGAGCGGGCGCTTGCTTGGGCTGGCATTCATTTGGATCGTTCGGCTCGAACCAAACCCGCTGCTACGTGAAGGCGCTGCTCGCGCGGCTCTCCTCCCATACGCCGTCCTCGCGCATCATCTGCACCAGCATGCCTTCGCGCAGACCGCGGTCAGCAACCCGTATTCGCTCACAGGGAAAGGCGCGGCGGATCGCGTCGAGAATCGCGCAACCGGCGAGCACGAGGTCGGCGCGCTCGGCGCCGATGCAGGCATTGGCGACCCGATCCTCATAACTCCAGCCCAGCAGGCGCTCGACCACCCGCGTCACCTCATTGTCGGCCATCCAGCAACCGTCAACGCGGCGGCGCTCGTAACGTCTGAGTTCAAGATGGACGCCAGCGATCGTGGTTACCGTTCCCGATGTGCCGAGCAGGTGCACGCGATCGCCCTTAAGTCCGCCATGCTTGGCCACGAAACCGTCCACGAATGCGGCAACTTCGGCAATCATTGCCGCGTAGATTTCGCGCGTGACCTCATGTCCGCCATGGCGCTCCGCGAGCGTAACCACCCCGACCGGCAGCGACGCCCAGCCTTTGATCCTCGGCAGCGGCGGGCCGCCCCGGGCGGGCGGCGAACGGTCGAGCCAAACGAGCTCCGAAGAGCCGCCGCCGATGTCGAACAGGACGACGGCATCTGCGCGCGGATCAATCAGCGGCGTGCAGCCGGTCGCCGCCAGCGTGGCCTCGGTTTCGCGGTCGATGATCTCGAGCTCGAGACCGACCTCGCCGGCGATGCGGGCCCGAAATTCGGTGCCGTTGGCGGCCGCCCGACACGCCTCGGTCGCGATCAGCCGCGCCCGGGTAACGCCGCGATTGCGCATCTTGTCGCGACAGATCGCGAGCGCCCCCACTGCACGGTCGATCGCCGCATTGCTGATGCGCCCCGAGGTCGAGAGCCCTTCGCCGAGACGGATGATGCGCGAGAACGCATCGACGACGCGGAAGCTGTCGCCCGTGGGGCGAGCAACCAAGAGCCTGCAATTGTTAGTACCGAGATCGAGGGCGGCATAGGTCGGCAAGCCTTGCGCGACGCCATCGTGACTGCGATAGCCGTAGGGCGAGCGCCGACCCGAGCGGAGCCGCTGCTGCGGGCTCCGCCGATGGGCAGGGTCGAGGCCGCCGGCTGCCCGGCCCTCGTCCTTCATCGAATTCCTTCCTGCCGCGCCGAAGCGTTCCCTCGCTCAACGGCCACGGCTTGTCCGAACCAAGATCGAACCAAGTGTAACACGCAGCCTCCTCGCGCAACAGATGCGCGCTAAGCGCATGACCCCGCGCAACATCCTTGTCGAGGCGGCCTTCGTCCTTTATCTCGACTCCGCGCCACCCGCCTAGCTCGACGCCGGCAGGGGAGGCAGTGCAGCTCATCGCCTGCGGCCGACCGGCTTGCAGGCGATCTATTGATCAAGGCATTGCTTGATGAATCTGCAAAACGATGCGCAGGCCTTGGCCGTCATGAAATTCGGCATCGGACAGCCGGTACCGCGGAGCGAAGACCCGATTCTGGTGCGCGGCGAGGGCTGCTACACCGACGACGTCAAGCTCGCCGGCGAGGCCTATGCGGCCATGGTGCGCAGCCGCGTTCCCCACGGGGTGATCAAGGCCATCCATACGCCCGCTGCGCGCCAGCTGCCCGGCGTGCTCGCCGTCTATACCGGTGCCGATCTCGTCGACTACGGCACGCTCAAATGCATCGTGCCGTTCAAGAACCGCGACGGCACCCCCATGAAGCAACCGCCGAGGCCGGCCCTGCCGACCGACAAGGTGCGCTTCGTCGGCGACCCTATCGCCTTCGTTGTGGCGGAGACGCTGCTCGAGGCAAAAGATGCTGCGGAAGCCGTCGAGGTCGAGATCGATCCCTTGCCCGCGGTGGTCCGGCCGGAGGAGGCCGCGCGTCCGGGCGCGCCGCTCCTTTATGAGGAAGCGCCCGGCAACATTGCGCTCGACTACCACTATGGGGACAGCGAACAGGTCGCAGCCGCTTTCGCCAAAGCCGCGCACGTCACGCGGCTCAAGCTCGTCAACAGCCGCGTCGTCGTCAACGCCATGGAGCCGCGCGCCGCGATCGGCGTCTACGACGAAGCCAGCGGACGCTTCACGCTGCATGCGCCCTCGCAGGGAGTCTTCGGATTGCGCGGCAACATGGCGGATATTCTAAAGGTCGAGGCCAAGCAGCTGCGCATCGTCACCGGGCACGTCGGCGGCTCGTTCGGCATGAAGGCGGCGCCGTTCCCGGAATATGTCTGCGTGCTGCACGCGGCGCGCGCGCTGGGCCGCCCCGTGAAATGGACAGACGAACGTTCGGGAAGTTTCGTGTCCGACAGCCACGGCCGCGACCATGAGCTCACCGCCGAGCTCGCGCTCGACGCCGAGCGGAACTTTCTCGCTGTCCGCATCACGAATTTCGGCAATATGGGCGCCTTCCTCTCCCCGGTCGCGCCGATGCCCTCGACGATCAACGTCGTCAAGAATGTGCAGAACGTCTACCGCACGCCATTGATCGAGGTCTCGACCAAGTGCGTATTCACCAACACGTCGCACGTCTCCGCCTACCGCGGCGCCGGCCGGCCCGAGGGCAATTATTACATGGAGCGGCTGGTCGACGCGGCCGCCGCCGAGATAGGCATCGATCGGCTTGAGCTGCGCCGGCGCAACCAGATCAAGCCGCGCGAGATTCCAATCAAGACGGCTTCCGGCAGCCATTACGACAGCGGCGATTTTCCGGGCCTGCTCAAGCACGCGCTCGAAGTGGCGGACGTGAAGGGCTTCGCGCGCCGCAAACGCGAGAGCCGCAAACGCGGAAAGGTGCGCGGGCTCGGCATCGGAAACTTTCTCGAGGTCACCGCCCCGCCCAGCAAGGAAATGGGCGGCATCCGCTTCGAAGCCGACGGCACCGTCACCATCATCACTGGCACGCTCGATTACGGGCAGGGACATACGGCGCCATTCGCGCAGGTGCTCACCGACAGGCTCGGCATTCCGTTCGACCGCGTCCGTCTGCTGCAAGGCGACAGCGACGAGCTCTTGGCGGGAGGCGGCACCGGCGGCTCGAAATCGATCATGCATAGCGGCACAGCGATCGTCGAAGCGGCTGCCAAGGTGATCGAGCAGGGCAAGCAGATGGCCTCGCACGTGCTCGAAGCCTCACCCGCCGACATCGAATTCGCCAACGGCCGCTTTGTCATCGCCGGCACCGATCGCGCGATCGGGATCATGGACTTGGCCGCGCGACTGCGCGACGGAGTGAAGCTGCCGGAGGGCATCCCTGCAACGCTCGACGTTCGCCACGTGAGCGAAGGCCCCGGCGCCTCCACCTATCCGAATGGATGCCACGTCTGCGAAATCGAGCTCGACCCCGAGACCGGCGTCATCGAGGTGGCAAAATACGTCTCGGTCAACGATTTCGGCACCGTCATTAACCCACTGATCGTCGAGGGGCAGCTGCACGGCGGCGTCGTCCAGGGGATCGGCCAGGCTCTGATGGAGCTGACGGTCTACGACGGTGACGGGCATTTTCTCACCGGCTCATTCATGGATTACGCGCTCCCGCGCGCGAGCGATTCGCCCGAGGTCGCCGTCACTCATCATCCCATGCCGGCGAAGACCAATGTGCTCGGCGTCAAAGGCTGTGGCGAAGCCGGCTGCGCCGGCTCGCTCACTTGCGTGATGAACGCCATCGCCGATGCGCTCTCCCAATTCGGCATTCGCCATCTGGACATGCCGGCAACGCCATATCGCGTCTGGCGCGCGATCCAGGACGCGCGCGCCGCGGCCGCTTGATCGGCTGGCAGCCTATACGACCGATGACCCAAGCTGCCGAAGCCCTCCCTGCCTCCCGCGCGAGCGAGAGCAAGCTCGTTACCGGCGTGTGCTTTGCGCATCTGGTGAGCCATTATTACATGCTCACGCTGGCCCCGCTGTTCGCCTTCATCCGCGCGGATTTCGGCGTGAGCTACACCGAGCTGAGCCTGGCGCTCACCGCCTTCGGTCTGGTCTCTGCGGCGTTGCAGACCCCGGTCGGCTTCTTCATCGACCGTACCGGGGCGCGCATCAATCTGATCGGCGGGCTCCTCTTGGGTTCAGCCGCGATCGCCGTCGCGGGTCTCGCCAATTCGTATTGGGTCTTCATTGCGATGTTCGCCGTTTTGGGGCTCGCCAACACCATCTACCATCCCGCCGACTACGCGCTTCTGTCCGAGCGCGTGTCGCCGCGGCGGATGACTCAGGTCTTCTCGTTCCACACTTGCTCCGGCATGATTGGTTCGGCCATCGCGCCAGTGACGCTTCTGTTCCTGCAGGACGCGGTAGGATGGCGTGGCGCTTTTCTCTGCTCGTCGGTACTCGGAGTTGTCGCGGCGCTGTTTCTCGCACTGCAGGGCGAGCTCTCGGCCGTGCGGACGACGCATGTGAAACCGCGCCCTGAGGAAGTGGCGAGCGCGTCCGCCAACGGCTGGCGGCTCCTCGTCTCGCCGCCGATCCTGCTCAACCTCGTTTTCTTCATCGTACTGTCGATGGTCGGCGGCGGCCTCAACCAATATCTGGTGGTGGGGCTCGGCGCCCTCTATGCGACGCCGCCCGGGCTCGCCAATACCGCGCTCACTGGGCTTCTGACCATGAGTGCGATCGGCGTCCTGCTCGGCGGCGTGCTCGCCGGCCGCACCGCGCGGCACAATCTCGTGGCCTGCGCCGGATTGCTGGTGACCGCGGCCGCCAGCACTGTCATTGCCTTCATCGACTTACGCGCGCTCCTGCTCGTACTCGTCACGTCGCTGAGCGGTCTCGCCAGCGGCATGGCCATGCCCTCGCGCGATATGATCGTGCGCTCGGTCACTCCCCCCGGCTCGTTCGGCAAGGTGTTCGGCTTCGTCACCACCGGCTTTCATATCGGCGGCATGGTGGCGCCGTTGATTTTCGCGCAGTTCCTCGACCACGGATATCCGCGCGCGGTGTTCCTCTACGTCGCCGCCTGCGCGCTGATCGCCATCGCCACGGTCGCGTTCGGCATGTCGGGGCGCCGCGCGGCGTGAGGAGCCGAGCGTTCGCGCGCTTGCGGCTTGGAAACGAATGCGAGATGCCTTAGATGTCTGCCCGGCGCGGGTCCACGAGCGCGCACACCACCGGAGTTTCACGTCTTGCCAGGTGGGGGATAGTTCAATGGTAGAACAGCGGACTCTGACTCCGTTAATCTAGGTTCGAATCCTAGTCCCCCAGCCATTGATTTCCCTCGGTGTTTGCCTTTCTTGACCAGAACATCGCGGAGCAGTCGGGCGCTCAGTCGGGAGTTTTCGTTCGCGTTTCGAGCTTGCGGATCGCGCTCTCGGCGAGCATTGGATCGCGGTGGAGGTAGTGCGTGTCGATGATCGCGCGCACGCTGCGCAGCGAGTGTCCAGTGATGGTCGCGATCTCGGCCTCGGTGCATCCAGCAATCGCGAGTCGCGTCACTGCGGTGCCGCGCAGATCGTGAAACGTCACGCCGACCACCCCCGCCCGCTTGCACGCCTTGCCCCATGAGGCGCGGAAGCCGTCCGGCGTCCAGGGCTTGCCATCGGCGGTGGTGAGCATGATCGGCGAGCGTTTGGACGCGGCGTCGATCGCGGCCTTGAGCGGCGTGCCGACCGGGATTACAACGCGCGCTCCTCCCTTCGATTGCCGCAGGCGAATATGCGTCCCGTCGTAAGCCGACCATGGTAGCCGCAGAAGATCACCCTGCCGCTGGCCGGTCCATAATGCGAGCAAGAGCGGCAGATGCAGGTGCGCCGGGGCGCGTTCCAGAAACGCTGCTTCGTCCGTGTCCGCCCAAATCTTCTCCGCACGCGAACCACGGTAGAGGCGACCACCGCGTGCGCATGGATTTGCCGGAACGAGTCCTCGATCCATGCCCCATGACAAAACGCGGGCAAGAACAACCCACGCGTAATCCGCCTGCCGACGTGACGATGCCGCAAGACGCTCGCGCCATGCCTTAAAGATTCCACGCGTGCGGTTGTCGGTGAGCGCAGCCAAGGGAAAGTCACCGAACTCTTTCTCGATCAGCTTGATTTTGCCGATGTAGTCGGACCGCGATCGTGGTGCGAGTCCAAGAAAATCCTCGCTCGCTTGGTAGCCTTGCAGCACCGACAAGAGCGTGCCGCGCAGCGGTGTCACCTTTCGTGCGACCGCTTCGTTGTAAGACGCTATGAACTCTGGCGTCCCCGGCTCGCCACGCAACGGCGGCCCGCCCTTCCATGCCCAATAGTAGGTTCTGACCGTCCCATCCGCGAGCACCTTGCGGCGGGAGTTAATGCCCTTCAGCCTCACCCGCATGTTTGGCCATCCATGTGTCGAGCGGATTGGAATCTTGCACTCTCTCGTCGCCGGTCACAATCTCAATCGCGCCCTGTGGATCAATCTTCACCCCAGAGACACGCAAGCCTGCCGTGACTACGGCCTTCACGGCGCGGGTTACATCGCGCGGACGGAAGCTGGATGGGCGGCGGCTCATTGCAGATCGTCCAGGCTGTCACCGACCGGCCCGATAGCTGGCTCGTTGAGTTTTCGGTAGACAGTCACGTTGCCGCTGGGGCTTTGGATCGCAGCCCTGTCCTCGCTCAGCGCCACCACCCGGCGACCATCGAGCAGCCAAATCAGTCCGGTCGCATCGCAGCGGGACAGCCGATTAAAACTGGGCTTGACGTGTTCCGGCACGGCGAGCAACCCGAACAAGTCCTTTGCCGTCCAGCCGAGGGCGTGCGCTTGGTCTCCCCACTGAGCCAGGAAGGTTCTTCCGTCCTCGACGGCTTGTTGCCAGCGGTCGGTCGGAACGCGGTCGGGGCAGCGAGCTTCCAGAGCGGAGAAAGCGCGACCAAAGCGATTTAAGCGACCAAAGGTATTCTTTGCCGTGTGCTGCACAACCGGAGGGGGGCTTTTGTCGCTTTTGTCGCTTTTATCGCAAGTCTCAGCCCGCGCGAGGATATCCAGATATTTACCCATGGCGGTGAGTCCCCGTCGCGATCCAAGTCTCTACTGGCCTCCCGCCCGAGTGCCTGATCTTCATCTCGGCCCTGCCTCGGCTTGCGAGCAACGCCAGGGCAGCGCCAATGCGGTTGGCGGATTGATGGCGGCCGAATAGGTCGCGGATGGCCGTCCGGGTCATTCCCTCACCGCTGGCATGTTGGAGCGCGCGTAGAATCTCATCGGCAAGTTTGTGCGCCCAGGCTCGCCCCGAAGATGTGTGCGGCGGAAGCCTCGGCGTATTCCCACACGGCCAGCGCCGCCCTAATGTGCGGGAGATCGATATTCGCCGCGCCGTCGAGCACCGCATAGACGAGTGCCAACCGCACAACCTGCGCTTCTGCCCGCGAGGTCACAGCGCCCAATAGCCCCGGTTGCCCTTCAGACAACTGCCGATAAACTGCGGTCCAGGCATCCCTCGCAGAATCGGTCCAGTTGACGCGCCCGATGTTCGAAGCGACGTCAAGCGCCCTCTTGAGACGCTCGCCGAGGTCGGCAATCACCCTGTCCTCAAGCGCGTCCCCGCCGAACGGCAGTACCTTCGACCGCTTGACGAGCATGAATAGGAACCGATTGGCGAACCCGTTCGCGGTCTCGGTACGGGTAAGCCTCGCGCGAAGCTCCTCGACAGTGACGTGGCCAACGATCGAGATGTGTGCGCCCGTCGCGCGCAGCGACGAGTTCCTCGTTAAGGTCGAGGGGATGCCGCCGTCCCATGCCTTTCTCATCAGGGACGACAAGGTGTTGCCGTGCCGCTCGGCCGCAGCGAGTACGCTCGCGAACTCAGGCTCGATAACCATCAAGCGTTTGTCGGAGACGCCAGGGTCAATCGTCTCCCACGCTCCCTCCTTTGCATTCCATTTCTTGTTCTCGTCGCGGACCTCGTTAATAAGACCCTCGCCGGAGGAGAGGCCGCCCTTTGTGCGTTCGCTGTGCCATCGTTCGTCCGCGAGCCGCACAATCTCGGAAATTCGGTCCCAGGACGTACCCTTTCGCGCCTTCGACGTGTCACCGACAAGGACACTGAATAGATTTGAGCGATGACGGCTACCCTCAACCTGATAGTGGGGACAATTGCCGATGATGTTGCCGGCGCAAGTGAGAACCTGGATCAGGATCGCGACAGGATCGGATTCGGTGTGCGGCTCGATTGCCCTGACCACATCGCCAGCCAGACCATAATAGGCGTCCTCGCCCATCTTGGGCCAAGCCTCGGCGAAGCGCGAATTATGCGAATCCTCCGCCTCCCCCAGCTTCGGCAATGGGTGCGGTGTGATGCTATCCGTAGCCTCAAGAGCATTGCTGCCCTCGATATATGCAGCGTTCCAATCATGCATGGCGCGACCTCGCGGGAGCCGCAATACGCGCCTCTTTACCAATAGTGACCCAACGTCCTTCGCACTCCTGCGCGGCCTCAAGGCCTGCTGAATCGGCGTCTGCGAAGATCGTCAGCGAGTCGATGCCGGTGAGCACCGGAAACCGCTTGATCGCGCCTGCGCTCCCAGCAGCCCAAATAGGTGACCAGCCGGATAACAACACGGCTAGACCGTCCTCCACGCCCTCGGTAATACCGAGGCCGCCCATGACGGCATCATCCCGCGAGAGGCGAATAACTCCAGCGCGACCGAGCATCTTGCGATCGCGCTTGCTGCCGTCGATGTTCAGAAATGTTCGATGAATCCCGCTTGGCTTGTCGTCGGCTGGGGTCGTCATCAGCGCGAGGACGCAACGGTATCCGTCATGCCAGCGCAGGACATGATCGAGGTCGAGCGGCCGGATATCTAGCCGCCGATAGTCAAGGAAATATCTCTCGCCTAGTGTCCCTGCGAGCGCAACTCCTTCTTGCCATATCCGTAGAGCGGCCTCTTTCGTCCCGCCCTCGTCCATTTCGTGCAGCGCGGGCCGTGGTCGCCGTGATGCAATGATAGTGTTGCCTAGATAGTCGCGCTTCGCGATTCGGACGGCGTCACGCAGCAGCACGCCACGCTCGCGGGCGAGCAACGTGAGCATGTCGCCGCCCTCGCCACGTTCGTGGTCATACCAGAGGCCCCGCTTCGCACCGTCGCGCCGCAACGCGAACGACCCGCGCTTACCGAACCTCAACTCGCGGCCGGAAGCACTTGAGGGCCGCCCAAGAAAGAGCAACGCTTACCTCCTCACATCGCTCTGCAAGAGCGTGGGCCACGGCAGCAATTTCCCAATTGCTCAAGACGCCTGACCGGCTGGCTGATAGTCGGGCGCACCTCCACCGAGGTACCCAACATGTTTGAAGCCAAAGGTGGCGGCTGTGTTTGCCACTGGTCATGCTCCGAGCTTCGCCGCAGCGCGTAAGCGCTGGAGCGTCGCCTCGACATGACCGGCCCGGTCTGTGCCAGAAGGCCCTAGAATGAACTCCCTCGGCCCGAGGGAGGAGATGAGTGGAGCAAGCTCACACTCGGTAGCAAAGGATGGAGCAAGCTCACACCCTTGGTGCGGAGGCACCCTTAGATTCGCGATAAGCTAAAATGAGAATCGCAGCCCGTCAATCAGGCAGCACTTTGCACCCTAGCTGGGTGCGGAGGGCTCCACGCTGGAGGCGCTGCGATGACGTTGGACTGCGGTACACCCATGGCAGCAGCAGCCAGAGCTTCCTGTGCCGCCTCGGCTTCGATGTTGTCGAGATACCGAGCGCGGAAGTCATGCGGCCCAACGTGCGAGATGTAGTGACCGATCGCCGCCCAAACCTCGCCACCAATCTGATTCCAGCGCATGCAGAACGACAAGTCCTCGCTGACGCGGCCTCGGTCCTTGATGTCCATGCAGTCGAACAACTGCAACAAGCGGCGTGTGCTGGCGCTCTTCATGATGTCCTTCGCGGGGTGCATTTCGAGACGCCGGTCCTCCAATGGCGGCGGCATCGCAGGAGTTCGCTCAAGGCTCAACCCGCCAACAATTTTTGCAAAAAAAATTTGGGGGCAGGGTGGCGGTTATATCGACATCTCAAACTGATTTTTGGGGGGTGGGGGGTCTAGCGCGATTGCGCCTAGTGCGCGCTCATGCCCAAGCGGAACGCCCCCTTCCGACGCCGTAATCATCCAAGGGTCTTCCTGGGACGCCGCCTTCTGCATCGAAAGGGACGGTAGCCGCCTCCAATAATCGCGTCACCTGTACAGCGGACCACTTCCCGCAGCGCGGCGCTGGAATGCCGCTGTAGCTCCTAAATGGCGGGGGCAAGGTCGAGGGCACCCCCAAGTCCTAAAAGGTGGTTGCATTTTAAAAACGGACACGATGTCCGTTTTGACCTAATCGACGCCGTCGCGCTGGGCGCCGGGGGCGGTTATCAAATCGTCCAGCTTCTGCTCGATGACCTCTACCGCAACGGCGACCTCATCCAGGCGATGAGAAATATGTTCCAGGCTACCCATTAGGCGTTCCATCGCTGTGGGTATGGTACCTAGGTTCCCCCTAATACTCCGTATCTCGTCCGCCTGTTCGTCCGGCGTCATCTCTTGCCACCGCTTGCCATTGCTCATGTCTGCCCCTCGCGCTAGTCCAGCACTGCTACAGATCATAGGGCTATGTCACCGCACGGGAAGGGGAAAGAACGGTAGAAGAATCATCTGACGACCACCTCCTATTAGTTAGGGGGTGGGGGGGGTCGCGTAGCGCCCTCCTCAGTCCCGCCAGAAGTGCTTGAATCGATCCGGCGCGAGGGCGGTGTAGCGCACGGTCGAGGCAATCGACCGATGGCCCAAG
>DATFQX010000006.1:0-48190 GCA_035263865.1 Xanthobacteraceae bacterium
GCGGCCTGCGCTGCGCTGACCAGACTTTCCAGGCGCCGCCGAGCGGCTGCGGGTCCGAGCACGCCGACAAGTGTCGCCTTGTGGGCGGCCGCGTCCTTGCCAGTTGCTTTGCCGACCGTCGCCGGATCGCCTTCGACGTCAAGAATGTCATCGGCGATCTGGAACGCCTCGCCGAGCGCCGAACCATAGCGCTCGAGCGCCGCCCTCTCGGTTCGATCTGCCTTCCCCAAAATCGAACCGGCGACACACGCAAAGCGCAGCAGCGCGCCCGTTTTCATAGCCTGCAAGGTCTTGACGTCCTGCTCGCCGAGGTCGGGCGCAGAAGCATCGAATCGTCCTTCGGCCGCGAGGTCAAGCATTTGTCCGCCGACCATACCGCCTAACCCGGCCGCGCGCGCCAGCGCCGAGACGAGCTCGAGCCTCACCTCGGCATCACCATGCGTCTCGGGGCGCGCAAGAATGTCGAAGGCAAACGTGAGAAGGCCGTCACCTGCCAAAATAGCGGTCGCTTCGTCGAACGCCTTGTGTGCGGTTGGACGGCCGCGTCGCAGATCATCGTTATCCATGGCGGGCAGATCGTCGTGAATCAGCGAGTAGCAATGCACGCATTCCACCGCCGCGCCCACCAGCAGCGAGCTTGGTCGCGAAACATGAAACAGTGCGGCGGATTCCACCACCAGGAATGGCCGCAAGCGCTTGCCGCCGCCGAGGCTCGCATAGCGCATCGCCTCGAGCAGCCGCGCTGGGCGTGCCCGTTCATCATCGATCGGACTCGAGCCGAGCAGGCGCTCGAGCAGCGCTTCCGTGTCCCGGGCGACCTCGCCGAGTCGGTCCTGAAACACCACGTCGGCGTCAACGCCCCTCTTCTTCACAGGATCGACGCTGGCCATGCGTTCCGCCCCCCACAGCGCGTACGGCAAGACGAGACTTACGATCTTTGCGTTCGAACGCCTGCTAAGTGGTCAGCGCCCGCCGGTTACCCGTCAGGCAGAGCGCGCTGGGCCATAATCTAGCAAGGGCTGCCCGACCGTCCAACTTTTCCTATCGCGGTTCATTGAATATGTTGCACTGTTTTTTTGCCGAACCGCGTGCCATTGGGGCGCGGATCGGTGCAGGCCAGCCCAGAGCCAGAGCGGAGGCTTTACTCGCGTGATAATGATCGCTTTGATGGCCCTTGCGGTCTGGCTCTATCTCATATTGGCCCGCGGCGCCTTTTGGCGCTGCAGTGAACGCGATGATTGGGCGGCGGCGGAGCCATCAGCATGGCCGCCGGTCGCGGCCGTGGTGCCTGCCCGCAACGAGGCGGACTGCATCGGTGAGAGCATCGAATCGCTGCTCGCGCAGGATTATCAAGGCCCCTGGACCGTCATCTTGGTGGACGATGATAGCAGCGATGGCACGGCCGACATTGCTGGCCGGGTGGCGCATCGCGATGAGCACCTGCGCGTGGTGAGAAGCCGCGGCTTGCCCGCGGGTTGGACAGGCAAGCTCTGGGCGATCAAGCAAGGGATCGATGTCGCAGCTACCCTACCGCAGGCGCCGGCCTATGTGCTGCTCACCGACGCCGACATCGTGCACGCGCCCGATTCGGTGAGCCGCCTAGTTGCGCACGCCGAGCGCAACGCGCTCGTGCTCGCATCGCTCATGGTGAAGCTTCACTGTGAAAGCTTCGCCGAGCGTCTCGCCATTCCGGCGTTCGTCTTCTTCTTCCAGATGCTCTATCCATTCGTTTGGGTTAATCGAAGACAGAGGTCTCTCGCGGCGGCTGCCGGTGGCTGCATGTTGGTGCGGCCCGATGTTCTGCGCAAGGCTGGCGGCATTGAGGCGATCCGCGGCGCGCTCATCGATGACTGCGCCTTGGCGAGGACGCTCAAGGCCCATGGACCGATTTGGCTTGGACTGACCGAGCGCGTGCGCAGCATCCGCCGCTACCCGGCTGTCGCCGATATACGTCGCATGGTGGTGCGCTCGGCCTATGCGCAACTCTCCTATTCGCCTCTCGTTCTCGCGGGAACCGTGGCGGCGATGGCATTGAGTTATCTTGCCCCTCCGCTCGTCGCGATTTTCGGCAGCGGGACCGCGCGGGTGATTGCAGTCGCGGCCTGGGGTCTGATGTTTGTCGCCTTTCAACCGACGCTGCGACTTTACCGGCTCTCGCCCTTGTGGGGCCTCGCGCTACCGGCGATTGCCCTCGAATATATTGTCTTCACGCTCGATTCCGCCCGCCAATATATGCGAGGACAGGGCGGAAACTGGAAGGGGCGCCTGCAGGCCAACGTCTCGGAACGGTGATGATTACTCCCGCCGACGCACGTTCGGGCAAGGGTCACCGGGACGAGAATTTCCCTGTGGCCTCGCGCTTGATTCACCCGCGTCATCGAGCGCCCATTCTCGCCTTCTACGAATTCGTGCGGACTGCCGATGACATCGCCGATCACTCCGGACTGCAGCCTGTGGAAAAGCTCACGCTGATCGATCGACTGGAGGCAACCTTGTTGGGCAGAACGAACGACGATCCAGTCGGCGTCGCGCTGCGCTCGCAACTTGCGGCACGTCAACTCTCGCCCCGTCACGCGCAAGATTTACTCGCCGCATTTCGGATGGATGTAACGAAACTGCGCTACCGCGACTGGGATGATCTCATCGGCTACTGCACGTATTCCGCCATGCCGGTCGGTCGTTTCGTCCTCGACGTCCATGGTGAGAGCCGCGTTACTTGGCCAGCTAACGATGCGCTCTGCGCGGCATTGCAGATCATCAATCACTTGCAGGACTGCGGAAAGGATTACCGCAACCTCGATAGGGTTTATATTCCGCTGGACGTTCTTGCCGATACCGGCACCAGTGTGGCCGACCTGGGTGGCGAGCATGCGTCTGCCGGCCTGCTCGCATGCATCCGTCGGCTGGCGACGCGGACCCGCGCGCTTTTGCGCGAGAGCAAGCCGTTTTCTGCCAGAATCGAGGACACGCGGCTTGCTCTAGAGATTTCGGTCATCCAGACATTTGCCGAGCAACTGGTGCGGTTGCTGAGCCGGCGCGATCCATTGAGCGAGCGCGTCCATCTCGGCAAAGCCGGCGTCGCAGGCTTCGGCGTCCTCGGCCTATTATGGGGTGCAACCCGACGCGTCGGCCGAGCCTTGGCAACCGGCCACACAACGCAGGATGCGTGAAAAGTTGGCATTGGCAGAAGTTTCAGATGTGGCTGCGGCGAAACGGGCGTCGGGGAGCTCGTTCTACAATGCAATGCGGATATTGCCCCGCGCGCAGCGCACGGCCATGTTCGAAATCTATTCCTTTTGCCGACAAGTCGACGACATCGCGGATTCGCGCGGTCCTCGTCCTGAACGGTGCCAGGAGCTTCAGCGTTGGCGCGCCGATATCGATGCGCTCTATGCGGGCAAGCCGGTTGCGCGCACGCGCGGGCTCGTCGCGCCGGTACGCGACTTTCGCCTGCGCCGCGAGGACTTCCATGCCATCATCGATGGAATGGAAATGGACGCGATCGAAGACATTCGGGCGCCAGACAATGCCACGCTCGACATCTACTGCAACCGCGTCGCGAGCGCGGTCGGCCGCTTGTCAGTCCGCGTATTCGGGATGCAGGAACAAGATGGGATTGCGCTTGCCCATCATTTGGGGCGGGCATTGCAGCTCACCAATATACTGCGCGATCTCGACGAGGACGCGGCGCTCGGACGTCTCTATCTCCCCGCACAGGCGTTGCGCGCGGCCGGTATCGTCTCAACCGATCCGCCGACCGTGCTTGCGTGCCCGATGGTCGGGAACGCTTGTGCCTGCCTGGTTGAGCTTGCGCGCGGGCATTTCGCCCAAGCAGACAAAATCATGGCGCGAAATCCCCGCCGGTGCGTGCGCGCCCCGCGGATCATGGGGAAGGCCTATCGCCTGATCCTCGATAAGCTGGTCGCGCGCGGCTGGTCGCCTCCGCGCCGTCCAATTCGGCTGCCGCGGGCGCGGTTGCTGTGGATCATCATGCGCCACGCGTTCATCTGATGCCGCGCGCGGTTCACGTCATCGGAGCGGGGTTGTCGGGGCTTGCCGCCGCTGTGCGTCTTGCCGCGCGCGGCGTCGCCGTCGTCGTGCACGAGGCCGCCGGCGCGGCGGGAGGCCGCTGCCGGTCCTACCATGACCCGCTGCTCGATATGGTGATCGACAATGGCAATCATCTTTTGCTTTCCGGCAACCATGCCGCGCTCGCTTATCTCGAGACGATCGGCGCCGCTGGAGGCCTTGCGGGCCCGCCGACGGCTGAGTTCGCGTTCATGGATCTGGCTAATGGCGAGCGATGGACTTTGCGGCTGAATGCGGGACGCCTGCCGTGGTGGATCTTCGATCGCAGCCGGCGCGTGCCAGGCACGAGCGCCAGCGATTATTTGCAGTTTGCGCGCCTGCTCTATCCCTCGCCTACAAAAACCGTTTGCGCCGCGGTGAAATGCACGGGCACGCTGTACCAGCGCTTCGCGCGGCCACTCTGGCTCGCCGCGCTCAACATCGAACCGAAAGAGGCAAGCGCATGCCTCGCCGGCGCGATCCTTCGAGAAACATTGGTGGCGGGAGGCAAAGCCTGTCGGCCGCTGATCGCCCACGATGGGCTAGGCGAAGTCTTCGTCGCGCCGGCGCTGCATTTTCTAAGCCAGCACAAGGCGAAGGTCGTATTTGGACATCGGCTGCGCGCGCTCGGCCTTGCGCACGATAAGGTCACAACGCTGGACTTTGGGGAGGACAAGGTAGCGACCGGCGATGCTGACGTAATCCTCGCAGTACCGCCTAGCATGGCGGCGGCTCTCGTGCCCGACCTCACAACCCCGGCGCAGTTCCGTGCCATCGTTAACGCACATTTTCGTTTCGACCCGCCAGTGGAGCTTGCGCCCATTACTGGAATCGTGAACGGGACTATCGAATGGCTCTTTACATTCCCCGGCCGATTGTCGGTGACGATCAGCGCTGCCGATCGCCTGCTCGACACCCCGCGCGAGACACTGGCCAAGCAATTGTGGCGGGAAGTGGCGGCTGTGGCCGATCTTTCCACGGCGCTGCCGCCATGGCAGATCGTGCGTGAGCGCCGTGCCACTTTTGCCGCGACACCCGGGCAGAATGCCAAGCGCCCCGCTGCGACGACAGCTTGGAGAAATTTGCGGCTCGCTGGAGATTGGACGAACACCGGCTTGCCGGCGACTATCGAAGGGGCGATCCGATCAGGCAATCGGGCAGCCGATCTCGTGGCCCGATCCTAATTTGGCACGTCAATGAACCGCGTCGAGCCGAAATCCTCCCCATCCGCGGTCGACCAAAGCATCGAGGCTGCGAGCCGCGGCCTGTTCGCTCTGCAGCAGCGGGATGGACATTGGGTGTTCGAACTGGAGGCGGATGCGACCATCCCGGCGGAATACATCTTGCTGCGGCACTACTTGGCCGAGTTTGTAGACAACGTGCTCGAGGCCAAGATCGCGGCGTACTTGCGCCGGGTGCAAGGCGAGCACGGCGGTTGGCCATTATTCCACGAGGGCGCCTTCGACATGAGCGCCAGCGTGAAAGCCTATTTCGCGCTCAAGATGATCGGGGACTCCCCCGACGTTCCGCACATGGTGCGCGCGCGGGCGGCGATTCGCGCCCGAGGCGGCGCATCACGCGCGAACGTGTTCACGCGGGTGATGCTGGCGCTGTTCGGTTTCATCGACTGGCGCGCCGTTCCCGTGATGCCGGTCGAGATCATGCTGCTGCCGAAGTGGTTTCCCTTCCATCTCGACAAGGTCTCGTATTGGAGCCGCACGGTCATCGTGCCGCTTTTAGTGTTGATGGCGCTTCAACCAGGGGCGCGCAACCCCAAGGGTGTTGCGATCGATGAACTCTTTGTGGAGCGGCCACAAACTATTGGGCTGGTGCCGAGAGCCCCGCAGCAGAAGGCGGCGTGGTTTTGGTTCTTCCGCGGGGTCGATGCGTTACTGCGTTTCGCTGCGCCGCGGTTCCCGAGGTCGTTGCGTCAGCGCGCGATGCAGTGCGCAGTGTCGTGGGTCACCGAGCGTCTCAATGGCGAGCATGGCTTGGGCGCGATTTTTCCGGCCATGGCGAATAGCGTCATGATGTTCGATGCGCTCGGTTATGCGGAGCATCATCCGCAGCGGGCGATCGCGCGCCGATCCATCGAGAAGCTTCTCGCCGTACATCAGCATGAAGCTTATTGCCAGCCTTGCGTCTCGCCGGTTTGGGATACCGCGCTCATCTGTCACACCTTACTCGAGGTCGGTGGCGATCAAGCCGTAACGCATGCCCGCAAAGGCCTCGGGTGGTTGGCCGGAAAGCAGATCCTCGATGTCAAAGGGGATTGGATTGCGCGGCGGCCCGCTGTGCGGCCCGGCGGCTGGGCTTTTCAGTACGCCAATCCGCATTATCCGGACGTCGACGATACGGCCGTGGTGGTGATGGCGATGGACCGCGCGCAGCGTTTGAATTCACAGGATGACTTCCGTGCGTCGATTGCCGCGGCGCACGAATGGGTTTTGGGGATGCAAAGCAACAATGGCGCTTGGGGCGCGTTCGATGCCGATAACGAGTACTACTACCTCAACAACATCTCCTTCGCCGATCACGGCGCCTTGCTCGATCCTCCGACCGAGGATGTCACGGCGCGCTGTGTTTCGATGCTGGCACAGATCGACGAATCCGCGCTGAACAGCGCGGCCTTAGCACGTGCGCTCGATTATTTGCGTCGCGCGCAGACAGAGGAGGGAAGTTGGTATGGCCGCTGGGGCATGAATTATATCTACGGAACTTGGTCGGTGCTGTGTGCGCTGAACGCTGTTGGCGTCGACCACACTTCGCCCGAATTTCGTCGGGCGGCGGCGTGGCTCGTCAAGATCCAAAATTCCGATGGCGGCTGGGGCGAAGACGGCACGAGCTACCGGCTCGAATACCGCGGGCACGAGAGCGCACCGAGCACGGCCTCGCAAACGGCTTGGGCGCTGCTCGGCCTGATGGCGGCCGGAGAGAACGGTCATCCCGCCGTCATGCGCGGGATCGACTATCTCTTACGCACGCAGGGCGACGATGGCCTCTGGAACGAACCGCGCTACACCGCGACCGGCTTCCCGCGCGTGTTCTATCTTCGTTACCACGGTTACTCTAAGTTCTTCCCGCTGTGGGCGCTCGCGCGCTATCGCGATCTCAAAAACAGCAATGCGCGTTCAGTGCCGTACGGCATGTGACCTGTCCCAGTAAATCCGTCACTCTGCCGCTTCGAGCGGTAAGCGCTTCTCGGCCTCCCGGATCGCCGCAAGTTCCTGCTCGACATGGCGCGAGAACACGAATTCGGCGGGGCGCTGCCGGTCGAGTGGAATTTCCGGCGCCATCGGTCCTTGCGTCCGCGGACCGAACACGGCGACCTTTAGCGCCTGCCATGGCTGCGACATCGTCGCTTCGGCCGCCGTCGGCTCATAGCCGCAATGGGCCATGCAGTTGGCGCACTTTTCGTATTGGCCGGTGCCGTAGGAGTCCCAGTCGGTGTTGTCCATCAATTCACGGAACGTCTTGGCATAGCCTTCGCCGAGCAGGTAACAGGGTTTCTGCCAACCGAAGATGTTGCGGGTGGGCATGCCCCAGGGCGTGCAGTGATAGGTCTGGTTTCCAGCGAGAAAGTCGAGATAGAGGTTCGAGTGGATGAAATTCCATTTCTTACCCTTGCCCATGCTGAAGATCTTCCGGAACAGTTCCTTGGTCTTTCTGCGGCTGAGGAAGTGTTCCTGGTCCGGCGCGCGCTCGTACGCGTAACCCGGCGAGATCGACACGCCGACGCCGAGCTCCTTGCAGTAATCAAGGAAAGCCGCGACGTCTGCAGCCGGGTGGCCGTCAAAGATCGTGGCGTTGACGTTGACGGCGAAGCCCTTGGCCTTCGCGGCCTTGATCGCAGACACGGCGCGGTCGAATACGCCCGGCTGACAGACCGACTTGTCGTGGTGCTCACGCAGCCCATCGAGATGGATCGAGAAGAAGAGGTAAGGCGAGGGCTCAAACAAATGCAGCTTCTTCTCCAGCAGCAGCGCGTTCGTGCAGAGCGAAACGAACTTCTTCTTGGCGACGAGACCCCTGACAATGTCGCCGATCTCGCGGTGGATCAGTGGCTCGCCGCCGGGGATGGCCACCATAGGCGCGCCGCACTCGTCAGCGGCATCGAGGCACTCTTTGACGGTGAGCCGCCGATTGAGAATTGGATCGGGATAGTCGATCTTGCCGCAACCGACGCAAGCCAGATTGCAACGAAACAGCGGCTCCAACATGAGGACGAGCGGATAACGTTTGCGTCCCGAGAGCTTCTGCTTGAGGATGTAGGCGCCAATGCGCATTTCTTTGAAAAACGGTAGTCGCATTCTTTGTATCTTCCTGTTTGTCGCCTTAACGGTTTGATCAACGCCTCAGCTCGTCACAAGTTCGCGAGGTAGCCTAAACTCGATATGCTCTTCGCGGCCGGGCAGTGTCGAAACTTCCACATCGCCCAGGTTCCGTAACGTGTTGATGACGTCCTCCACCAGCACCTCTGGCGCGGAAGCGCCAGCGGTAATACCGATGGTTTGCGCATCCTTAACCCACGCCGGCGCGAGCTCGCTGCCGTCGGCGATAAGATAGCTCGGAATGCCGGCCTCGGCGCCGATCTCGCGTAGCCGATTGGAGTTGGAACTATTCTTGGCGCCGACGACGAGAATCACATCGACGTGATGACTAAGTTCCCGCACCGCCGACTGGCGGTTCTGTGTGGCGTAGCAGATGTCTCTGATCTCTGGCCCGACTATGTTGCGGTAGCGACGTTCAAGCGCGGCAATGATGCCACGCGTGTCGTCGACGCTCAGCGTAGTCTGCGTGACATAGGCAACGGGCGTATCGGGCGAAATATCGAGCGCCGCGACGTCTTGTTCACTCTGCACCAGCACCACGGGACCGTCGATTTGGCCGAGCGTGCCTTCGACCTCGGGATGGCCGGCATGGCCGACGAGAATGAGCACGCGGCCTTGAGCGACGTAGCGCTTGCCCTGGTTATGGACCTTCGTGACCAAGGGGCAGGTCGCGTCCAGCACCGGCAGCTGACGTCCCGCCGCTTCTCTCACCACGCTCTTCGCGACGCCGTGTGCGCTGAAAATAGTGACGGCGCCCTGCGGCACCTCCGAGAGTTCCTCGACGAAAATGGCGCCCTTGGCCTTGAGGCTATCGACCACGAATTTGTTATGCACGATCTCATGGCGCACATAGACCGGTGGCCCGTATTTCTCCAGCGCGCGCTCGACGATCTCGATCGCGCGCACCACGCCGGCGCAGAATCCCCTCGGTTGTGCAAGCATAACTTTTAGAGTCCGGCGGGGCTGCTTTTGGTCAGCAGGGCTGTCCAGGGACGGGTCCCGTTGGCGAGACGCTCGAGCACCTGTGCGCACGGCCTCCGGACTGGCGCGGTTGGGACCGTGAGCCGGTTGAGGAGGGTGCATCTGTGCGGCAGGGGGGATCGGCGGGAGAACCATGATTCCGCCATTTTCCCACATCGGTTCGCGCAGGCACAGCCCAAATTATTATGAATTTGCAGACGAGGGCGCTCCCCCATCGAACTTGATGGCCACTTTTGGGTTAACCGCTTAACCGCTGTTCTGGCAGTGTTCCCCTGCAACCTTTAGTCGTTGTCAACGTACTGAAATGCCTGTTATTCCGCGCGCCATACTGGCCCACCTCCCTGGCCGGGCGGATCCGATAGCTTTCAGGACCTAAGCATGCTGCAGCGGGCGATCGTCACCATTGTCGATTATTGCACTCGCTATGCGGCGCAAATCATAGGGGTCGCGGCGCTTTTGGGCGTTGTCACAGGTATATACGCGGCCGGCCATTTCGCGATTGATGCCGACGTAAACAAGCTGATTTCAAAGGAACTGCCATGGCGGCAGCGAGAGGTGGCGTTCGAAAAATCTTTTCCGCCCAAAGAAGAAACCATCCTGGCGGTCATCGATGCTCCAACCTCGGAATTGGCGACGCAGGTCACGGCGGCGCTGATCCAGAAATTGGCTCCCCAGAAGGATCATTTCCACTCCATTCTGGAGGCGGGTGGAGGGCCGTTCTTCGCGAAGAACGGGCTGTTGTTTTTGCCCACTGAGGAGGTGGTAGGACTCACCAAGAAGCTCGGCGAAGCCAAGCCGCTGATCCAAACGTTGGCGCAGGATTCCAATCTGCGCGGCCTGACGACTGCGCTCAACTATGGGTTGATCGGCGCGCGCATGAACCAGTACACGCTCGACGATCTGTCCGGCACTTTGAATATGGTTTCGGACACCCTCGATGAGGTCATCGCGGGACGTCCGGCGAGCTTCTCCTGGCGCGCCATGCTCAACGGCCGACCCACCAATCCGGACGAGCAGCGCCGCTTCGTCGAGTTTCGGCCTGTGCTCGACTACGCCGCACTCATGCCGGGCAAGGTCGCGACTGACGCCATCCGCGACGCCGCGGCGGAGTTGGATATTGGCACGAAATACGGCGCGAGAGTACGCCTGACTGGACCGGTCGCGATCGCGGATGAGGAATATGCCACTTTGGAAGAGGGCGCGTTTGTCAATACCGCCGTGACCATCGTCGTAGTGTTGACGATTCTATGGCTCGCCTTGCGGTCCTTTGGCATCATCTTGGCGGTTGCCATTAGTCTGTTGGTCGGCCTGTCCATCACCGCCGCGATTGGTTTGGCAATCGTCGGCGCGCTCAACCTGATTTCGGTGGCTTTCGCTGTCCTGTTCATCGGACTTGGTGTCGACTTCGGCATTCAGTTCAGCGTGCGCTATCGTGCCGAACGTCACGAGGTCGACAATCTCCACGAGGCGCTGGTCAATACCGCAAGACACGTGGGGGCGCCGCTGACGCTTGCCGCGGCGGCAACCGCCGCCGGCTTTCTCTCGTTCCTTCCGACCGACTACAAAGGGCTCTCTGAACTCGGCCTGCTGGCCGGCCTCGGCATGATCATCGCCTTTCTTACTAGCATCACCGTCATTCCGGCGTTGCTCACCGTCTTGCGGCCGCCGGGCGAACCGGAAGAGATGGGTTTCAAAAGCCTGGCGCCGGTCGATCGATTCATGGAGCGCCACCGCATCCCCGTTATCGTCGGCACCGGGCTCGTTGTTGCCGCCGGTCTCCCACTGCTCTATTGGCTGCAGTTCGACTTCAATCCGCTCAATCTGCGAAGCGCAAAGGTCGAGTCGGTTGCGACTTTTCTGGAGCTAAGGAGCGATCCGAACATCGGGGCGAGTTCGATTTATGTGCTGGCTCCGAACAAGGAAGCCGCCAATACGGATGTGCAGAAGCTCTCGAAGGTGCCCGAGGTCGCAAGCGTAAAAACGATCGATAGTTTCATTCCCGATGACCAGCAGCCGAAGCTCGCCGCCATCCGCCAGCTCGCGAGCGTGCTCGATCCGGTGCTGCGACCTGACCCCAACAAGAAGCCCCCGACGGATGCCGACAACGTCGCCGCTCTGAAGTCTGCCGTCGACGCTTTGAAGCAACCGGCGGGCACCCAAACCGGACGTGGTGCCGCCGCCGCCAAGCGACTGGGAGAGGACCTTGGAAAGCTCGCGAGCGGCGATGAAGCCTTACGAGCGCGTGCGCAAGCCGCCATGATCCCCTCGCTCAACACAGCGCTTGACGAGCTGCGGAATTACTTGCAGGCGCACTCGGTCACGCTCGAGACCCTACCCCCCGAGATCGCGCGCGAGTGGGTCACGCAAGACGGTCGGTATAAAGTCGAAATCCTACCCAAGGGCGATCCCACCGATAACGAAATATTGCGCCAATTCGCCCGCGCGGTGCAGGCGGTCGAACCGAATGCGACCGGCGGCCCGATCGCAATTCTCGAGTCCGGCCGTACCGTGGTCCGGGCGTTCTACGAGGCGGGCTTTTGGGCGCTTGGCTCGATCATAGTTTTGCTCTGGATCGTGTTGCGCCGCTTCGGCGATGTCCTTCTCACCATCATTCCACTGTTGGTGGCAGGCGTGGTGACCATGGAGCTGATGGTCCTGTTCGGCATGAAGCTCAACTTCGCGAACATTATTGCGTTACCGCTGCTGCTCGGCGTCGGCGTCGCGTTCAAGATCTACTACATCATGGCCTGGCGGGCGGGCCAAACCGATCTTCTCCAGTCGAGTCTGACGCGCGCCGTCATGTTCAGCGCGCTCACGACCGCCACCGCCTTCGGCAGCTTGTGGCTGTCGAGCCATCCCGGCACTTCGAGCATGGGGAAGTTGATGGCGTTGGCGCTCGTCACCACCATGGCGGCGGCGGTGCTGTTCCAGCCGGTTCTGATGGGGCCGCCGCGCGAGCCGAAACCGAAAAGGTCCAAGCGTCGCATGAGCGCAGACACGAGCGCGGCTCAATCACCCGAGCCGGTTGCAGCCGGTGCCGACAGGTCAACATAGACCTGCCCGTCCTTCACCTCGGTCCGGAACGTTCTGAGATCGGTCTCGCAGGGCGGCTGCACGACTTTGCCGCTGGGGACGTGAAACGCGCCGAAATGCAGGCTGCACTCGATGACGTCGCCTTCCAGAATGCCGTCACCGAGGTCGGCCATGGCATGGGTGCAATATGCCTCGGTAGCATAGAACGTCCCTTCGATGTTGTAGATGGCGATGCGCTCGTCGCCCACATCGAAGCTCTTGACGCCGCCCGACGGAACGTCGGCGGTGGCGCAGACCGGAACCGGATTTTCCGCCATGGCTCGCCCGTGCGCTAAGGAGACAAGTGCTTTAGCGAGGTTCGTGAAAAGTTCAATAGGGAGCACCGCCAGCCGAGATTGCGAGCGATGGGGCCGAATTGACCCCATTTCGCACCGGCATGTACGTTGCCGGATGAACCGCAGCGCGTGGGGGAGAAACCGATGCCCAGGCTGGACCACCTGATCGAAGAGCTCGTCACCGCAAACCGCATTCTCGCCCGCGAAGGGGTGGTGGATTCCTTCGGCCACATCAGCGTGCGGCATCCGGACAATCCGCAGCGGTACCTGCTGTCGTGTTCACGCGCGCCGGATTGCATCGAGAGCGGGGACATCCTGGAGTTTACGCTCGACGGCACGCCGGTCGATCCGCGCGGCCGCGCGCCTTATCTCGAGCGATTCATCCACGGCGCGCTCTACGAGGCGCGGCCGGACATCATGTCGGTGGTGCACAATCATAGCGAAAGCGTCATTCCCTTCGGAGTGACCGGCAACAAGATCAAGCCGATTTTTCACATGGGCGCATCGATCGGGCACGAAGTGCCGGTCTGGGACTCGCACGACCGTTTCGGAGATACGGCCCTGCTGGTCGAGAACATGGAGATGGGCCGCGACCTCGCCAAGCGCATCGGCGCAGGCGTCACCGCGCTCATGCGCGGTCACGGTGCAACTGTGGCCGGCAAGGACATCCGGCAAGCCGTCTATATTTCAGTCTACCTGGAGGTCAATGCGCGGCTGCAAAAGCAGGCGATGGACATTGGCGAGATCACGTTTCTGACCGCCGGCGAGGTGGACAAGGTTTGCGGCCGCACCGGATCCTACGGGATCAATCGTGCTTGGGAGAATTGGTGTCGGCGCGCCAGCCGCCCCTTCCAGGCACACGAGGGATGAGGCTCAGCGCCGCACGTATGCGGCGCTGCCAGGAACGGCTGTTGGGACGTGCTATAGGCGGGACTCGACCGCGCAAACCGCTGAAGCGCGTTAGCATGAGGGCCGAATAGGAAATGGCTGCCGTGCAGTCTGAGTGTGTTGACGCAGGTGAGCCGAAAATCGGGGCCGCCGATGCCATTCTTGTCGTCGAGGACGTCGTCAAGCGGTTCGAAACTCCGGATGGCGTCCTCACCGCGGTCGACCACGTTTCGCTCAGCGTCGCGCCGGGCGAGTTCGTCGGCGTGATTGGTCCCTCGGGCTGCGGCAAGTCGACGTTATTTAACGTGATCGGCGGCTTGCTCGACGGGTATGAGGGCACGGTTACGGTCGCGGGCGAACCAGTGCGCGGGCCGCATCCTGCGATCGGCATGATCTTCCAGGAGGAATCGACCTTCCCTTGGCGCAACGTGATCGACAACGTCGCCTTCCCGTTGGAAATCGCGGGCCTGCCGAGAGCCGAGCGCTACGAGCGGGCGCGCCAGTTCGTCAAGCTCGTCGGGCTCGACGGCTTCGAGCGGCGGTATCCCGCCGAGCTGTCGGGGGGTATGCGGCAGCGCGTGTCGATGGCGCGCACGCTGGCGGCGCAACCAAAGATCCTGCTGATGGACGAACCATTCGCCGCGCTGGACGGGCAGACGCGGCTGCTTCTGGGCGATAAGGTGCTGCAGATCCAGCAGCAGTTGAGGCAAACCACCCTTCTCATTACCCACAACATCACCGAGGCGGTGCAGCTATCCGACCGTATCGTAGTGATGACCTATCGTCCGGGCCAGGTTAAGCGCGTGGTAGAAATCGCGCTGCCGCGCCCGCGCAGCTCCGAGATCGTCTCGAGCGAGGCGTTCGGGCGATACGTGGCCCAGATCTGGAGTGACCTGCGCGAGGAGGCAAGCCGCGGGCTGAGTGACGAGGAGATGGGTAAGCTGCGCGAAGGCGAGAGGCGATGACCGCGAGTGGCGCCAAGGACAGATTTCTTCCGGCCGCACTCGGCATCGGCTCGTTGTTTGTCTTCGTGGCATTGCTCGAGCTACTCATTCGCGGCGGCATCATCAACCGCTTCATCGTGCCGATGCCTTCCGACATCATCGCCGCCTTTCCGCGCGTAGTCATCGAGGAGCACGTGCTTCAGCGTTTCCTGCTCACCGCCGGTGAGGCTTTCTCCGCCAGCATCCTTGTGGCGATTGTCGGCGTCGCGGGCGGGGTCGTGCTCCACCGTTATCATTTGCTGCGGCTTGCGACCGAGACCTGGGTCGCGGCGATCGCGGCGGCGCCACTCGTTCTGATGTATCCGCTCTATCTCGTGGTCTTCGGCCGGAGCGCCCTGACTATCGTGATGATGGGCTTCACCGCCGGACTCGCACCCGTCATCCTCAAGACGCTGGAAGGCCTGTTGGCCACGCGGCGCGTGCTGATCAACGTCGGCAAAAGCTTCAATTTGACCAGGTCGCAGCAATTCTGGAAGATCCTGTTTCCCGCCGCGCTGCCAACTATCTTCGTTGGACTCCGGCTCGGTTTGATCTTCGCACTGATCAACATCGTGGGAGTCGAATTTCTGATCAATTTCGGCGGCCTTGGGCAGCTTATTAACGAGCTTGCCGAGCGGTACGATCTTGCCGGAACCTATGCTGCGATCTGCTTCGTAATCCTCGTTAGTATTGGCGTGTTTCTCTTCACAGAGAGGCTCGAGCGATGGTTGAGACCCGTGGGTTGAGCCTGCCTGCGGCGAGATCATGGGCGCTGCCGCTACGCCCAGTGACCGCGCTACGAGCCGCGATCATCTTGGGTCTTGGGGTGATTTGGCAAGCCATCTCGGCATCGGGATGGCTCTACCGCGACGTCGTGCCTTCGCTCCTCACCATCGGCAGCGCGCTTTATGCGATACTGAGCGATCCGACCTTCTACTTTCATCTCGGCACGACCGCGTACGAAATCGCTATCGCGATGGTAATCGGCGGCTTGAGCGGCCTTGCGGTTGGACTTTTGCTCGGCGGCAGCCGATTGCTGTCGCGCGCCTACGAAGCCTATCTTTACTACCTCGGTCCGTGCCCCAAGATCATCTTTTTTCCAATCATGATCATGTGGTTCGGCGTTGGGCCCGGATCCAAGGTGGCGATGGGCGCGATCTCGTGCTTCTTTCCGGTCGCGCTCAACATCGCCGGGGGTATGCGCGAGATCGACAAGGTGCTTATCCGCGTCGGGAGGAGCTTTCGCGCTAACACCTGGCAGATGGTCACCAAGATCTACCTTCCTGCCATGCGCCACCCGGTGATGAACGGCGTACGCCTCGGCCTCGGCGTGGCGCTGATCGGCACATTACTGGCCGAGACGAAGCTGTCCAATCGCGGGATTGGATTTTTGGTGATTCAGGCCTACAGCATCTTCAACATGCCGCAGATGTACGCGCTGTTGATCATCCTGTTCGTGATAGCAATCGGCGCCAACGCGCTGATCGGCCAACTCGGCGGCCTCGACGACATCAAAGCGTCCTGAGTGCTCTACTCCTGCCTTGGAGATGTCAAATGGTCGCAGTTGCATCCGCGGCGAGGTCTCAGCCGCTCCGTCCCAACCGCTTATATCGAGGCCGGCAAAGAGGAGGGCGCCCGGCTTCTCACCGGCGGCAAACGGCTGAGCGACCCGCATCTCGCCAAGGGCTTCTATGTCGAGCCGACCGTGTTCGCCGACGTGACCATGGACATGCGCATTGCCAAGGAAGAGATCTTCGGCCCAGTCCTCTCCGTTCTCGAATGGAGCGATGAGGACAATATGTTGGCGCAGGTGAATCAGGTCGAGTACGGACTGACCTGCTCAATCTGGACCAACGATCTCGCCACCGCGCATCGCGCCGCGGCAGCGGTCGAGGCGGGTTTCGTGTGGATCAATGAGGTGTCGAAGCATTTTCTCGGCGCGCCGTTCGGCGGCTATAAGCAATCCGGCACCGGGCGCGAGGAAGGCATCGAGGAACTGTTGAGCTTCACGCGCGAGAAGAACATCCGCATCAACCTGAAGCGACGTGCCGGCGCGCATTGAACGCGCTGGCGCGCGATCTAACGAGCGTTGGCGTTTGGATTGCGACTCTCGTCGCTCTCGCGGCGTTGCTGGAGCAGCGGACAAAGCCTCACTTCAGCCGTGCGAGGAAGTAGGCGAGTTCGACGAATTCCTCATCCTTGATCGGGTAGACGACCTCGGACATTTGCGCGTCGTAGCCGTACCGCGAATTGTCCTTGTAAGTGCGCAACGACTTGAGCAGATAATCCTCGCGCTGGCCGGCGATCCTCGGCACGTTCTCATGCCCGGTGTAGTTACGTTGGTGACAGAAATTGCAGCGATACTTTTCGCCCAAGGCGCGCCCTCTTTCCATACGGGTAGCATCGGGGTTGTCGGAGACCGGCTGCGGCGGAGGCAATTTTGAGATCACGTCGGCAGCTCTCTGCAGTTCGGTATCGCTGAGCCCCTCGGTTGTTTCGTTCATCCGTTCGCTGACGCGTAGCTTGTCGCGGAACATGAACAGCTGCACGGTCGCATAGAACGCATGCTGGGCGCCGAGGGAAGGTGTTTCGAGCTCTTGCGAGGTGCCGCTTTCGCCATGGCAGGCGAGGCAGGTCGGCAGCCGCTCCTCGAGCGGCTGCGCCGAGAGTGTCGGCGCGGCCAAACCGGTGACAATCACGCCAATGGCGAGGCTGCGCATGTCAGCTTCGGAATTCGACAGATGCTGGAAGAAGCGGTCGAGGGCGGCGTGCCGCCCCCGAAGTCGGGAAAGATCAGCGACGCGCCGTCCGCTGCGGACCGTAGCTCACCCGGTAGACCGCGCCGTTATAGTCGTCGGAGACCAGCAACGAGCCGTCCTTCATGACTTGCACATCGACCGGCCGCCCGACGTAATTGTTGTTCTGGATGAAGCCGGTGACGAATGGCTGCATCGACTTGAAGGTGCCGTCCGGTTTGAGCGTCACCAGTACAAGATCACCCCCGGTCTTGGTGGTGCGGTTCCAAGATCCACGGCGCGCGATGATGATCTGGTTGCGATAGGCCGCCGGGAACATGGTGCCGGTATAGAAGCGCATCCCCAACGGCGCCGAATGTGGACCTAGCAATGCCACTGGTTTGGTGAACTCATCGCAGGAGCGGCCCCATCCGAACTCCTGGTCCGGAATGTTGCCCTGATGGCAGTATGGGAAGCCGAAATTGTCCTTGCCCGGCTGCGTCACGCGATTGAGCTTGTCTTCCGGTATTTCTTCCGACAGCCAATCCCGTTGATTTTCAGTGAAGTATAGCTGCTTTGACACAGGGTGCCAGTCCATACCGACGATCTGGCGAATGCCGGTCGCAACCACTTCCAACCCGCTGCCGTCCAAATTGAGACGGTAAATCTTCGCGTGCCGCTCGGACGGCATGCAGATGTTGCAGGGCGCGCCGACCTGGAAATAGAGCTTCTCGTCGGGCCCGACGGTGAGATATTTCCAACCGTGTGCCTCATCCTTCGGCAGGTCGCTGAAGATGACGGTCGGCTTCGGCGGGTTGTCGAGCTTGTCTTCGACGTTCTCGATTTTCGAGATCTGGGATACCTCGGCGATATAGAGCGTGCCCTTGTGTAGAACCATGCCGTTGGGGCGATGAAGCCCGGAGGCGATGACCTTGACCTCGCGCGTGCCGCCCTTATCGACAATGGCGTAGACCTTGTCCTTGAGACGGCCCGAGACGAACACCGTGCCCTTATCGCCGAGCCGAAGCGTGCGCGCGTTATCAATGCCGCTCGCATAGACCTCGATCGTGAACCCTTTCGGCGCCTTGAGCTTGTCGAGCGGGAGCTTGTCGACCGCGGTCGGCACCGGCGGCGGCGCGATCGGCGCGAGCCTCTTTGCGGCGTCGGTATCCGGTTGTCCGATCAACGGAGAACCGGGCGGCAGCGGAGCTTGCTGCTGAGCCGCCGCCGGCGGTGTGCTCACAAGGACGGCACCGAGAGTGCCGGCGAGCATAACAGCGCACCGGCGCGGCAACTGGGTCATGATCATCCTCCCTGAACTGATCGTTAGTGGTGCTTTATTGCTTTATCAACATAGGTATCGAACGAGTCTCCTGTCGATTGCGGCCGACCTAGATCGTCAGTGTGCCGGCCTTGGCCGCGGCGTAGCGCTCGCCGACCTTTGCCCAATTCACTACGTTCCACCACGCTTTGAGGTAGTCAGCGCGGCGGTTCTGGTAGGTGAGGTAATAGGCGTGCTCCCACACGTCATTGCCGAGCAGTACGCGCTTGCCATCCATCAGCGGAGTGTCCTGATTGGGCTTCGTCTCGAGCGCGAGCTTGCCATCGCGCGCGACGGTGATGAACACCCAGCCTGAACCGAATACGCGCAGCCCAGCGGCGTTGAAGTCGTCCTGCAGCTTCTGCAACCCGCCGAGGTTGCGCGTGATGGCTGCAACGACATCGCCCTGCGGTTGACCACTGGCGGGACCCATGATCTGCCAGAACATCGTGTGATTGGCATGCCCGCCGCCGTTGTTGCGCACTGCGGTGCGGATCGCCTCGGGCATTTCCCCGAGCTTGGCAAGGATATCCTGCAGCGGCATGGAAGCGACGGCCGAATGATCCTTGACCGCATTGTTGAGGTTGGTCACGTAGGCCGCGTGATGAAGCGGTTCAAGTTTGAACGGGCCAGCAGCAGCGTGCGCATGGGCGTTGAGCGTGAGCGCGACCGTAGCAATCGCCGTGTAGCCGGCTAGGAAATCGCGGCGGGTGAAGGACGCGAAGGTATAAAACGACATGGGGAATCCTCCGGTGGATCGCGCTGTCGTTCTGCTCAACACTTCCTGTCGCAGCTTTATTCCGGCAGGCACGATAGCATAGGCTGCCGCGAACCACACGTCAGGAGAGGGGTCCTGGACCTATGACTGTCTGGTGAGCCGCCGTCACATGTGCCGGTAGACGTAAGCAGCGTCGGTCCCCATGGCCGCGAGCTGGGCGACTTTTGCGTGATCGGGAGCGAGGTGGCACACCGGATCGGTTGCGCTCGCATCACCCGTGAGCGCAAAGGCCTGGCAGCGGCAGCCGCCGAAGTCGAGCTCACGACGTGGGCAGGTGACGCATGGCTCCCTCATCCATCGTGTACCGCGGAATGCATTGAAAGCTGGGGAATTCGCCCAGATTTCGGCCAGTGATCGCTCGCGCACGTTCCAGAACTCGAGCCCAGTAATCGACTCCGCGGCATGGCAGGGCAGCACCTTGCCTGCGGGTGTCACGTTAAGCGAGCGGCGAGCCCAGCCCCCGAGGCACGGTTTTGGATAGCGCGCATAGTAGTCGGGCACTACGGCGTCGATAACAATCCGACCCTGATGCCGCGAGCGCAGATCGGCCACGGCGCTCGCCGCCTGCTCGACCTGATCGCGGGAGGGCATGAGCGCAGCGCGGTTCTTGAGCGCCCAGCCGTAATATTGCACATGCGCGATCTCGATGCGGGTTGCGCCAAGCGCGAGCGCGAGATCGACCATGCCGTCGATCCTGTCGATATTGGCCCGGTGCACCACGGCATTCACCGTGAGCGGCAGCTTGTGGCGCACCACCTCGGCCGCCAGCGCGCCCTTCCTCACAAACGCACCTTCGTAGCCCGCGATGTGGTCCGCGGACGCAGGGTCGCTGTCCTGGATCGAGATCTGCACATGGTCGAGCCCGGCCTCAGCCAATGCGGTCAGCGTCTTGTCCGTGATCCCAACGGCGGAGGTGATGAGATTAGTGTAAAGGCCGACAGCATGGGCTCCGGCGGTGATTTCGACGAGATCGCGCCGCGCACCTGGCTCGCCGCCGGACAAATGCACCTGCAGGATTCCTAGCTCCACCGCCTCGCGGAAAACGCGCAACCAGGTCGCGGTATCGAGCTCGCCCTTGCCCGCATCAAGCGCGAGTGGGTTCGAGCAATAGGGGCAGCCCAGCGGACAGCGATGGGTCAGCTCGGCAAGGAGCCCGAGGGGCTTATGCAGCATTGCGCAATCCGAGAAGGCTGCAGGACAAAGGTTCCGCGAGGCCTTTTATCATAGTTCCAACAGCCTTTTGTCGGCCAAGCCGCGCAACAGCGTCCCGACATCGGCGAGAATTTTCTCACGCGGCGCGGCGTAACTCTTCGCAAGCTCGTCCACGAGCTCGCCGAAAGTGAGCTCACCGGTGCAGCGCTTGATGATCTCGGCCGCGATTGCATCGGCCTTGAAGACCCGCTCAGGCGCGAGCAGGATCCACCCGCCCTGCGCCTCGTTGTGAACGAGCCGCACCCCGCGCGGCAGCCGTGGCCGCGCCTCGGAGGGGATGGCGGTGCTAGAATCGCTCAAGTACTTCAGCCCTTCAGCCCTTCGGCACGAAAGCGCCAGGTGGAATGTGCTTCGGTGCCACATAGGCATGGTAAAGTGCATCCAGCATCGCCCATAGCACGTCGCACTTGAATTCGAGCGCTTTGAGCACGGCCTTTTGATCATCGGCGGTCTTGGCATGGCGCTTGACGTAATCTAGCGCGAAGTCGGAGTCGCGCTGGGCGAGCGGTGGACGCGCAGAGAAATAAGCGAGTGTGTCGGCACTCACGAAGTCATAGCTCTTGAGCATCCCGGCGAGCCGCTCGCTGATGATTTGCGGCGAAAACAACTCGGTGAGTGAGGAAGCTATGGCCTCGAGCAGTGTCTTGTCGCGGACGAAATGTAGATAGGCCTCGACCGCAAATCGCGTGGCGGGAAGCAACCCGGCTAGCGAAACAACGTAGTCGCGGTCGAGCCCGAGACCGTCGGTCAGCTTGAGCCAACGCGCGATGCCGCCGTCGCCTTCGCCCTCGCCATCATGGTCGACCAGACGATGCCGCCATTCCCGGCGCAAGGCGGACTCGTTGCAGCGCGCAATGAGACTCGCGTCCTTCAGCGGGATCATCGCCTGGTAGTAGTATCGGTTCAGCGCCCAAGCCTGGACTTGGCCCTTCGTACATTGACCGCCATGCAGCAACACATGGAACGGGTGCAGGCGGTGATAGCGCCGCGCGCCGATGTCGCGCAGTTGCGCCTCGAGGTCGGCGGGGGTCATCGGCTTCACAGCACGACCTCCATTCCGTCTTCGGCAACCTCCCACCCCTTGCGTTCGACGTGCACGCGCTCTGGCGAACCGTCGATTAGGATCGGATTGGTGTTGTTGATGTGCACGTACATACGGCGCCCGGCGAGCCCCTCGAGCGCGGCAAGGGAGCCCCCGTCGCCGTCGATCGGCATGTGCCCCATGCGGCGGCCGGTCTTGGCGCCGGTTCCGGTCGTGATCATCTCGTCGTCGCGAAAAAGAGTGCCGTCGAAGAAGACGAGGTCGGCGCTTCGCATGCGTGCCGTCATCGCCGCGGTGACCGCGGCGGCGCCGGGGATATAGACCATGCGGGCGTCGCCGGCGTAAAGCTCGACGCCGACATTGCCCGCAGTCTCGCTCGCAGTTTCCACTTTATCGCCTTCGAGATAGAGCGGCATTTTGCCGGGCACTGTGAACAGCTGCGCCTGCAATCCTCCTGGAAAAGCGAGCGGCGCTGCCGGAGTAACCGCCTTGCGCTTCACCACGTCGGGGGCCATTACGCCGAACATCACATTCTCCGCCAGCGTGGCGAGCGTGACGGCGGTAGCGCATAACAGAAAGGGTTCGCGTTCGCGCAGGCTTAGTAAGCCCGCGACCTGATCGATTTCAGCGCCCGTGAGCAGCACCGCTTTGATCGGACTTCCGCGCCTCTCGCCGCGCGGATGGAGCGGCTTGGTTTGCCGGAGTTGCTGGGGAAGATCGGGGGACGCGTTGATCAATAACCAATTTTCCCCATCGGCGGTGACCGCAATGCTTGACTGGGTCCGCGGCCGCACGCGCGGATCGCCCGCCCACGCCAAACGGCATGTCGGGCAGCGACAATTCCACTGCGGAAAACCTCCCCCCGCCGCGGAACCTAGGACGAGGGCGGTTAATCGCCCCATTCAGGATCGACGCGAATGCGCCGAATCAGAACTCGGCCGGCAAATAGCCGTTGATTTCGAGCCCGACGCAGATCTCAATGAGGGTCGGGGTTGTCCAGGCCATTGGTCGCCCTCCGTAGAGCTTTCAAAACCCGACCAAAGTAGTGCGCGGCGGGCGCGCAAGCAAGCGACCGCCCACGCCGGGATGAGCAAACGACGTTCGTTCAAAGCGAGGCCCAAAGAAAAACCGGACCCTTGCGGGTCCGGTTAGTTTGTCGGCGCGGGGCCGACAATCACCTTCCAGAGGGGAACAGCTGACGGCGCTACGATTGCAATCTGGGAGGATGGGCAACCGCCTGCCGCCAGTGAAGGCAGTATGCCGCGGCGATTCTCTCACACAATGCAAAGGCTTGCATGCCAGCCATGCGGCACCGGTTGGGCCACTCGGGCCACCCACGGTGCAATGCGCGCGTCGGCCTAAAAGTGCCAGCGTTGCGCCTTGGCGACGAGAAAGTCGCGGAACACTTGCACCCGTGCGACCGTCTTGAGTTCTTCCGGATAAACGAAATAGGCGTCGAGCGCGATCGTGTCGGATTCGCCGAACAATTGCACCAGTCCGCCATTCTCCTCCACGAGATAGTCCGGCAACAAGGCGACACCGATGCCGCGCTGGCAGGCGCGCAGCACACCCAGCACATTGTTGATCGTGAGCGCCGGCGTACGTGGACCTTTGCCGTTACGCCCCACCTCGATGAGCCAGCGCCGGTTCTCGAGATAGTTTGGAACGGTGCTGCCACCCAACAGCAGGATGCGATGGTTGTCGAGGTCATCGAGCGCACGCGGGGTCCCGAAGCGCTTGATGTATTCCGGCGAGGCGTAAGCGTGGAAGCGTACCGAGAACAGCTTGCGTTGGATCAAGTCGGGCTGTGTCGGCAGCCGCAGCCGGATCGCCACATCAGCCTCGCGCATCGCGAGATCGAGTTCCTCGTCCGTGGTGATGAGCGTGACATGGACATCCGGATAGAGCTCGATGAACTCGCCCAACCGCGGGGTGAGCCAATGCACGCCGATCCCGGGCGTCGTGGTCACCCGCAGCTCGCCGTTGGGCCGCTCGCGGCTGTCAGTCAGCTTTGCGCGCGCGGCTTCCAGCTTCATAAACACATCATGCGCGGTGTGATGAAGGAGCTCGCCCTGCTCGGTGAGAATGAGCCCGCGCGCGTGGCGGTGAAACAGCGAGACGCCGAGTTCCTGTTCAAGCGCCGACACCTGCCGCGACACCGCCGATTGCGAGAGGCCGAGTTGCTCGCCGGCATGCGTGAAGCTGCCTGCCTCGGCGGCCGCGTGGAAAACCTTCAGCTTGTCCCAGTCCATGCTCATTTGCGCACGGCCTTTACTCCGCCGCCACCGCCGGCTCGGCCTCGCCTTGCAGGGCGAGAAAGCGCTCGGCCTCGAGCGCTGCCATGCAGCCCTGGCCGGCAGCGGTTACGGCTTGCCGATAGACGTCGTCGGTCACGTCGCCGGCGGCGAAGACGCCCGGCACCGAGGTCGCCGTCGAGAACGGCGCGGTCTTGATGTAGCCCGAGGGCTTCATGTCCAATTGCCCCACGAACAGCTCGGAGGCGGGGGTATGGCCGATGGCGACGAATACGCCGTCCGCCGCACGCTCGCTGCGCGCGGCGGTTTTGACGTTGCGCAGAATGACGCGTTTCACCTTTAGCGGGTTCTCCTCGCCCAAAACCTCTTCGAGCACGGTGTCCCAGATCACGGAAATTTTCGGATTCTTGAACAGACGATCCTGCAGAATCTTTTCTGCGCGGAACGCATCACGCCGGTGCACGACCGTGACGTTCGCAGCAAAGTTGGTGAGGAACAGCGCCTCCTCGACCGCGGTATTGCCGCCGCCGATCACCAGCACTTCTTTGCCCCGATAGAAGAAGCCATCGCACGTGGCGCAAGCGGATACGCCATAGCCCTTGAATTTCTGCTCGGACGGCAGGTTGAGCCAACGTGCCTGGGCGCCGGTCGCAATAATCACGCTGTCGGCGAGATAGTGATCGCCGGAATCGCAATCGATTCGGAACGGGCGTCGGCCGAGGTCGACTCTGCTCACATGGCCGGCAACGAGGTTGGTCCCGACATGCTCGGCCTGCTTTTGCATCTGCTCCATCAGCCAGGGGCCCTGGATGACGTCGGCGAAGCCGGGATAATTCTCGACGTCGGTGGTGATGGTGAGCTGTCCGCCGGGCTGGATGCCTTGGATCAGAATCGGCTCCAGCATGGCGCGCGCGGCATAGATCGCAGCCGTATAGCCGGCAGCACCCGAACCGATGATGACGAGCTTGGCTCGGTTGGTCTTGCCCATCGAAGAGGGATCCTGTTCTGCGCTTGAGCCAAAGCCCGTGTTGCTAGTCGTGCTGCCGGCCCAATGCTCTGTGCGTCTCCCCATTGGCGTCGCGCGGTTCGGGACGTTGCCCGAAATGCGCATGTTCGCTCTGCACAATTTAGGACGTGGCCGGAGCCATGCAAGATATGCAGATCAGGAGCCACAGCTTTGTGAAGGCTCTACCGGGGGCCAGGTGGCATTTTACCGCTGCGCAATAATGTTTCGCGGGGCGGCACACTATTGCTAACAATGGGCGCGAGTTCGCGAATCGCGTGGAGCCTTTGCCTTGGCCGCCCGTCTCGATGCCATTGACCGGCAGATTCTCAAGGAGCTGCAAGAAGATGGGCGCATCACCAATGTCGAGCTTGCGCGCCGGGTCGGCATCTCGGCTCCGCCTTGTCTGCGCCGCGTGCGCGCATTGGAGGAGGCCGGCTACATCAAAGGCTATCGTGCGCTGCTGGACGAAAAGCTCCTTGGCTACGAGGTGACCGTTTTCGCTATGGTGCACCTGACGAGCCAGGCCGAGGCCGATCTCAAGGCGTTCGAGGATTTTGTGCGCGCCCAGCCGCTGGTGCGCGAATGCTGGATGCTGTCTGGCGAGATCGACTTCATCCTCAAATGCGCGGCGCCCGATCTAAGAACCTTCCAGGCCTTCGTCGCCGAACTGACCGCGGCGCCGCATGTGCGCAATGTCAAGACCTCGCTGACGTTGCGCAACTCCAAAGATGCAGCGATGGTGCCAATGGAGCAAAAGGCCCGCTAACATGCGCTAGTGCGGGAGGGCGTTCCGTGGCGCTGGTTATTGTGCAGCATGGGCGGGCGCGCTCGCCAAGGCCGGCATCACCTCGCGCGAAAAGAGTTCGAGTGAACGCAGCGATTCCGCAAGCGTCATATCGCCGAAGGCCAGCCACGAGACGAAATAATTGCTGCCGGTCTCCTCGATCTCCGCAGCGATGAAATCGCGCACGCTGCGGGGCGAGCCGGCGACCGCGTTGTCAATCGCGGCAAGCTCGTCGAAGGAGGGCGGATAGAGCGCCGCGATCCGGGGCTCGGCGCCATGGCGCGCGAAAAGCCAGCGGAAATTGCTTCGCCAGTGCGGATAAGCGCGCCCCGCGATTTCGAGTGCTGCCGCGTCCGTATCCGCCACCACCACGTGGCGCGCCACTCCCATCAACGGCTGATGTGTTTTGCCAAGCCGGGCGCGCTCGGCGCGGTAGCGATCGAGGATAAGGCGCACAGTGGGGCGCAGCGCAATGGTCACGATGTTCACATCGTTCGCCGCCGCCCAGTCGGCGTTTTCAGGGATGGTGATTCCGTACCAAAGCGGTGGATGCGGGCGCTGCAGTGGTCGCAAGATCATCGGCACGTTGCGAAACTGGTAATGCTTGCCTTCGAAGGTCACCTCATCGCAGGTAAGCCCGTTTAGGATGAGCTGGAACGCCTCGTGATAGATCTCGGCGGTCTGCGCGAAGTCGAGCCCGTAGGCGCGGGTCTCGAACGGCGACACCCCGCGTCCAATGCCGAGTTCAAGCCGGCCGCCGCTCATCTGATCGAGCATGCAGATTTCCTCGATCAAGCGGAGCGGATGGTAGAACGGCAAAAGGTAGACGAGGGGCCCGAAACGCAATCGCTTGCTGCGCTGGCTCAGCGCGGCGAGGAAGAGCCCCGGCGAGGCAGCGCAGCCGAGCGGTGTCGAGTGGTGCTCGGCGAGATGATAGGCGTAGATGCCGCTTGCGTCATAGGCTTCAATTAGGTCGAGCCTGTCGATGTAGAGCTTTGCGAGCGGGCCGCCCGCATCGTCCATGTGGTCGAACACGCCGAATTTCATGGAGAATGCCCCGCGACGGCGCCATGCCGCGGTTCCGGCTGACGCTCCCGGTCCACGGTCAGCCGGCTAGCGCCACTCGACCTTCTTGATCTCGTAGGCCTTGGCCCCGCTCGGCGTCATCACCTCGACGCTAGTGCCCTTGCCCTTGCCGATCAGCGCGCGCGCGAGCGGCGAGGTGATCGAGATCTTGCCTTTCTTGGCGTCGGCCTCGGGCTCGCCCACGAGCTGCCACACCTGTTTCTTGTCGGTGTCCTCGTCGACCAAGGTCACCGTCGCCCCGAATGTGATGGTGTCGCCCGAGAGCTTCGACACGTCGATGACCTCCGCGCGCGCGAGCTTGTCCTCCAGTTCGGCGATGCGCGTCTCGTTGTGCGACTGCGTCTCCTTGGCGGCGTGATATTCGGCATTCTCCGACAAGTCGCCGTGCGTGCGCGCGTCGGTAATCTGCTGGATGATCCGAGGCCGCTCAACCTGCTGGCGGTGCTTGAGCTCGTTCTCGAGCGCCGCATACCCTTCTGCCGTCATCGGGATCTTGTCCATTTGTTCCTTAAACCTCCGACTTCAGCCAACAGACAATAATTCCAATCGCGGGCCGAAGCATCTCCGGCCACGCGACCTTAGAACCCTGTCCCAAACCGTCAGGCAGCCGGCTCCGGTTGTCCGGATGCGGCCTTGCCGCCGAAATAGCTCTGCAGCGCGCGCACCTCGAGGTCACCCCCGAGATAGGCTTTGATTCCCTGCGCTGCGGCGACGGCCCCAGAAAGAGTGGTGTAGTACGGCACTTTATGCAAGAGGGCGGCGCGCCGCAGCGAGCGGCTGTCGGCCAGGGCGGTTGCTCCCTCGGTGGTGTTGAAAACCAGCTGAACCTCCCCGTTTGCGATGGCGTCGACGATGTGGGGCCGGCCTTCCAGCACCTTGTTGATCCGGCCGGTCGGCAGCCCCTGCTCGGCCAGGTAGCGCTGGGTGCCGGAGGTGGCGATGATGCGGAACCCCAGCGAGACCAGAAGGCGAACGGGCTCCAGCACGCGGGGTTTGTCGGCATCCTTCACCGAGACGAAGACGGTGCCCGAGCGCGGCAGCCGCGTTCCCCCGCCGATCTGGCTCTTGGCGAAGGCGACCGCGAAGTTGCGGTCGATACCCATCACCTCGCCGGTCGATTTCATCTCCGGCCCGAGCACGGTATCGACGCCCGGAAAACGGGCGAACGGAAAGACGGCCTCCTTAACCCCGACATGGTCGAACGCCGCGGACTTGAGGCCGAAGCTCGCCAGCGTCTCGCCGGCCATGATCCGGGCTGCGATCTTGGCCACTGGAACGCCAATGACCTTGGCGACGAAGGGCACCGTGCGCGAGGCGCGCGGGTTGACCTCGAGCACGTAGATGTCGCCGTTCTTGATGGCGTATTGCACGTTCATTAGGCCGCCGACCTCGAGCGCAAGCGCGAGCGCGCGCGTCTGCCGCTCAAGCTCGTCGATCGCGGCCTTGCCCAGCGAATGCGGCGGCAACGCGCAGGCGCTGTCGCCCGAATGGATACCGGCCTCCTCGATGTGCTCCATGATGCCGACGATGGTCGTATCCTTGCCGTCGGCGAGGCAGTCCACATCGACTTCAATTGCATCGGAGAGATATCGGTCGATCAGCAACGGGCGCTTGGGCGAGACCACGAGCTCCGAGGGGCGGTCGAGATCGCCGGCGAGCCGCGCGATGTAACGGTCGAGCTGCGCGGCGTCGGCCACGATCTCCATGGCGCGCCCGCCGAGCACATAGGACGGCCGGATCACGATCGGGTAGCCGACCTCCTCGGCCATCGCGCGCGCCGCTTTCGGGCTGGTAGCGACGCCGCTCTTCGGCTGGCGCAGTTTGAGCTTGTCGAGCAGTTTTTTGAAACGATCGCGGTCTTCAGCGAGATCGATCATATCGGGAGAGGTGCCGAGGATCGGGATTTTTGCCTGTTCGAGGGCTTCGGCGAGCTTGAGCGGCGTTTGTCCGCCGAACTGCACGATGACGCCGCGCAAATCTCCGCTCGAGCGTTCGGTCTCGATGAGCTCGAGTACGTCCTCGGCGGTGAGCGGCTCGAAATAAAGCCGGTCGGAGGTGTCGTAGTCGGTCGAAACCGTCTCCGGATTACAATTGACCATGATGGTCTCGTAGCCGGCTTCCTTGAGCGCAAACGCGGCGTGGCAGCAGCAATAGTCGAACTCGATGCCCTGACCGATGCGGTTGGGCCCGCCGCCTAGGATCACAACCTTGCTCTTGTCGGAGGGCGCGGCCTCGCAAACCGGCGGTCCGGCGAACGGCGCGGCATAGGTCGAGTACATGTAGGCGGTGGGCGAGGCGAACTCCGCGGCGCAGCTGTCGATGCGCTTGAACACCGGTCGCACCTCGAGCGCGCGGCGCCGTTGCGTCACCGTCGCGGTGGCAATCCCAGTGAGCTTGCCCAGCCGCGCGTCGGAAAACCCCATCGCCTTGAGCCGGCGAAACGCGCCGGCCGTGGCGGGCAGGCCCTTGGCGCGGATCTCCGCCTCGGCTTCGATGAGGGCGCGGATCTCGCCCAGAAACCACGGGTCGATCTTGCACGAAGCGTGGATATCCTGGTCGGAAAATCCGAGCCGCATGGCCTGCGCCACTTTGAGGATGCGTTCGGGTGTCGGTGTCCCGAGTGCGGCCCGCACCGCGTTCTTGTCGTCGCCCTGCCCGAGCCCCTCGATCGCGATTTCGTCGAGCCCGGTGAACCCGTTCTCGAGCGAGCGCAGCGCTTTTTGCAAGCTCTCCTGGAACGTGCGGCCGATGGCCATGGCCTCGCCCACGGATTTCATCGAAGTCGTCAGGATGGGCTCGGCGCCGGGAAACTTCTCGAACGCAAAGCGGGGGACTTTGGTGACCACGTAGTCGATGGTCGGCTCGAAGGAAGCGGGCGTCGCGCCGCCGGTAATGTCGTTGGCGATCTCGTCGAGCGTGTAGCCGACGGCAAGCTTGGCCGCGACCTTGGCGATTGGAAAGCCGGTGGCCTTCGAGGCGAGCGCGGAGGAGCGCGACACGCGCGGATTCATCTCGATGATGAGGAGCCGCCCATCCGCGGGATTGACTGCAAACTGCACGTTCGAGCCGCCCGTCTCCACCCCGATTTCACGCAAGACCGCGATCGAGGAGTCCCGCATGATCTGGTATTCCTTGTCGGTCAGCGTCAGCGCGGGCGCGATGGTGATCGAATCGCCGGTATGCACGCCCATCGGATCCAGATTCTCGATCGAGCAGATGATGATGCAGTTGTCGTTTTTGTCGCGCACCACCTCCATCTCGAATTCTTTCCATCCCAGCACCGATTCCTCGATCAGCACCTCGTTGGTCGGCGAGGCATCGATGCCGCGCTCGACGATGTCGATGAACTCGGTTTTGGTGTAGGCGATGCCGCCGCCGGTGCCGCCGAGCGTGAACGAGGGGCGGATGATGGCGGGAAGTCCGATCTCCTCGAGCGCGGCGAGCGCGTTGATCAGGGTCTTGACCTGCTTGGAGCGCGGCGTCTCCAGCCCAATGCGCTGCATCGCCTCGCGGAAGAGCTCGCGATCCTCCGCCTTGTCGATGGCCTGCGCGGTCGCGCCGATCATGGTCACGTCGAGGCGCTTGAGCACGCCCATCTTGTTGAGCGAGAGCGCGGTGTTCAGCGCAGTCTGCCCGCCCATGGTCGGCAGCAGGCCGAATCCGCCGGGAACGGCGTTGCGCTCCTTCTCGATGATCTTGGCGACGATCTCGGGCATGATCGGCTCGACATAGGTCGCATCCGCGAGATCGGGATCGGTCATAATCGTCGCCGGATTGGAGTTGATCAGCACGATCCGATAGCCTTCGGCCTTGAGGGCCTTGACCGCTTGCGTGCCGGAATAATCGAACTCGCAGGCCTGCCCGATGACGATCGGCCCCGCGCCGATGATTAGGATCGAGGAGATGTCGGTTCGCTTGGGCATGTGGCTCGGCGATTTCTGCACGCTGGGCACAAAAAAAGGGCGCGCTTTTTGCGCGTCCTTCGGGCGGCGCAGAGGTTTGCGTCCCCGCGCGCGGGCCGCTCTTTAGACCAGAATCGGCGGGCAGGGAAGGGCACCGCCGGCTTGCTCAACATCATTCAATTCTCACCATGTTTCACACAACATCCCTTCGTTCCCGCGGCGCGTTTTTGCGCCCGGGTTTTGACTTTTTGGCTTCGCTCACCCGAATGAGGGGTGGGCGGAGCACCGAGAGACGTACCGGGTGCTTTTGCCGGCACCCGGTGGGCGTGCTCAGCGGAGCACGCCAGGCGCTTGTGAGGCGCCTTGCGTCCCCTGTGCGAGAGACGCACGCCTCTCGGCGCTCCACCGTGGCGATTTTGGGCTCCGGTCCCGCGCTTCCTTCTCCGGCATTTGCTCCGGATCCGCTCCTCGCAGCCAGGTCCTAGTGCCTGGCGGGCGGGGTCCCGGGCCTCCCGGGGCAAGCGGTTACCAGCCGCGCGCCGCGGGACGCCACTCCTCGCCCGTCTTCAGGTGGTCTCTGCAGAAGACACCCCTCAGGAGCGAGGATGGACGTGTACATAGGTTGATCGCAATGTGCAGTCAAGCACAAAATGAGAGAAACAGCCTGCCTCGATGCGGATATGAGAAAGCCCTGTATTGCAATGGCTTAGCTGCAGCAGCTCCCGCACCGGAGCCTTCCCCGTCGCGTACGACCACATATCAAACAAAACGAATCTTCGTGCGAATCTTCAAAGCGAATCTTCGAGCGAATCTTCATCGTCCCGACCGCCCCGGCCGAGCGAAGCGAGAGCATGGCGAAGCCGGATCGTTGCCGCTGGCTCACGCCGGGCGGGCGATGAATGTCATGCGCGCGCTGTTGTGACCGATATTGCCGGCCGCGCGGTGGGCGGAAAATCCGCTGCCCGCGAGCTTTGCGATCATCGCCGCCTCGGCGTAGCGGGTCAGCCCCAGTTGCGAGCGCAGCCGCCAATAATCCGAGAGCAGGGTGCGCAGGAGCCCGACGAGGGCTGCACCGAGAAATCCATTTGCCGCGGCGAAGCGAAGGAGCGCCGCCGCATCGCCCAAGGCGGAAACATGCGGCGGGATGACGTCGCCGACGATGAGAATGCCTTGATCGCTCAACACCCGGCGCAACGTCACGAGCAGCGCATCAAGTGCTGGCGGGGTCAAATACTGCGTGATCGAATGCAGCACGATTGCGTCGAGCGATTGTGCCGGCATCGCCGCGACCTCCTCGGGCGCACACACTTTGATGTTTGCATGAGCCGCGAAGCGGCGCGCGAGCGCGGCGCGCACCTTTGGGGCGGCCTCGCACAGGATCAGCGCTCGTACCGAGGCGGCGATCAGCTCGGCGTGCAGCGCCTCGCCGCACCCATAATCGAGTACGGTGGCGCCTGGCGGCACGTGTGCGCGGATGTCCTCGGCGATCGTGCGGTAGTGCACGTCGCGGTGGCGGGCGTTAACGTAGATCGAGTGCTCGGAATCCCAGAAGGCGATCCAATCGCCCATCGCGCATGTCCCCCGCTTCCCCTCCGAGGCGGCGGACTATAGGGCAACCGGCGCCTTGCGCCAGAGCGTGGTCAGCGGGCCGGCCTTTCCGTGCACGGGATCGCTGTCCGGCAGCGGCACTTCCGGGACGGTTTTGCGCGCCTTGGCATGCTCCGCCTTGCTGCCCCGGCACAGATCGTAGCTGCCGCGCTTGGGGTAAGCGCCGATCACGCACAGATCGGGGCTCGCCGACAGGCATTGGTGGCCGGTGCCGGCCGGCAGCACCGCGACGTCGCCCGGCGCAAGCTCGAGCACCTCGCCCCGCTCGCCGCCGAAACGCACCTTGGCGCGCCCGCGCGCTATTCCGAGCGCCTCGTGGATCATGGAGTGATAGTGCACGTAGGGAAAAATGCCGTTGCGCCACATATCGCCCCAGCCGTTTGCGGAAAACGTGCTCTCGATGACGCGCTCGGGGTGATCTGCGCCCGCGACATCGATGGCGCCGAGGTAGACGAGAAACGGCAGGCGCGGATTGTTGGGTATTAAGCCGTCGTCGCGAAACATCAGCACGAGCGGTTCACCCGGTCGGCTCGACTTTGCCATCATGCCTCTTTTGAAAAGGCGCTCCTGCGATATGAACGCGCGAGCGGGCCGGCAGGTTGCGATGCGCCCCGGATGATTTCCGGCTCTCTTGCGCAGCAACCATTTTGCCGTGTGCTGATAGCGGCGTGAAAGCAGACTTTGCTGAAGGTCCGGTTGTGCCCAAAAGCTGCAATTGGCGTTAACCGCATTGCCGCTGAACATCGCCTAAGTTTGATCCAGATCAATGCATGGGGGGAAGCATGACGTACTATGCGGTCATGCTTGTAAGTCCATAGGGACGGCAGCTCTTCCAATGAATCCGACAAAAGCATCAAACATGAAGTCATTTGCTGCCATCCTCGCCCTATTGCTTGTCGCTGTTGGCGCGGCCAACGCTGGAGACATCATCATCAAGCCAAAAGACTCTGACGGTTCCGTGGTTGGCGTCGCCTACCAAAAAAAGGGTGACTACGATCGGGCGATCAAAGACTTTGATGACTCAACTCCATCGCTAAAAAGCAGTTGTTGCAGGAGTCTGCCGATAACTCCCTTCATATGCCGGCGCAGGTCGACGATAGCGGTGTCCCTGCAGCCGATGGAGCTCACCAGGCCCATCCTCATTTTGACGAAAACCAATTGGCGAACTTCAAGTTCGTTGATGACGGCAGCACCTATCCGGAAGCGACCATATACGATGCGCCCACTCTCGCTCCGACGCCGTCGTCGGGCGAGCCGAGTGGGAACCATGGGCCGGCCTCCGCCAGCCATCGCAAACGCTTTCGACAGTCATGGCGCGGGGCTAGCGCACGCAGCACCCGAGCAGATCGGCGGCGATCAATTTATGTTCGGGAAGAGCATCGGCCGCGAGACTACCGGAGATTTCAAACTGGATATGACCGGAGTCGATCACGCCACAGTTGTCGAGGTCCAGCACCTTCTGGACGTCGCGCACGATACGAGCGCGGCGAGCCCGCTCGACCCACACTACGGGACCGTACCACAGGATATGGCCAAGACCCATCACCTTGACCAATTTCATTTCGTTTAAAGGCAATTCCCAGGGATCGGTCAGACCAAATGTGCCCGGCTGTAGAATGCATGCCGGCACGCCTCGAAGCCGCAGCGCTGCCGACCAGACGCGCCCCCGCCAAACGGTGAAGGCGAATCCCCTGTCGTGTGGCGTCGCCACGTTCGTTCACTTCAAGACGATTTCCGGCCGGTATTCGAAATGCATGGTGTCGTAGTGGTACCACTTGCCGCCCCAGACGAAGCCGTGCTTCTCGAAAATCCAGACAATCTCCCAAGGGATCTCGTTCTTGTAGACATAGCGGCCGTCGGCATCCGGCTTCGACCACATCCAATAGTGGGAATGCGCGCCGGCAATGTCGATCGCGATCCCCAGCCCGTGTGTGCTCTCGCGGTTCGTGCCCGCGACTAAGCGACAGTTGTAGGTGCCCTGGGTCGGTTTTAGATAGGTAAGGAAACGCTGCGGCAGCTTATCGAGCTCGTCCGAGACGTGCTGCAAGGCCAGCGCCGCTCCGTTGATTTTCGAGAATGTAAGCCTTTTGCCGTTATTGCTCGGCAGCCACACGATGTCGGTCATGTTCGCCGTGAAGCCGGCGCTGTGGCAGTCGCCGTACATCTTCTTAAACAACGGCGCATATCGAATGCGCCCCGGATCAAAATTGACGGCTGGCGCGAGGCCCTGCTCGCCGAGAGGATATTTCATCAAGAACATGTCCTTGATGTCGGGATCATCGAGCAGCTCATCGAAAATTTTCGCGCCCTTGCCGTCATCGATGCGCATGCGCGTTCCGTCCTTCCAGACGAGATCGTTCTCCTCGATCCGATCGAGGAAATCCGGATAAGCCCTGAGGAGCGCCATAGCGGCGTCGGCCGGTGAACTCGACTGAGCAGCGCTTACCGCAGGCGTCGTCGCGGTCAGCAGGAGGGCCAGGAGATTGCGGCACCCGGTCGTCAAGTTCGTTTCTTCTTTTCCATCATCTCGACGAAGCGCTGGAACAGATAGTGGCTGTCGCGCGGTCCGGGGGACGCTTCCGGATGGTACTGCACCGAAAAGACCGGTTTGTCCTTGAGCGCGATGCCGCAGTTCGAGCCGTCGAACAGCGACACATGCGTTTCGGCCGCGATTGCCGGCAGCGTGGCGCTATCGACGGCAAAGCCGTGGTTCATGGAAGTGATCTCGACCTTGCCGGTCGTGAGATCTTTTACCGGATGGTTGGCGCCGTGATGGCCCTGGTGCATCTTCATCGTCTTGGCGCCGACCGCGATGCCGAGCATCTGATGGCCGAGGCAGATGCCAAAGGTCGGGATGCCTTTGTCGATGACGTCGCGGATCACCGGCACGGCGTAGGCGCCGGTCGCGGCCGGATCGCCCGGGCCGTTCGAGAGAAAAACGCCGTCGGGCGCGAGCGCAAAAATATCCTCGCTCGAGGTCTGCGCCGGCACCACAGTCACCCGGCAGCCCTTGCCTGCGAGCTGGCGCAGGATGTTGCGCTTGATGCCGTAGTCGATGGCGACGACGTGAAAGCATGGCCGCTCCTGCCGGCCATAGCCCTTGCCCCACTCCCACGCCGTCTCGTCCCAGGTGAAGCGCTGGCCCGACGTCACCATCGGCACCAGATCCATACCGACGAGGCCCGGCCATTCGCGCGCTTCCTGCTTAAGCGCCTCGAGATCGAATCGGCCCGAGGGCTCGTGCGCGATCACCGCGTTGGGCATGCCGTTGACACGAATGCGGCTGGTGAGCGCGCGCGTGTCGATGCCGGAAAGCCCGATCACGCCGCGCGCTTTGAGCCATTGGTCGAGATGGCGCCGCGCCCGGTAATTCGACGGCGGTGTGATCGCGGTGTGCAGCACGACGCCGCGCGCTCCCGGCGTCGCCGCCATGTTCACCGTCTCGATGTCGTCCTCGTTGGTGCCGACATTGCCGATATGCGGGAATGTGAAGGTGATGATCTGCCCGGCATAGGACGGATCGGTGAGGATTTCCTGATAGCCGGTCATGGCGGTGTTGAAACAGACCTCGCCCACGGCGTGGCCGGTTGCACCGAAGCCAAGACCTTCGAACACGGTGCCGTCGGCGAGCACGAGCAGCGCGCTCGCTTTCGTCTCCGCCCAAGACGCTTTGGCGTGATCGTCCGCGGGAGGTTGTTTCTGGCGCATCGAAGGCCTAATTGTTGAACGCGCCGCCGGGCTCCTTCTGGATCGACTCGGGGCGCGACTTTGCGAGAGGCCATAGCCGTGCTGCGCGACGAGATCAACACCGCCTTAAAAGAGGCGATGAAAGCCCGCGACGAGCGGCGCGTCTCGACGCTGCGCCTGATCAATGCCGCTCTCAAGAACGCCGACATCGAGGCGCAGGGCCGGGGCAAGAATGCGCTCTCCGACGAGGAGATCCTTGGGCTGCTGCAGAAGCAGATCAAGCAGCGCCAGGAAGCGATCGAGCTTTACGACAAAGCCGGCCGCGCCGAACTTGCCGCGCGTGAGCGCGGCGAGATTGAGATCATCAGCGCCTACCTTCCCAAGCAGATGCCGGAGGCGCAGGCGAAGACGGTCGTGGCCGAGGTCATCAAGGCGACCGGCGCGACCAGCATGAAGGACATGGGCAAGGTCATGGCGGCGCTCAAGCAGGGCTACGCCGGCAAGATCGATTTCGGCAAGGCGAGCGGATGGGTGAAGGAGCTGCTGGCGCGGTGAGGACGTGCTGATCGCACAAACCGCGGGATCATCTCGGTCGGGGTGACGTTGAGTTCGTCGATGGCGCGTTCGAAAACCATGCCGTATCCAAGACCTGCCTCGCCATCTGTTGATCGATATGGGGCGAGATTTCGCGGTGAAACGCGTAGGCGAGCGTGTCGTATTCGAATCTGCAGCTGGGCGAGCGGTTTGGCGGCAAGTATCCGTCCTGAGTCAAATCGGCGAACGTCACCGGGTCGGCACCGAAGGCCAGGCACATGAGATTATAAAAGCGCTCTTCAGGCTGGCCATGGTTGCTGGCAAAGCCCGCTAACTGCGTCTGCACGATGGGGTTCGTTCTGTAATCTGCTACGTACATCCGCCAAGCCCAAGCGCCGCCCGCGATCAATCGCCGCGCTCGCTCCTTGCCGAATTGCAGCATGATGTACCCGGCAAAGTTATCGGCGGCATCTTCCGCATGTCCGAATATCGGCACTTTGAAAATATCGAACATTGCGTGTCCGACCTCGTGGGTCGTGAGCCAGAAGAATTGGCCGACTGCTGCATCCCTCGGCGTTATTCCGCCGGGGGTCGCTTTCTTAGGCAGGGATTGCAAAATGTGCCGCAAAAGCTCGTAACAGATGGTCACCGTCGGTTTGGAATTCTCTCGGCTGTACCAGGAATTCACCATGCCGCATTCCGTGGTTTTGAGGGTCAACTCCTCAGGCAGACGAAACGGACTCAATATCCCCTGCATGTCCTCGAGGACACGATGCTCCTTTAACATGCCGTAGAGCTCCTGAAGCTCGGCGCTTTTGGGCACGACATATTCGCTCGTGACGCGATTTGTTTGACCGTTTTGAACGGGGGCATTCTGACCGGCTTGGTTACGAGCGCCTGGCACGAGTACCGGGGCGGCGACGATGTAAAGCCTTTCCCCCGAACGAAAAATAATTGCGCCGGGACCCAAATCGCGGGCCCCAAGCGCTTCGATCTGAGCCGAGATGTCGCCTTTCGCTCGACCTGGCGTGATGGCAAAGGTCTTTCCGTCGATATAGATGCTGTCATTGTCGGCAATCGCGGCCGGCGGGAGCGTTTGCGATTGGGCCACCGCCAAATTTGACACGATTGATGCAATGGCAACGATGACACCGACGGCGCTTATCGACTTGCCTTGGAGAGTGCTCATCCCCTTCTCCATAATTGATCGCCCGCGACGGGATTAATCATCACGAGGGACGTCGCGCGTTTTAACTTTGAAAAGATCGAGGGGCGGAGAAGCTTAGTTCAACCCGCTCCCGCGAATATTAAAGGCTCGCTGCCCCGTCACTTTGCACTCGCCGGGATCCAGTTTTCCTCGAAGGCCTTTTTGAGCTTGTACTGGACGTAGTCCGGGTCGTAGGCAAATTGCAAGACCGTGGCGTTATAGCCTGGGCTGCCACCGCCGGTGAGGGTCGGATTATACTGCGGCTGCCGCGGGTCGTTCGCGAATTGCATGAGCATGGAGTTGTAGCCGGGGCTGCCGCCACCGGTCAGGTTCGGATTGTACTGCGGCTGCCGCGGATCGTTGGCGAATTGCTGATTGTAACCGACGCTGCCGCCACCGGTCAGGTTCGGATTATACTGCCGCGGATCGTAGGCGAACTGCTGGTTATAACCGGCGCTGCCACCACCGGTGAGGGCCGGATTGTACTGCCGCGGATCGTAGGCGAATTGCTGGTTATAGCCGATGCTGCCGCCGCCGGTGAGGCCCGGATTATACTGTCGCGGATCGGAGGCGTAGGCGCTGACAACACCGCGCAGCGTTTGACCTTCGGCGATGTAGAGCTTATTCCCCGAACGGATGATGATTGCCCCAGGGCCAAGCTCGCGCGCAGCTAAATCTCTGATTTGAGGTGCGGCGTCGCCTTTTCCCTTTCCCGGAATAACTTGAAACGATTTTGCGTCGATATAGACGCTGTCATTGTCGGGGATTGCCACGACGTTTTGTTGGGCGTGAGCGGTTGCAAGTGTTGCAACGCTGACGGCGGCGGAGATGATGACGGATGTTGTATATGTACTCATGGGATCGAACTCCTATGCGGGGGACTACAAGCACCGTCTCGTTGAGTTGCAGAGGGCGCGCATTTTATCGCTGTCCGCATGCGGGCGATAGCTGCCGTGAACGACCGATTTCGCAATGTCGTGACCGACGGCGGACCGCGACAAGCCAATTAGCCGTAAACGGCAAGTAAAAAAATTTAACGCGGCCGCGACCGAGATCGCTGGCGCGATTAGCATCCGAACCGCCGCGTCAAACACGCGCTGCAGGCCGGCCAAGAGGCCATCGACGGCCGACTGCGGCACCGGGGAGTGGTGCGCAGCCTCGAGGTCCAGTCCGTCGTCAACAAATTGCAGCTGGCGTTGAAATTCCCTGTTAATTTCCCTGTTAGCAGGGAGTTTGGTTAGGAGACTGGTTCTCGGCTAAGTGCGTCGTCAAGCGGGAATCCATGAGGTCTAGATTTCCGCTTTCGCGGGACGAACGGAGGAGAGTGTCTTTGAGCTCGGGCACGATTTGCAAATGAGACCGATGTTGAAAGCCCTGTTCATCCTGGCGCTCGTTGCGCTCGCGCCTTCGGCGCTCGCGCAGGATTATCCCGCGCGACCGATCAGGGCTCTGACCACCACCAGCGCCGGCGGGATCAGCGATGTGTTCATGCGCGCGCTCGGCGACGAATTGCTCAAGCGCTGGCACCAACCGGTCGTGGTCGAGAACCGTCCCGGCGGGATGCAGAACGTCGGCGCCCGCGCCTGCACCGAGGCCCCGCCCGACGGTTATACGATTTGCATCCTCAATGCGGAGCCCATTGCCTACAATCAGTTCCTGATCAAGACCATGCCGTTCGATCCCGACAAGGGATTGCAGCCAGTCACCAATCTGTTCCATCTCATTCAGACGCTGGTGGTGAATTCGCAACTCAACGTCAAGACGATCGAGGAATTGATCGCGCTGTCTAAGGCGAAGCCCGGCACGTTGAGCTATCTCACCGCCTCGGTGCCGCTCGCGCTCTATATGGAGACACTCAAGACGGAGAAAGGCGCGGACTGGGTGCGCGTGCCGTTCAAAGGCGGCGGCGAGGCCGTGAACGCGGTGTTGAGCGGCTCGACCCCGATCGCGCTGATCGGCGAAGGCAATGTCATCGGGCAGATTCGCGCCGGCACGATGACGCCGCTCGTCATGCTCAACAACATTAGATCGCCCATTTTTCCGGAGGTGCCGACGTTAGCGGAGACCGGCTACGCTGGGCCGCCGTCCCGAAGCTGGTACGGGCTGTTCACGCCGGCCGGCACGCCGAAGCCGATCGTCGACAAGCTCGCGGGTGAAGTCGCCGCTATTTTCGCCGATGCGGGTTTCCGCGAGCGCCATCTCAGCGCCCGCAGTCTGGTCTCGGCGATCAACACGCCGGACGAGTTCGCAGCCGAGATCAGACGCGATCGCGCGCTCGCGCAACAGGTCGTCAAGGCTGCGGGGCTTGAGCCGCAGTGAGGTGAATCACCGCGCAGCAAAACTCCGTTCATTCCCGCGAAAGCGGGAATCCAGAGGCCAAAGACTGGGTCCCCGCTTTCGCGGGGACGAACGGAGCTGCGTGGGTGGGCGAGGTCGATCCCCGGCCGTCATTCCGGGGCCCGAGCGTCAGCGAGGGAGCCCGGAATCCATAACCACGGCCTTTGATTATGGATTCCGGGCTCGCCGCTTCGTGGCGCCCCGGAATGACGGGCGATAAACTCCGCGCACGCCGCCCTCTACTCCGCCGCTGCGACCTTTGTCGCTGCCGCCTGCTCCTCTTGATAGAGCCGATCGAGGATGCGGCGCGCCTGGATCACGCCGGCATCGGCGTTGATGTCGGTCTGCGGCGGATTGGGAATCATCAGCAGGTTGCGCTGCTGCGCTTCGAACACTGCGACGTCCTCGAGGAAGGCGGTCCTGATCTGCTCGATCAGCATGTCCGTCGTTTTCGGATTGTGGATGTCGAAGTTGTGCGCCTGCCCCCAGAAGTAATGACTGGTGGTCTCGGTTTCCGGCGTGATGGCGTTGAGATTCCACATGCCGATGCCGCCGACGCGTTTGCCCTGCGGCGCGCCGGTGCCGGTCGGCGTGGCGCCGACGTCGAGGCGCAGGAACGCGGGCGGGGTGAAATTGATGATCTGCCAGCGGTCGACATTACCGGTGAAGCCGCCCGCTTTGACGAAGGTCGGCGGCGGCGGCGCGTCGACGATCCAGCGGGTGATCGTGATGTTGTCGCCCGCCCGCTGCACCCTGACTTGCGCCTGCTCCACTAGCGCCGGATTGCCGATCGTCGTCCCATGCACGAAGGCGAGGTGCGTGAGGTCGAGAAGGTTATCGACCACGAGCTGCCAGTTGCCCTTGACGTGGAGGTATTCGTCCTTAGCGCCCCAATCGGGATCGTCGAGCCAGTGGAAGTCGGGGATCGTGTCGGCATCGGCGCGCGCCCGATCGCCCATCCAGATCCACAGCCAATGATAGCGCTCGACCACCGGATAGCTCTTGACCCGCGCCGAGCGCGGAATCGTGTCCTGGCCCGGCACCCGCACGCAGGTACCGGTCTTGTCGTAGCGAAGCCCGTGGTAATGGCACTGCAGCGTATCGCCGACCAATGTCCCCATGGAGAGCGGCAGATGGCGGTGCGCGCAGCGATCCTCGAGCGCGACCGGCGTGCCGTCCTCTAAGCGGTAGGAGACGATCGGCTCGCCCAGAATGATGCGGCCGAGCGGCTTGCGGGTGATCTCGCGGTCATAGCCCGCGACATACCAATAATTTCTGAGGAACATGTGATGTCCTCCGCGCGTGTCGAAAGTGACGCTAGCACCATCACGGCCGGCGCTGAAGCCGCAAGCGCGCGTGCCGCTTGTGCCCTCTCCCGCCGGGGAGAGGGCCTACCCGGTTTTGCAACATCAAGGAGTGGGTGAGGGAGCTCGGATCCATCAGTACCGCCAGTAACCCCCTCACCCCAGCCCTCTTCCCAAATGGGGAGAGGAAGCGCACCGCGTTTGCGGCTCGCTTATGCGAGCGGCGGTGATAGGCTGTGCTCCAGTCGTCGAACGCAACGCCAACCTCATAGCGACGCAAGATGCGTCTTCTCCGACTCGCTCTGTCGCTGCTCGCCTGTGTCGTTGCGACCGGCGCGGCGGCGCAGTATCCGGATCGGCCAATCCGGCTGATTGTGCCGCAGGCCGCCGGCAGCGCGACCGACACGGTCGCGCGCATTCTTGGCGCCGAGCTCGGCAAAGAGCTGGGGCAGCAGATCGTGGTCGACAACCGCCCGGGCGGTGCGTTGACCATCGGTCTCGACCTGACCGCCAAGGCCGAGCTCGACGGCTACACGATCTGCATGGGGCCGATCGGCGCGCTCGCCATCACGCGCCACATGGTGGCGAAACTGCCTTACGACATCGAGCGCGACCTGCAGCCGATTGCGCTCGCAACGCGCGGGCACCTGCTGCTCGCGGTCTCGCCCACGGTGCCGTTCAAATCGGTGGCGGAGCTCATCGCCTACGCCAAGGATCATCCGGGCAAGCTTCTTAACGCCTCGTCCAGCAACGGATCACCGGGGCACGTGGGCGGCGAGCTGTTCAAGTACATGAGCGGCACCGATATCGTCCACGTGCCCTATCGTGGCGGCGCGGCGGCGATCAATGACCTCATCGCTGGCCGCGTGCACCTGATGTTCGAGAGCCTCAATTCGATTTCGCCGCACGCGCGCTCCGGGGCCGCGCGCGCGCTCGCGGTCAGCGGAACTCGGCGCTCGCCGGGATTTCCGGACTTGCCGACGATCGCCGAAGCCGGCGTTCCTGGCTACGCGGCGCCAACCTGGAGCGGCGTGATCGCGCCGGCCGGCGTGCCGCGGCCGATCATCGACAAGCTCAACGCGGCGATCAACACGGCGATCCAGTCGCCGACATTTCGCGAGCGTTTCGCTGCGATCGGCGACGAACCGGCGGGCGGCACGCCGGAAGAATTCGCCGAATTGATGCGCACCGATTCGGAAAAATGGGGCGAGGTCGTGCGGCGCTCGGGCGCGCGATTGGATTAAGCCGTTTCAGCAGCCGGTCTCGATCGCTGTGGTGATCGTCATTGCCGGGCTTGACCCGGCAATCCATCTTCTTCGCAAAAAGTTTTACGAAGATGATGGACCCGCGGGTGACGAATGTGGTGGCGCCCGCTTACTTCAGCCCGGGCCACGCAAATGATAAAGAAGGACGCAGGCGCCGCACACGCGCCGCGGAATGGGCCGCGGACACGGGAAGATGTAGCAGGAGAAAACGGGCGTGAAGAAGAGCTCGTCGCAGAAAAGCAAGTCTCCTTCTCAGCTGATAGACGCAAGAATCAAGGAGCTGGGCGACTGGCGGGGCAAGATGCTCAGCCGGCTCCGTACCTTAATCAAGCAAGCCGATCCCGAAGTCGTCGAGGAGTGGAAGTGGAGAGGGGTTCCGGTGTGGTCGCACGACGGATTGATCTGCACAGGCGAGACCTACAAGAACGTCGTGAAGATGACTTTCGCCAAAGGGGCGGCTCTGAAAGATCCTTCACGTCTTTTCAACTCCAGTCTTGAGGGGAACACAAGGCGCGCCATCGACTTTCACGAGGGCGAGAAGATAGACGAGGAGGCATTGAAGACTCTCGTTCGCGCCGCCGTGACCCTGAACAAGTCCAGAGCTCAAAGCTAATGAAGGCAAGCCGCTACCGCGGATGACGCGCCCGCAGGTGCGAGCCTCAGAACACCGTGCCGTCGGCGGCAATCGCGATGGGGGAGGGGCCATCCGGCGGACGCAGTGCGTGCGCAATTTTTCGTCCCGCGCTCCAGGTACCGCCTTGCAAGAGCTGCGGCATGGCGAAGGACGCATCGAGACCTAATTCTCCTCGCACCAAATGCAGCAAAGGATCGAACAGCGCGATGGTGAGCGCGCGCCATTCGACGACAAGCTCCGAGGCCACCTCGTGCCGCACCGTGCAATCGATGGGTGCGCGCGGGCGAATGACGCCGAGGTCGATGAGGAGCCCGCCGTTGCGGTATTCGGCGAGGGCGGTGAGCTCGCCAACTCCATCAACGCCAAGCCCCGCCGCTTCGAGCGGCTCGATGAGCGAATAGGCGAGCCACTGCGAAAGCTTATAGAAAGGCACGAACCCTTCGCTGTCGTCGCCGGTACGCACAGCGGAATGCCGACCGGCATCGCCGATCGGATTTCCATGACGCATCAGGGGCGAGGGCCAAATCGAGGCGAAGCTGTCGAGGAGCGTCGTCAACAGCCGCGCCGCGGACAATGGTCGCTCACGCGTCGCCGCAAGGAAGTGGTCGATCAAGTGGCCAGGGCGCCCGTCTTCCCGCCCGAACAGATCCGCGCGCGCGGCGAGCGGATAGGCGAGCCGGCGTAGCAGCGCGGCGCGCTCATCTAATCCGACGAGCGGGTTTGCGGATGTGACCTGAAAATGCCGCGCCAGCGTGGCCGCCTCGATCCTTGCAAGCGCGCGGTTGTCGACCCGCCACGGCCGGTCGGGATCGGCGGAAAATCCTCCCGCGCAAAACATGTGGAAGCTCGCAACCGCAAGCCCTTCGGAGCGGGCGAAGGAGAGGCCGGTCGCATCTTCGCGGTAGCGCCAGCGATCGCCAGCCCCGGCATCGAGCAGCACGCTCACGGTCGCGAGATCGACGGCAATTCGCCCGCGCTCGATCGGATCGGCATCGATGCGCGCTGCGAGCTCGCCCCAGCGGTCGACGCCGTCCGCTGCAAAATGCCGCCAGCGGCTGTGGTAGGGAATTTTCAGATCGGGATAGGCCGCGCGCGTGACTTCGGCCACGTAGGCGGCGACTGCCGGCAGGCGGCTCTCCTCAAGCGTGAAATGCGGCGAGCGGCCTTCTGCAACCCAGCGATGCACCATGCCGCAGCGCTCGCGCACTGCGGCGGCGGTGTTCAGCTCGGTGATTTCGTTCAAGTACTCTCCGCCGTTCATTCCCGCGTAAGCGGGAATCCAGTTCTCGCCCCATCTCGAAGCTGGGTCCCCGCTTTCGCGGGGACGAGCGGACTGGATCTTAGCGGCATGGCCCTCACTCGTGGAGGCCGCGCCCGACGGTACCGGCAAAGTCGCCGCGCGAGCGCTCGCCGGCAAAATAGCCGGCGGCGAGCTTAGCCTCGATCTCCACCCGCGCGTCCGGAGGAATCATGTCATCGGGCAGCGGCACCCGTTCATCGATGGTGATGCCCTGACGCAGGAGCGCGTCGCATTTCATGTCGCTCATCGAGGCGAAGCGATGGATGCGCTTGATGCCGAGCCAGTGCAGCACGTCCGGCATCAGCTCCTGGAAGCGCATGTCGCGCACGCCGGCGACGCATTCGGTGCGCTTGAAGTAGCCGGCCGGACGATCGCCGCCCTTCTGCCGCTTGCGCGCGTTGTAGACCAGGAATTTAGTGACCTCGCCCAGCGCGCGGCCCTCCTTGCGGTTGTAGACCACGAGGCCGACGCCGCCCGCCTGCGCCATCTGAATGGCGATCTCGATCCCGTGCGCGAGATAGGGCCGGCAGGTGCAGATGTCGGAGCCGAACACATCGGAGCCGTTGCACTCGTCGTGCACGCGGCAGGCGAGCGGCAGGCGAGCGGCGTGACGTCGTCGCCGAGGGTGGCCGGATCGCCGAAGCAATAGATGGTCGTGCCGCCGATCGGCGGCAGAAACACCTTGAGGTCGGGCCGCGACACGAGCTCCGGATACATGCCGCCGGTCTGCTCGTGCAGGCCGCGGCGCAAATCGGCCTCGTCGAGGCCGAAGCGTTCGGCGATGCCCGGCAGATACCAGACCGGATCGATCGCCGCCTTCATCACGCGCACGCTGCCGTGCCCGGAGACGATATCGCCGTCGGCGCGAATGCGGCGCGCGGCGATGGCGGCGCGGATTTCCGGCATGTCGATATGCGCGCGGGTGACCGCAATGGTCGGCCGCACGTCGTAGCCGCGCGCGAGATGCTCGCGGAAGACGTCGCCCACCAGATGCCCCCATGGATCGAGCGAGACGATTTTCTTGGGATCGCACCATTGCGGGTGCGGGCCGATGCGCTCGACCGGCGCGGTGTCCGTGAGGTCGGCGATATGATCGTGGGCGAGCGTGCGCGCGGCGATGGCGAGCGCGCGGTAAACCGAGTAGCCGCCGGCGTGGCTGCCGACCGCATTGCGATGCGCCGCGTTGCGCAAGGTCGCGATCACCGGCCCGCGTTCGGCAGCGCTGGGCGCGCCCCAAACGAGTTGCGGCGGCTCGACCGCGGTTTGCATTACTGACCCGTTTGCGATACTCAGACTCGGGTTCATGACACACCCTACTGACGTCGATATGAATGCGCAGTCTCCGCCCAGCCGCTGAGCTGCGAAAAAACGCATAGGATAATTGAAATTCCGTTTCAGCGCAAGCCTTGCTGACTTGTAGGCCGTTTTGAATGCGCAGCACGCCCCCACGGATCTGAGATTCTCCCTTTGAGTGTGAAGTAGCTCACACTTCCCCCAAAAATTGTCACGCAGACTGACTGGGTCAGGGCGACGGCGAGGGGATGGGCGATGGCCGCCGAAGACGAACCTGTCGTTTGCGAGATCTGCAAAAAAGGGCGTGTTACGAAGCGCATGGAAGAAATTGCATTTCGGCAATGAAGCGACAAAGGATACATCCACTGCCGCGTCACGATCCTGATGGGTACCTGCGATAATTGCGACGTAAAATCGCTCGGTCCGGGATCCGAGAAGATCTTGGACGAAGCTTTTCAACGAGAATACGACAAGTTGCCGTAATTCATGGGCCGGCCCGGGTGCCTGTTCGCTCTACAAAGCCACACGTCGCGCGGCATAGAATCGCCGAGCGAACCGACAGATGGTGCGTGCAATCACCTGCGCGGGGCGGGCGGCGCGACGGCGGCATCGGTTTGGCCGCTCGCGCTGAGCGCGCGCGCGACGAAGCCTGAGCCCTTCATCTCTTCGATGAACTCGCGCAAATAGCGCACGCCCGCTTCGCGGCCCTTCGGGGTGCCCATGGCCTGCTCGATCACCATGAAGCGGCCGGGGATCACGCGCGTGTCCGGGTACTCCTTGGCAAAGGCCACGATCGGCTGCTTCACGCCGGCGGCGGCTTCGAACCGCTCTTTGCGAAAGAGCGCCAGCGCGTCGGGCCCATTCGCCTCCCGCACCAGCTTGGCGTGCTTGAGCGCGCGCGTGAGATAGAGGTCGTACGCGCTTGCACGTGCCACCGCGACGCGCACGCCGTCGCTGTCGACGTCCTCGACCGTCTTGAGAGGGGAATCCGCCGGCACGACATAGGCGCCCTCGATCAGCACATAGGGCGCGGTAAAATCGATGCCGGCTCCGCGCACGGGATCGATCGCCAGGAACGCGACATCCCAGACGCCGTTCGCCAGCGCGTCCACAACCTTGCCGGCGGCATCGAAGGTGACGAATTCCATCGCAACGCCAAGCCGCTTGGCCAATTCGCGCGCAAGCTCGGCCGAGACGCCGTGCGGCTCCCCGCTCGCGGGGTCCTTTTGCGCCAGCACGGAATTGCCGAAGTTGATCGCCGCGCGCAGCTTGCCCGTGGGCGCGAGTTCATTCACGACGTTGCGCGGAACATTGTCGGCCATGGCGGCACCACACACGAGAAAAGAGGAAAGAATGCAGGAGGGCGGACGAGGCGAGCGCCTTGGACATGCAGCGATCCTCGGGGCCGGCCAAGACTATCCGAGCGTGCTTGCATTGCAAGGGCGCTCGGCCACACTCATGCGATTGCAATTCAACAGGAGAGAAGCGATGGCCAAGATCACCAGAACCAATCCCGAAGGTATTTCCAAGCCGTTTTCGAATTACTCACATGTGGTGACGGCCGAGGGCGCGCAGAAGCTCGTGTTCTAATTGCGCCGTGCTGGCCCGTCCTGCCGCGTGCCACTCAGTCAGCATTTTCGGGCTTTAACCGCTATCGCTATGCTGCCCCGTGCTGCCCCGTTTTGGCTAATTGGGTAGCAAAATGGTAGCAACAGGCGCGTTTTGCTGGATGGCCCGCTACCTCGGGCCCCCCATCCACTCACGCATGCGCCGCCAACACCGGGCTTGCAGCCGAGCCAACCACGGGCGGCGGGTCGGTGACGATCGTGCCGCCCTGACCGTCGCTGGAAAGACTGAACATGGCCGCCGAGTACTGACCCAGCAGCGTGAGGTTGGCGGTATGCGTGCCGTCCGTCACAGTGAGCGTGCCGCTAGAGTTGTTGGCGGCCTCCGCAAAGGACGCCTTCGTGTTGCTGCCGAAGGCGATGTCCCGCAGGTCCAATTCCTCAGTGACGCCGACTGGGGATGACCCGAAGCCGGAGATTGGGGCGTTGGGCGGGAATTGGTAGCCTCGCGAAAAATCAAGCTGCAAAATTCCACCGTTCGAAGTGAAGATTGGCCCACCCACCACGATCATGGCGGGAAGCCCGTTCGGAAGATTGATTGGGATTAAGACCCCGGTAATGCCGCCGCTTTGTACCTCCATCACTCCGCCATCAATAAGCGTACCGAAGGCGCCGCCACCCGCTTCGACAACTTGCTTCCCCCCCGATTGGATATC
>DATFQX010000007.1:0-19137 GCA_035263865.1 Xanthobacteraceae bacterium
GGTGGTGTAGATCACCGGGATGCCCTTGGCGCGGGCCTTGTCGATCAGCGCCTTGAGGTAGGGCATGGCAACCCAGGCGTCCTCGCCGCAGGAATTGCGCCAGCGCTTGATCGATTCGAGGATCGGCATGGGGCGCTCGTCACAGAACGCGTAATTCACGTCGATGATGAGCAGCGCGGGGCGCTTGCCGAATCCCCCGCGTGCGCCGTAACCCGACGTCTTGAACACCGCTTTGTCGCGCTCGGTGAGGAACTTGTTCCAGATGGGCTCTGACATGATGTTGCTCTTTCCGGTTGCGGTCTTGGGTTGAGTTGCTCGGCGTGATCCGTTCAAAGGCTCGAGCGCACGCTTTCCACGAAGCTCATGTCGATGATCTCCTCGTATTTCACGTCGGTCTTGAGGATGCCGGCCCCGCGCACGACGGCGCTGCCGGTGGCCCAGGCTTCCTTGCTGATCATGCCGTCCTTGCTCCACATCTCGTCCCGAAACGAACGGTCGAGCGTTGCCTTGAGATCCTCGAGCGGCATAGTCGGGAATTGCTGCTTGGCGATTTCGGCGGCTTGATCAGGGTGGGCGTAGGTGAATTTGAGTCCCTTGACCATCCCTCGAACGAAGGCGCGCACCAATTCGGGCTCCTTTTGGATGGTATCGAGGCGGACGTTGAGGGTGGAATAGGCGTAAGGGCCCAGTTCCTTGGGGACGTTGTAGAACGGCTCGGACCAAATCGACTGCCGCACGCCCTGGGTGACGAATGGCTCCGTCGACACGCCGATCTGCGCCTGTTTGCTCTTCACCACGGAGAGCACGGCGGAATTGGCGACTTCCAGCAGCGTGACGTCGCTCTGGGCGTCGAGATTCCACTTCTTCAACAGATAGCGGGTGATGGAATTCGGCGTGCCGCCGAACTGGCTCAGCGCGAGCGACTTGCCCTTGAAATAGCCGGGCCAATCGCGGTTGGCGGGCTCCTGCCCCTTGGCCGCGCAATAGTACACGTTGCCGCGGTCGACGCAGTGGACCACCGCGCGCAGCTCCGCCCCCTTGGCCTTGGCGAAGGCGTTATGTTCGGGACCGCCGATGAAGGCGAAAGCCTGTCCGGAGAGCACCGCGTTGGTGTGACCAGCGCCGGTCTCGATGGTCAAAATCTTCACCGTCACGTCGGCCTCGGCGAAATAGCCGTTGGCCATGCCGATATAGAGCGGCAGATAGCCAGTGCCGTGCACCGGCTCGGCGACCACGATTTCGCGGCTCGCGGCACGAGCGATGGATGGCCGCGCCATCGAGGCAAGACCGAGCGCCGCAGTCGACTTCAGAAATTTCCGCCTGTTCATGACATCCTCACTGTTCCATTCGCGTTCGCGAATCCGATCATTGGTGCACGCCTTTGCGCAGCATGCTTTCGAGCCACGACACCGCCGCATACATGACCACCGCCAAGGTCGAGAGCACGAGCACCGCTACCCAGACCAGCGCAATGTCGTAGGTCTGGCCGGCATAGAGGATCGCCCGGCCGAGGCCGTGCTGGGAGGCGATGAACTCGCCGACGATGGCGCCGGTCAGGGCGAGGCCGATATTCACCCGCAGCACCGAGATGACCCATGGTATGCATGACGGCACGACGAACTTGCGGAACACCTGCATGCGCGTGGCGCCGAGCGAATAGAACAGCTTCTCGCCGTCGGCATCGAGCGCCTTTACGCCGGCGTAGGTCGTCAGCGTCGAGACCACCAGCGTGAGCGCGGTCGCGACCGCAACCTTGGAAGGAAGCCCGATGCCGAACACGAGCACGATCAGCGGCGCGAGCGCGAGCTTCGGGATGGACTCGAGGCAGATGACGTAAGGTTGCGCGATCGCAGCGTAGTTGCGCGACCACCAGAACGAGAGGCCCAACAGCGAGCCAGCGGTGGTTCCGATGAGAAAGCCGAAAATGGTCGAGCGAAACGTGAAGCCAATGTCGGTCCAGGCATCGCCGGTGGTGAAGAAGATCACGAGCGTGTTGAAGATGGCGCTCGGCTGCGACCAGAAGAAGGCATCGATCCAGCCGGCGCGGGCGCCGGTTTCCCAGAGCGCGATGACGCCGGCGAGGATGCCGATCTGCGCGGCGATGAGCGCCCAGGTCGGCCAATCCTTCTGCACCGGCAGGCGTCGCACCGCTCGGGTGGTCGGCTTGGCTGTCTCGGGCTTTGCCTGCGCCCGACCGAGGCTCGCCATTGCGCCGACGGTGGGGGTGGTGTCCTGAACGGTCATAGATCTTTGCCGGTGCCTCAGGCTGCTTCGTTCACGGGTTCGGACGCGGTCGAGTCGAGATGGAGCAGTTCGAGGCAGCGTTCCTTGATGACCAGAAAGTCGGGACTGAGCGTGCTGCCGCGAACGCGCGGGCGCGCCAGCGGGACCGGAATCGACGCGATGATGCGGCCGGGCCGCGTTCCCATCACGTGGACCTCGTCGGAGAGATAGATTGCTTCCTCGACGTCGTGGGTGACGAACAGCACGGTCTTGCTGAAGTCGCTCCACAGCTGCATGAGCCATTCCTGCATCTTGAGCTTGGTCTGGGCGTCGAGCGCCCCGAACGGCTCGTCCAGCAGAATGACGTCGGTATCGAACAACAGCGTGCGCAACAACGCGGCGCGCTGGCGCATGCCTCCGGATAGCGCATAGGGATGAAGGTATTCGAAGCCGGCGAGTCCGTACCGATGCAAGAGCGGCAGCGCCCGTTCGCGCGCCGCGCGCAAAGGCACGTGCTGAATTTCCATGCCGAGAATGACGTTGTCGAGGACCGTGCGCCAAGGCAGCAAGAGGTCCTTTTGCAGCATGTAGCCGACGCGGCCGATCGTGCCGGTAGCGTCGACCCCATCAATGAGCACGCGCCCGCCAGTCGGCTCCAACAATCCGGCGATGATGTTGAAAATGGTGGTTTTGCCGCAGCCCGAGGGGCCGATCAGGCTGACGAAGCGGCCCTGCGGGATGGCAAGCGTGACCGGCGCGAGCGCGCGGAAAGCGCCGCTGCGCGTTTGGAACGTCATGCTCACGTCGGCAACGCAAAGTTTTGGGGCCGAGGACGACATGCGTACTCCGCGCGATCGTATCGCGGCTCTCTCTACAGCAAACTATATCGCAAAAACCGTGCCAACCACCCCCTCCCGGCTTCGCCGCGGGGCAAGGGGACGCGCTCCGCCCGGGACACGTTCCTTAACTTAGCGGCTGTGCGCCTGCACGGGCATGACACGAGGGAAGCAAAATGGAGCGTCACTCCGCCGCCACCTTCTGCGCGGCCGACACGCCGCGCGCCTTCACGACGACCTTGATCGCGTCCTCGACGCGATCCTTGGCGTAGCGGATTGCGGTGGGCAAGTCGTCGAGCGGAAAGGTGTGCGTGTGGACCTTGGTGGCGTCGAATCGCTTCTGGCTCATGAATGCTTCGGCGCGATGGGTCGCGCTCTTGCCTTCGCCGCGAATGCCATAGACGTAGATGTTGTTGCGCACGATCTCCGCGATGTCGACCGGCGTCTCCTGGTGCGGGAAGGCGGCGAGGCAGATTTTGCCGCCGCGGTTGACCATGCGGACAGCTTCGTTGACGGCATTGGGCGCGCCGGAACACTCGAGCACGTAGTCGACGCCTTTGCCGCCGTTGAGGCGGCGCACCGCCTCGACCGCATTCTCCTTCGTCACGTTGACCACGTGGTCCGCGCCAAGGTCGCGGCCGATCCTGAGCCGGTTGTCGCGCGTCCCGGTCAGGATTACGGGTTGCGCGCCGAGCGCCTTGGCGACCGCGACACCAAGAAGCCCGATCGGACCGGGCCCCGTCACGGCGACGCTCTCTCCCGCGACGAGCCCGCCGAGTTCGGTGAGCCCGTACATGGCGGTGCCGGCAGTGACCACCAGCGTCGCTTCCTCGTCCGACATTGCATCGGGGATGGCAACGAGGGTGTTGATGTTGTTGACCTGGTATTCGCAAAACCCGCCGTCGGTGGTGAAGCCGTTGGCCCGGTGACCCTTGTCCACGTCTCCGTAATTGAGTCCGTAGTTATGGCAGGCGGTGTACATGCCCTCCCGGCAGCGCTTGCACTGGCCGCAGCCGGCATGAATCTCGACCGTGACGCGCTGGCCGATCCGATATTCGTCGACTGCGGGCCCGAGCGCGACCACGGTACCCATGTATTCGTGTCCCGGCGTGAAGTTCTGATTGTGCGGCATGCCGCCGCGGATCAGCGCGGGAGGTCCGTGATAGATGATCTCGAGATCGGTGGCGCAAATCGCGACCGCGTCGATGCGCAGAAGTACTTCCGCCTTCTTCGGAACGGGGACCGGCTTTTCCCGCAGCGAAAGCTCTCCGGGATCGCCCAGCACCCACGCCTTCATGTTATCCGGGATCGGGTAATCCCTGCTCGTCTTCACTCCGGCTGGCGCGTACATTTAAGTCTTCCTCTCGGTGCGTGCGGGCCGCATCTTACCCCCGGTGCGGAGCTTGGCGGCGCAATCGTTCGGCCCGGAGATTAGTGTATAAGTCAGCGATGTTCGAGGGGTACCAACCCTCAGCGCAGTTCCGCAGCGAGTGAGAGAGAGCGGGAACTATGGCCGCCCATTCGATCTCAACCCTGACCATCCGCGATTGCCGCGTCCGTCTCATGCGCGCAGGGGCCGGCGCCCCACTCGTCTTTCTTCATGGCGGCGGCGGCATCGGCATTTGGCTTCCCTCTATGGCGCGCCTCGCGAAAAAATTCGATGTCATCGCGCCGGAGCATCCCGGCTTTGGCGAGTCGGACATGCCGGCATGGCTCGATACCGTGGGCGATCTCGCCAACTTCTATCTCGATTTTCTCGATCAGCTCGACTTGCGCGGCGTCCATCTGGTCGGCAGCTCGCTGGGCGGCTGGATCGCCGCGGATCTCGCGGTCCGCAATTCGACCCGCTTAGCCTCTGTAACCCTGATTGGCGCCGCCGGTATCCACGTCGATGGCATCGCGCAGGTCGATACTTTTCTGACCAATGAGGAGCAGCGCATCCGCGATCTGTTCTACGATCAGGAGCTCGTGGAGGCAGTCATCGCCGGCTCGCAGCGGCCGGAGCTCGAGGATGCCGCGCTCAAGAATCGGATGACGACCGCCAAGCTCTCGTGGCAGCCGCGCAACCATGATCCGCACCTGCGCAAATGGCTGCATCGGATCAAAGTACCGACGCTGCTCGTCTGGGGCGAACACGATCGCGTCTTTCCAAAGGACTATGCGTTTGCCTATCAACAACTCATTCCCGGCGCGAAGGTCGTCGTCATACCCGAATGCGGGCACCTGCCGCATGTGGAGAAGGGGGACATCTTTGCCTCCGAGCTCGAAGCCTTCATCGGCGCAATGAGGATCGCAGCATGAAATTCTTCAATTTCCATCTCATGCCCTACCGGCACGCCGACCTCGATGCGATCGCAAACAACGGCTCGGCCTGGGTCACGTTCTCGAACCGCCACTACGATCCGCGTAAAGGCGCTGAGCTCTACCACGAGTACCTCGATCAGATGGAGTTTGCCGATAAGCTCGGCTTCGACGGCGTGTGCCTCAACGAGCACCACCAAACCGCCTACGGCATGATGCCGATCCCCGGAGTTCTCGCCGGCGCGCTCGCGCGCAGCGTCAAATGCGCCAAGCTCGCTGTGCTCGGCCGCGCGCTGCCGCTCATCAACAACCCGCTGATGGTCGCAGAGGAATACGCCATCCTCGACAACCTAAGCCGTGGGCGGCTGATCGCGGGTTTCGTGCGCGGCATCGGCGCCGAATATCACGCCATGGGCATCAATCCCGCTTATTCGCAGGAGCGCTACGCCGAAGCGCACGACCTGATCGTGCGGGCGTGGACCGAGCCTGGGCCCTTCTCATATATCCGCAAGCACTACCAATTCCGCTACGTCAATCCTTGGCCGCGGCCCTATCAGCAGCCGCATCCGCCGATCTGGATTCCTTCGCAAGGCTCCGGCTCGACCATCCGTTGGGCGGCGCGCATGCGCTACACCTACTGCCAGACCCTGAGCCCCATCGCCGCGGTGGCGCGTTTTTTCCAAATGTATCGTGATGAGGCCGAGAAGGCGGGCTACCAAGCCACGGCGGACCAGCTCGCCTGGTCGAACACGATTTATGTGGCAGAGACCGACGAACGCGCGGTGCGCGAGGCGCGGCCGCATCTCGAGGCGCTGATGAATTATTTCCTGAAAATGCCGACCGAGATGCTGTTGCCGCCTGGCTATACCGATCCGGCCTCGATGAAGCGCGTGCGCGCAGCGAAAGTCACGGGCAAACCGCAATCGATCGAGGACGTGATCAAGGCGGGCGTCGTCATCGTGGGTAGTCCCAACACCGTGCGCGAGAAGCTTGCCGAATATCAGGATCTGGCCGGCTTCAACACCTCGCTCACCAAGACGCAGTTCGGCACGCTCCCCGATGACATGGCGCGAGCGAACATGACTGCGATTGCGCAGGAGATCCTGCCGCATTTCCGCGATCGCTCGCCGCAACGCACGCGCCGCGAAGCGGCGGAGTGAAACGACAGTTCTAGCGACATGCTCGGTCTGCCCCCTCTCCCGCTAGTCGATCTTCACCCCTGACGCCTTGACGACCTCGCCCCATCGCCCGCGCTCGGCAGCGATGTAAGCCGTGAACTCGTCGGGGGAGGATGTCGCCGGCTCCGCACCGACGTTCTTGAGCGCCGTGACGACCTCCGGCAGTTGCCAGACCTGTCTCACCTCCGCGGCGATCTTGTCGAGGGTCGCTCGCGGAATGCCTGCGGGGGCAAAGAGTCCCTGCCATGCGGTCGCCTCGTAGCCCTTGAGCGTCTCGCCGATCGTCGGCAGATCCGGCGCCGCAGCGCTGCGCTGCGGCGTGGTTACCGCGAGCGGGCGCACGCTTCCTGACGCCGCGAATGGCCACACCGTCGTCATGCTGTCGATGCCAAGCTCGATATTACCGCTGAGCATGCTGTTGACGACCTCCGCGGTGCTGCGGAACGGAACGTGAGTCATCTCTGTATTGCTCGCAAGCGCGAACATGACCGACGAAAGATGCGAGGACGTGCCGATCCCGGACGAGCCGTAGTTGACCTTTCCGCTATTCGCCTTCAGGTAATCGATCAGCTCCGGCACCGATTTCGCCGGCACCTTCGGATTGACGAACAGGAGATTTGGAAACCGCACCAGCAGCGATACGGGCTGGATGTCGCGTGCGACGTCGAAATTGAGCTTGGTGTAGAGGAAGGAATTGATCGCGATCGAGCTGACGGTGCCGACGAGCAGCGTATAGCCGTCGGCCGACGCCTTCGCCACAAAACCGGTACCGATGCTGCCGCCGGCGCCGGATTTGTTCTCGACCACGAACGGCGTGGCGAATTTCGCCTGCAGATGCTGCTGCAGGATGCGCGCGAGCAAGTCCGCCGATCCGCCCGCCGCGAACGGCACGATGATGGTGACCGGCCGTTGCGGCCACGCCTCTTGCGCCTGCGCCGGCGTGGCTGCGGCGAGGGCGAGGGTGGCGGCGATGAGAACAGCACGCATGTCAATCTCCACTGAATCGATACTTGCCCCGCCTCGTCCTGCGGAGCTGGCGTGAGGAGACCCGGAGGCGATTACACCGCCTTGAGATGCGCGTCGCGCCGTTTGTAGAGCTCCTCGTCAGCGTAGCCCATGGTCTCGGGTTTGCCGCGCCCCAGCATGACCTGGAAATAGACGGGCTCGAGACTGTCGTTCTGGTAGCCGTGGATCACACCGGCCGGGCACGAGATGCATTCCCATGGGCCCAGGCGGGTGATGACGCGTTTGCCACCTTCGTCTTCGACAAACACGTCGAGATAGCCCTGGAGCACGAAGAAGCACTCTTCGACCTCGTGCGTGTGCGCGGCATTTCCCTGTCCCGGCTCCACGTACATGATCGACAAGGTGAAGTTTTTCGCCGGGATGACACTTGGATCACCGTGCTTGCCGGAGCCGCCCGCTCCGATGAAACGGTGCTGTGCGCGCTTATAGCCCTCGATCTTGGCGTCCTCGAACGCTGCCCAGTCCGGCTTCTTCTCGCGGAAGCGCCCGACGTACTTCTGCATGATCTCCTCGATCGGAACATCGACCAGTTCCGGCGGACGTGGATGCCGTGCAACGCTCATGGGACGCTCCTGTTCAAACAGCGCGGACGTTGCGCCGAATTTATGCCCCCATGGCGCAAGGCGTCAAATGAAGCGGACATCCGCTAGAAGCGTCATTGCCGCGCATAGCGCGTCGTTGACCCGCTTCGGCCCGCGCATGACGGTCCGAGCAGAATGCAGCGTCACTTGCGCGCCGCCTGCACGAGCTCCCAGATTCGGCTTGGCGTGAGCGGAAGCTCGCGCGGTTCTACTCTAAGCGAATTCAGCGCGTTCGCCACAGCGTTGGCCATCACGCCGCCGGCGGCGATGATGCCGCCCTCGCCCGCGCCTTTGGCGCCCAGCGGATTGATCGGCGAGGGGTGATGTTCCAGCATGACGGCGCGGATATTGGGAAAATCGCTGGCCGTTGGGATGAGGTAATCGGCGAGCGAGCCGGTCAGCAGCTGGCCGTCCTCATCGTAGACGAGATGTTCCATGATGGCGCCGCCGAGCCCTTGCACCACCGAGCCGACGGTCTGCCCGTGTACCGTCAAAGGATTGATGATGCGGCCGCAATCCGCCACCACCACGTAGTCGATGAGCTCGACGTGACCGAGCTTGGGATCGACCGCCACGTGCGCGGCATGGGAGCCATACGTGTAAGTGTGCTTCTTGTTGAGAAAGGCGCCGTCGGCGCAAATACCGGTGCTCGAAAGCTCGGTCAGGACGACCGACTTGCCGGCGCGACCGATCGCCTTCATGCCGTCGCCAATCTCGACGTCGGAAGCTTCGCAGCCCATCCGCTGCGCCGCCTGCGCGCGCACCGCCTCGCGCAATTTGCTCGCCGCATCGAGGATCGCGGAGCCGCCCATCACCACCGAGCGCGAGTGATAGGCGCCGTAGCCATCGTCCACATAGGAGGTGCTGCCGTGAAAGACGCCGCGGATGCGATCGATCGTGACTTCGAGCGCGTCCGCGGCGATCTGCGCAAAAACGGTCTCGAGCCCCTGTCCGACGGCGGATGATCCGACATAGACCGCATAGCGTCCGTCCGGCTCGAGCACGATGCGCGCGCTCTCCTTCGGTCCGGCAGCGCCGCCCTCGATGAAGCAGCCGACGGCAAGCCCGTGGTAGCGCCCGTCGACCCGCTTGCCCGTGAGCTTCGATTTTTCTGACCACTTGATTTCCTCGAGACAGCGATCGAGCGTGGCTTGATAGTCGCCGCTGTCGAGTTCGTCCTTGCTCTCGAACGGCGCGATGGTGGCGATCGGATAGGGCATCTCCCGCTGCGAGACGAGATTGCGGCGGCGGAACTCGACGCGGTCGAGGTCGAGGTCCTGCGCGACCATGTCGAACAACCGCTCGCGGAAAAAGTCGGTCTCGAACCGGCCAGGTCCGCGATAAGTGCCGACCGGCGTTTTATTCGTCAGCTGCAGCGCGACGTCGATATCGATATCGGGAATGCGATAGGGCCCCGACATGAACTGTGCGACGTTGCGGGCGCCGACCGCGCCGTTGGTGCGCATATAAGCGCCCACGTCCACATAGGCATGCCCGCGCAAGCCAAGAATTGTGCCGTCGCGCGTGCAGGCGATCTCCACGTCGCATTCGGCCTCGCGCGCGTGATTGACGCACATCAGGTGCTCGCGCCGGTCTTCGGTCCATTTGACCGGCCGGCCGGTCAGGCGCGCCGCGAAGGGAATGAGGAAATCCTCGGGATAGAGCTCGCCGCGCGCGCCGAAACCGCCGCCGACGTCGTTCTCCACGATGTCGATTGCGCTTTCCGGCAGGCTCATCGCCTTTGCGAGCGTTCGGCGGTTGAAGAACAAGACCTTGGCGCCGCCGTAGAGCGTGAGACGTTCGCGCGCCGCATCCCATTCGGCCAGCAGCCCACGCGGCTCCATAGGCAGCGCCATGTGCCGCTGCGTGCGCAAGCGCTCGCGCCGGATATAAGGCGCGCTCGCGAATGCCGCGGCGGCATCGCCGCGCACCGCGCGGAACGTGATCGCGCGATTCGTTCCGGTCTTCTCGAATAGCAGCGATGCATCGCGAGCGGATGCGTGATGGTCGGCGACCGCCGGCAGCGGCTCGATCTCCACCTCGATGAGCGCGAGCGCATCCTCGGCGATAGCGGGCGTATCGGCGAGGACGAGCGCGATTGCCTCGCCGACGTAACGCACCTTGCTTTCTGCCATCACCGGCTGCGCGAATGGCTCGAAGTCCGGTAGCGGCTGCAGCCGCATCGGAACGCGCGGCACCCGGTTACCCATATCCTTGGCCGTGATCACGCCGTGCACGCCGGCCAATGCGCCTGCGCGAGAAACGTCGATCGCGCGAATGCGGCCGTGAGCAACGGAGCTGCGCAGGATCGCCGCGTGCAACATGTCGCTGCGCGCCAGATCGTCGACGTATTGTCCGCGGCCGCGCAGAAACCGCAGATCCTCGAGGCGTTGGATCGGGCTGCCGATGAGGGAGTTGACCGTCCTCATGCGCGTTCCCCGCCGCGATCACTCGCCATCTTTGCTCGATAGGCGGCGCGCGCATCGAGCACGGCTTCGACGATGGGGATGTAGCCGGTGCAGCGGCAGAGATTGCCAGAAAGCACCTCGCGCACGCGTGCGGCGTCGCACTCGGGATCCTCGCTCAACAGCGCATGCGCGGTTGTGATCATGCCGGGCGTGCAGAAGCCGCACTGCAGCGCGTGGTGCTTGCGGAACGACTTTTGCAGCGGGGTGAGGTCGTCGTCGTTTGAGAGCCCCTCGACGGTCACGATGTCGGCGCCGTCGGCCTGCACCGCGAGCATGAGGCAGGAGCGCACGGCCGCGCCGTCGACGATGACCGTGCAGGCGCCGCACACGCCGTGCTCGCAGCCGACGTGGGTGCCGGTGAGCCGCAAATGATGGCGCAGGCAATCCGCCAGCGTGAGCCGCGGCTCGACGTCGACTTCGACCTCCCGACCATTCACGCGAAATCGCACCCGCATGGGAATTACTGCTGAGCTCGTGCGGCCGCGCGCTTGAGGGCGCGCTCGACCATCGTTCCAGCGAGCGCGCGGCGGTAGGCGGCGCTGGCATGAATGTCGTCCTGCGGATCGACCGCGGCACAGGCGGCGGCTTCGGCGGCGCCGATGGCTGCTTCATCGATCGCGCGCCCGTTGAGCACATCTTCGGCCGATGGCAGGCGCAGCGGCCGGTCGCCAACACCGATGACACCGACGTGGGCGTTGCGCGCCTTGCTGTCCTCGCTCTGGTCGTAGAACACGGCGGCCGCGGCCATGGCAAAGTCGCCGCGGCGGCGGGCGAATTCCTCGAAGCCCCAACGCCGCCCGGCAGGCCAAGCGGGCAGCCGCACCTCCACGATGAGCTCGTCCGGTGTCAGCGCCGTCGTCAGCGCGCCCTGAAAAAAATCCGCCGCCTGGATGACGCGCGCCCCCGACTTGCCCACCACCGCGATCTCGGCGTCGCAGGTGATCGCGATGCCCGGCATTTCCGCAGCCGGATCGGCGTGGGCCAGGCTGCCGCCGACCGTGCCCCGATTGCGGATCTGATAATGGGCGATATGCGCCACCGCCGCCTTGAGCAGCGGATGCGCGGTCTTTAGCCGCTCGTCATCCTCGATCTCGCGCCAGCGCACCATGGCGCCAAGCGTGACGTCCTTCTGCGAAATTTTTATCCCGCGTAGATCGGCGAGCTTGCGCAGGTCGACGAGGAGCGTGGGCTGGGCCAGGCGGAACGCCAGCATCGGCACCAGGCTTTGGCCGCCCGCGATGGGCTTGGCGTCCCCCTCCGGCGCGGAGAGGAGTTGAACGGCTTCGGGTAGCGTCGTCGGGCATGCATAGTCGAAGGGCGGCAATTTCATGACCCGGGCGCATCCTTCGGCACGCAAGGCGACAGGCGCGTACCTATCATCGCCGCGCCCGAGGGGTCAACGTGACGGGGCCTTCCGCGGACTCGACGAACTCGCCCGCATTGATGCTATAGGTTTCCCCCTGGTCGATGTCGGCCGTCCGCGGCCACCATCGAAGCAGCCGCATTTTCTCGAGGTTTCGACGCACCATGCCGCGCAAGTTCGCCTGGGCCTCATTGCCGGATCGCGAGCTTATGAAGCTGCGCTTCAAGGACCTCAAGGTCGGCATTGGCGGCACGTGGCTCGAGCGCTGCGTGGAAAGTCTGCACGAGGAACTCGCCGAGCGGGGTCTGCGGGTCAAGCCGCATGTGTGGATGTCGAACGAGTGGTTCAGCCCCGATGACACGCCCGGCATTGCCATTCCTTTCTACCTCGCCCATCCGCGACTGATGCGGCTCGAGCGCAAAAAGATGATCGACGTAGAAGGGGGAAGCGTGGCGGACTGCATGCGCATTCTCCGCCACGAAGCCGGCCATGTGGTGCAGGTGGCGTTTCAGCTGCACCGGCGACGCCGCTGGCGGGAGTTGTTCGGCTCCTCCTCGCGACGCTACCCGCGCTACTATCGGCCAAATCCGGCGAGCAGGCGTTACGTCAATCATCTGCCGCTGTGGTACGCGCAGAGCCACCCGGACGAGGACTTCGCCGAGACCTTCGCGGTGTGGCTCACGCCGCGCTCGAACTGGCGCAGGCGCTATGCCGGGTGGCCGGCGCTCAAAAAGCTGAAATACGTCGACGAGCTGATGGCCGAGATCGCTGGGCAGAAGCCGCTGGTGACGCGCCGGCTGCGCGTCGAGCCGCTGAGCCAGCTCAGGGAGACGCTGGCAGAGCATTATGCAAGGAAACAAGCACATCATGCGATCGACTATCCGAGGGTCTACGACCGCGATCTGCGCCGCATTTTTTCTGCCGATGCGAAGCATCACCGCTCGCCAACCGCGTCCAGCTTTCTGCGCCGCAACCGCGCCAAGATCAGGCAAATCGTTTCCAAGTGGACAGGCGAGTATGAGCTGACGCTCGATTCGGTTTTCGATGATATGATCGGCCGCTGCCGCGAGCTCAAGTTGCGTGCAGTCGGCTCCGAGCGGCAGCTGAGAATGGAATTCATCGTGCTGCTGACGGCAAAGACGGTGCACTCGCTCTACAGTCCGTCGCGGCGGCAGTGGCTGGCGTTATGAAGCCGCTGCGCGTTCTGGTGCTCGTGCATCCGGACCTGGTGCCTCCCGATTCGCTCAAGGGGCACAGCGAGCAGGAAATAAACAACTGGAAGACCGAATACGACGTCGTCAGCACGTTGCGCGCGGCGGGGCATGAGGTGCGGCCGCTCGGCGTGGAGGACGAGCTCAAGCCCATCCGCGACGAGATCGAGAGCTGGAAGCCCAACGTCGTGTTCAATCTGCTCGAGCAGTTTCACGGCGAAGCCGTCTACGATCAGAACGTCGCGAGCTATCTCGAGCTGCTGCGGATGCCTTACACCGGTTGCAATCCGCGCGGGCTCGTGCTCGCGCGCGGCAAGGATTTATCGAAGAAGCTTCTCATATATCACCGCATCCCGTTGCCGGAGTTTGCCGTGTTCCCGCTGCGGCGAAAAATCCGCCGCCCGCCGCGTCTCACCTTCCCGCTCATCGTCAAAAGCCTGAATGAGGATGCGTCCTGGGGTATCTCGCAAGCCTCCGTCGTCGACAGTGACGAGAAGCTCACCGAGCGCGTGAGCTTCATCCACGAAAGCATCGGCACCGCGGCCATCGCCGAGCAATATATCGAGGGCCGCGAGCTCTATGTGGGCATCCTCGGCAACGAGCGGCTGCGCGTGTTTCCAATCTGGGAGCTCGACTTCGGCAACATGCCGCAAGGCGCCCGCCTCATCGCCACGGAAAAGGTCAAGCACGATCTGCAATACCAGGAGCGGCACAACATCGAGGTCGGCCCGGCCAAGGATCTGTCGCCGCAGCTTGTCGAATCGATCAAGCGTGCGGCCAAGCGCATCTACCGCACACTCGACCTCGACGGCTATGCCCGCATCGATTTCCGTCTCTCCGCCGACGGCGTCCCCTATTACATCGAAGCCAATCCCAATGCCGAGATCGCCCGCAGCGAGGAATTCGCCTCAGCCGCCAAGCACGACGGGCTCGAATATCCCGAATTGATCCAGCGCATCTTGGCGCTGGGCATCAGCCGCGCCGGCGTGACCGGCGTTGCGGTGTAACTCGCTGTCGTCCTCGCCAAAGCGGGGGCCCATATCCCACAGGCGGTGGTCATGGGTCCCCGCTTGCGCGGGGACGATTCACCGAAGCTCGCTCCCGAATCAGCTCCCACACCGTGGGCGGCGACAGCGGCAGCGCGCGCGGCTCAACGCCGAGCGAGGCGAGCGCGGACGCGACCGCATTGGCGATGACCCCGCCGACCGGAATGATGCCGCCCTCGCCCGCGCCCTTGGCGCCGAGCGGATTGTTGGGCGAGGGCTTTTCCTCGAGCGCGATCGCGCGGATGTTTGGAAAGTCGCTCGCCGTCGGCAGCAGATAATCGGCGAACGAGCCCGTCAGCAATTGACCATCCTCGTCATAGACGAAGTGTTCCAAAAACGTGCCGCCTAGCCCCTGCACGATCGCGCCCACGACCTGCCCGTGCAAGGTCAGCGGGTTGATGATGCGCCCGGCATCCTCCACCGCGACGTAATCGAGGAGTTCCACGTGCCCGGTTTTGGGATCAACCGCGACATGCGCCGCGTGCGCACCGTAGCTGTAGGTGCGCTTATTGCTGGCATAGGTGCTTTCCGCTTCGGCTCCGCAGAACGCGGAGAGCGGTAGCGTCTGCTGCTTGGGACCGAGCACCACGCCCGCGTCGATCGTGACCGCGCTCGCTGCGCAGCCCCAGCGCCGTGCCGCCGCAGCGCGAATCTCGTCGCGCAGCTTTGCCGCCGCGGCGAGGATCGCGTTGCCACCCATGACCACCGCGCGCGAGCTATAGGAGCCGCAGCCGTCGCTCACGTGATCGGTCGAGCCGTGGAACACGCCGCGGATGTCGTCCATCGGCATCTCCAGCGCATCCGCCGCGATCTGCGCGCAGACCGTCTCCAATCCCTGGCCGATCGAAGAGGAGCCGGTATAGACCGAAACCTTACCGTCGGGTGCGACCACCAGACGCGCGGTCTCCTTCGGGCCGGAGGCACCGCCCTCGAGGTAGCAGCCGACGGCGGTGCCGCGGTAACGCCCGTCGATCAATTTGCCCTGCACCTTCGTCTTCGCGGCCCAAGCGATTTCGTCTAGGCAGCGCGCGAGCGTCATCGCGTAATCGCCGCTGTCGGTTTCGCTCTCGATTCCGAGCGGCTCGACGGTGGCGAGCCGATGCGGCATCTCGGCCTCGGTGAGAAGATTGCGCCGGCGGAAGTCGACCGGATCGAGGGAGAGCTCGCGCGCGGCTATGTCGAACAGCCGCTCGCGAAAGAAGTCGGCTTCGTAGCGTCCGGGGCCGCGATAGGTCCCCGCCGGCGTCTTGTTGGTCATCAGCAAGGAGACGTCGATGCGGATATGTGGGATGCGATAAGGCCCGCTCAAAACCTGCGCGACGTTGCGCGCGGCAGTCGGCCCGTTGGTGCGGATATAGGCGCCCTGGTCGGTGAAAGCGTGGCCGCACAGCGCGCGGATCGTTCCATCCTTGTCGCAGGCGATCTCGAGCTCGCACTCGGCCTCGCGCGCGTGATTGGTGGCGGCAAGGTGCTCGCGGCGATCCTCGATCCATTTGACCGGCCGGCCGGAAAAGCGTGCGGCGAACGGGATCAGAAAATCTTCCGGATAAAATTCGCCGCGGGCGCCGAAACCGCCGCCGACGTCGTTTTCCACCATGCGGATCGCGCGCTCCGCCATGTCCATCTGCTTGGCCAGGATGCGCCGGTTGAGGAAGGCGACCTTGGCCGCGCCGTAGATGGTGAGCTCCCCGCACGCGGCGTCCCACTCGGCCAGAAGTCCGCGCGGTTCCATCGGCACCGCGCCGTGGCGCTGCACCGCGAATTTTTCGCGGCGAACGAAGGCGGCGTCCTTGAATGCGCTGTCGGCGTCGCCGCGCACGCCGGAAAGCGTGAGCGCACAGTTCGTGCCCGCGGCTTCGAACAGCAGGCTCCGATCCGACCGGGCGGCGGCGCTGGTGGCGACCGCCGGCAACGGCTCGATCGTGACCGCGATCGCATCGAGGGCGTCCTCGGCGGCGGCGGCACTGTCGGCCAGCACCACCGCGATCGGCTCGCCGACGTAGCGGACCTTGTCGTGGGCGAGGACCGGCTGCTCGAACGGCTTGAACTCCGGGGAGGAGTCTTGCCGCAACGGAATGGTCGGCACCGGCGCGCCGATCTCCGCCGCGGTGATGACGGCGTGCACGCCGGGGAGCTCGCGCGGGGCGGCGGTGTCGATGGAGCGGATACGCCCGTGCGCCACCGCGCTGCGCAGGATCACCGCGTGCAGCAGGTTTTGGCGGTTGAGATCGTCGACGAATTGGCCGCGCCCCCGCAGCAGCCGCAAATCTTCGACGCGCTCGATCGCGCTGCCGATGAAGACATTGGTCCTGCGCTTTTGGTCCATCTCAGATCACGATCGTCGCTTCTTGATTGAGCAGCGCGCGTGCGACGCTGAGCGCCGCAAGCGCCGAGGTTTTCGGGTTCGTGCGCGACGGCTTGCCCGCAAGCGCGATGGCAAATCGCCCGGCCGCGCCCTCCGCCTCGATCTCGTGGATGTTGCCTTGCGCGCCGGGATCGGCGACGAGTTCCACTTGTGTCGTCTCGAATCCCAGTCCGGCGAGCGCCACGGCGGCGGCCACATTGGCGTTCTGCGGGTAGAGCAGCGCGGCTTCTCCGGCCGTGCCCTTGTAGATCCCCGCTGGCTTTGCGAGCTTGCCGAGATCGACGACCTCTTCCGCCGGCGAGCCGCGCCAGGCGAGCGGCGGCTTGCGCGAGCGGTAGCGCACGGAGGTCAATCCGCCGATGCGCATGGCCGCGAGCGCGTCGATGCCGCCGATGGCGCCGGCCGGCAGCAGAATGCGGCTCTTGCCCGCGTGCGCCGCCGCTTTGAGCCGCGCAAACAGCGCCGCATCGGCGAGCGCGCCGATGGAAATCGCGAGGCAATCGATCCCGCGCGCCAGCACGACCGCGGCATGCTCCGCCACCGCCGCCTGGCTCGCAACTTCGGCAATAATATTTGGCTTGCGCGCGATGAGCTGATCGAGCGCCTCCACGATGTCGATGCCGGGAAGTTTTGCGCGTGCGACGTCGCCCCGCCCGGGTCGGGCGAGCGCGCCGATGATGTGCACGCCGCTGTCTGTTCCGGCGGCGCGCAACGCAGCGATGACGTCTTGCGCCATGCCGCCGCAGCCGATAAGCCCGATCGCTGTCATAGACCGATCACTGCGGGTTAAGCCGCATGCCCGTGAACTTCCACTGCGACAGCTCCTCCATGGCGTAGCGCACGCCTTCGCGGCCGAAGCCGCTCGCGCCGACGCCGCCGAAGGGATAAGTGTCGAGCCGGAAGCGGCTGGCGTCGTTGATCCAGAGCGAGCCGACCCTGAGCTTGCGCGAAACCTTAAACGCGGTCTCGAGGCTTGTCGTGAAGCAGGCGCCCTGCAGACCGAATTCGGAGGAGTTCGCGAGCTCGAGCGCGGCATCAACGTCGGCGACGCTTTGCACCACCACCACGGGACCGAACGCCTCCTCCCGCATCAGGCGAGCTTCCGGCGGCGCCTCTGCCACGATCGCAGGACCGAGAATGGCGCCGCGGCGCTCGGGCTTGAGCACGAGCTTGGCGCCTTTGGCAACCGCATCCTTGACCATCGCTTCAACGCGGTCGGCGGCCGCGCCGCTCACCATCGGCCCGACGTCGGTCGCGGCATCCTCCGGGTCGCCGACCTTGAGTTTTTTGGCGGCCGCGACGAACAATTCCAGAAAACGCTCGAATACCGGCCGCTCGACGATGACCCGCTGCGCCGAGATGCATTGCTGGCCGCTCGCCTCGAACGCCGCGCCGGCGATGCGTGTCGCCGCATCCTCGAGATCGGCATCCGCGCAGACGATATTTGCGGCGTTGGAGCCGAGTTCACCTACGAATTTCTTCGCGCCCGCGGCGCGGGCCAATGCATTGCCGGCGGCGGTGCTGCCGGTGACGCTGACCACCGCGACCAGCCGATGGGCGGCAAGCAGCTCGGCGGTCCCGCGCCCGCCGGGCACGACATTGAAGAGCCCGTCGGGTATGCCGGCGGTCTTGATTGCTTGCGCCATCAGCAGCGCGACCTCCGTGCCGGGCGGCGACGGCTTGACCACAATCGCATTGCCGACCGCCAGCGCCGGAGCCACCTTCTGAATGAGCAGATTGGCGGGCCCGTTGAACGGCGTGACCGCAGCCACCACGCCGTAGGGCACGCGGGTCGTGAACCCGAAGCGGCCAGCACCCGCCGCGGCCACGTCGAGCGGCAGCACTTCGCCCATGAGATGCGGCAGCTGCGCGGCGCACGCGCGCATGAAGGTTCCCACGCGCTTGGCCTCGAATGTCGCGGCTCGCCGCGGCTTGCCGATGAAGCGGATCAGCGAGCGGACCAGTTCGCCTTCGATCTTGTCGATGGCATCGGCCGCGGCCAACAGCCACTCGACGCGTTTGGCGGTGGTGGCGGCTTGATGCGTGAGGAACGCGGTGTGGGCGTGGGCGACCGCCGCATCGACGACTTTGGCGTCGGATTCGATCATGTGGGAGGCCACGCTCTCGTCGATCGGGCACACGAGGGGTGAGAGGCCGGCGTCGAATTTCACCGGCCCGCCGATCCACGGCATGAGTTGCGGAATGGTCATCGTGTTTTCCTCCTCGATTTTAGGCTTTTATACGTGCTGCCCTTGGCTGAGCGGGATGTCGCGCAGCGTGCTCGGTGCGAACAGCTCCTCGAGTGTCACCCGCCGGTCGGTCAGCCCGTGCTCGTGGGTATACTGGAGCAGCGCCTCGATCGACGGCCGGTTCGCCTCGATCCCGTAGGCGAACCAGTCCGCCCCCAAGATTGCCCGTTCCTCTTCGAGCAGCGGCTGCAGCCACGCCGAGGACACTTTTGGCGAGCCCATGTCCGCCAGCAGGTGATAGGCGTGGTCCTTGGCGCGGCAGAGCGCCTTGTACACGCTCAGCGCCACCC
>DATFQX010000008.1:0-3130 GCA_035263865.1 Xanthobacteraceae bacterium
CGTAGCCTATCGACTCGAACAAGAGCGCTGGGCGCAGCCGAAACTTCAATTGAGTATTCCCGCCAGGCGCTCACCGCCGCGCGAGTGCTACAGCGACGGCGTCGGTGACTTTCTCACTGTGCTCGATGCTTGAGCCGACGCTATTGCAGGCGGGCAGCAAGTACGAGCACCACGAACGTCTCGCTGAACCTCGTGCAGCTATTCAAGGCGCTCGGCGGCGGCTGGGAGCCGGTATTCCCGAATTCACCGGACCCCAAAGGCGGAGGCTCGACCTGACAATCTTTGTTATGGCTGGAACACTGTGGCCGTCAGAGCAACCAAATCTCTGGGCGTCGTTGGCTTTAGGGTCGGCTGTAGTCATCTGGACTGGCTCCTCCCAGAGACTTGCGAGGAAACCCACTCCTCACCAGTGATCAGTCGCGCGCCGCGCCCATAGGTGAGCCAAGCCCAGACCCAATTGAGGAATACCGCGATGCGATTGCGGAAACCTATCAGGAAAAAGATGTGCACTGTACCCCAAAGCAGCCAGGCAATCGTGCCGGTCAATCTGGCCCAGGGTAGATCGGCAACCGCGGAGTTTCGCCCGATCGTCGCGAGCGTGCCGCGGTCGCGATAGCTGAACGGCCCGATCGCAGGCTCGTTGCATAGCTGCCGGCGGACCACCTCGCCGACGTATTCGCCCTGCTGCTTTGCGACGGCGGCGAGGCCCGGCAAAGGCCGCTGGTCGGGGCCACGGCACAGCGCCGCATCGCCGAGGACGAAAATTTCCGGATGGCCGGGCACGCTCAGATCGGCGGCGACCTCGATCCTGCCTCCGTAGGCAGCCGGCACACCAAGCCATCCGGCAACGGGGCGCGCCTTCACTCCAGCGCACCAGATCACCGTTGCAGCGTCGATGGTTTGGCGCCCGGTGCTCACGCCGCTGCTGTCGATCCGCTCGACAGGCGAATCAAGCAGGACCTCGACCCCCATCTGCTGCAGTGACCGCGCGGCAAAGTCGGAGAGCTGCCTGGGAAAGTCAGCGAGCACGCGTGCCCCTGCCTCTACGAGCACGACGCGGGTTTGACGGGGGTCAATCCTGCGGAAATCCCGCGACAGCGTAGTGCGGGCGAGTTCGACCAGCGCGCCGGCCAGCTCGACCCCGGTAGGGCCGGCCCCGATGAGCACGAACGTCAGCAGTCGAGCGCGCGCCGCGGAATCGCACTCCATTTCTGCGCGCTCGAACGCGACCAGCACGCTCCGCCTGATGTGCGTGGCGTCGTCGAGCGATTTCAGTCCAGGCGCAAGCTCTCGCCACTCGTCGTGACCGAAGTAGTTGTACTCAGATCCCGTGGCCAGAATCAGCACCTCATAGCCTTGCTCCCTGCCGGAGCGCATCCGCACCCGGCGCGCTACCGGATCGATGTCGACGACTTCCTCGAGCAGCACGCGGGTGTTCGTGGCGCTCAGCAGGCTCCGGATCGGCGCCGCGATATCGGCGGGCGACAACCCCGCCGTCGCGACCTGATAGAGCAAAGGCTGGAAGAGATTGTAGTTGTGCCGATCGATGACGAGTAAGTCGGCCGGTGCTGAAGCGAACTTGCGAGCGGCCGCCAGCCCAGCGAATCCCGCGCCGACGATCACGACGCGGCGGCGCGGACCGGCAGGATCAAGCCTCTGATTCGTGACATGCTCCCCTCGCTGAAGCGAGGGGCTTCTGCCCCTGCCTCCACGCGGAGATTTGCGGCCTTCAGGTCTATGCCCACGGCCGTCAGCAGAAGAGCTAGGCGCCATGGCTGACCCGCTCCTCCACCGGCTTCCTCTTGCCGACCCGTCTTCGGATTCGCTTGGGAGGCTCAACGGGCAATATCCTGCCCTGACTTACGTTGATTGCGCCGACGACGTCGGCGTGCCCCTCGTAGCCGCACACCTCACAGCAGAACCAATCCCTGGTGGGACGGTTGTTTGCATGTGTGTGGCCGCATCCGGGGGCTGGACAGCGCAACGAAGTGTATGGCGCCGGGGTGAATTCAACCCGGCCGCCGCGTTCCTGTTCCTTGTAGGAGAGGAACGTGGCGAACATACCCCATCCCTGGTCGAGAATGCTGCGGTTGAGACCGCTCTTCTGGGCAACGTTCTTGCCCGGTTCTTCGACGGTGCCCGCGGCACTCGCCGTCATATTCCGCACGCGGAGCTTTTCCAGCCTGTACACGCCGTGGCTCTTGGCGAGACCGGTAGCCTCCTTGTGCAGGAAATCCTTGCGAACATTGGCTTCGTGCATACGAAGCCGCGATAGCTTTCCTTTCAGCTTGTGCCAGTTGGACGAGAACTTGACCTTGCGGGCGAGCCTCTGTTGCAGCTTCGCAAGCTTGTCACGAATGCCGTCGAAGGCGTTGACGGGGTCGATAAGTTGGCCGACGGAGGTCGCAGCGAACACCGCAACGCCTCGGTCGATGCCGATTGGATCGTCTGTCGACTTCGACGGGTCAGGTCTTTTCTTCTGCCACAAGACGCTAACGAACCACTCGCCTGCCTTCCGGCGGAAGGTGACCGAGCGGAGGTCGCCGCCGAGAGGTCGGTATCCGCGGAAGCGAACCCAGCCGATCTTGGGAAGCTTGATGGCGCCGTGGCGTTTGTTGAGTCGCTTGAACTCGACGTCCTCCGCCGGCAGCGTGAAGGAGTCGTTCTTGAACTTCTTTCGCGGTGTCGGGTGACCGCACAGCTTCTTGAAGAAGCGGCTGAACGCCTCGTCGAGGTCGCGCAGGGCGTTTTGCAGCGCATGGATGGGGACGAATTCGAGCCAATTCTTGGCAGCCCGGCGCACCGTCAATTCCTTCGCCTGCGGAACGTAGGCGAGAGAGAATCCGTAGTTGCGGTATTCGTATTGTCGCCGCTCAAGGGCGTGATTGTATTCGTGCCGGCACGCGCCAACCCACTGGCCCATTGCCTGCGCCTGATACGGCGATGGCTCAGCCCGGTACTTGTTGGCGCGCCAGAGGAGCATCTACTGCTTCCCAAGAAGCGCAAGGCCAGCATCACGGAGGGCTCGGGCGCGAGCAAAGGAGGCCTCGTGTTCAGGGGTGGAAAGCCTTCCCCGCCACCCGCCAAATCCCCCTACACCAGCGTGGCCGGGCACGTGAATTTCAAGGTG
>DATFQX010000009.1:0-2582 GCA_035263865.1 Xanthobacteraceae bacterium
GATCACGTGGGCCCCGGGGCCGTGGGCGTGGCCTTTCTTGTAGGTGCCGATCGGAAACTGAGAGATGTGGCTGTTCATCGAGCCCTTGGCCATGTTGAAGCGGATGTGGCCGCCGCCGGCGCCGCGCTCCTTGGCGCTGATCAGCGGCAGATTGACCGCGTCCGCCACGAAGTTGGTGACGAGCAATAGCCCCTTCTGCTCGCCCTTGGCGCTGAAATAGTCAGGCTCGCCGTTGAAGCGGTCCTTGAAGTCGTGCTTGGTGTTGAAGACGAACGCGACGTCCTCGTAGAGGTTGATCACCGGCGGCGCATTGGTGACGGCGACGTAGCGCGCCGACGCTTGGCCCGAGCCGTTGAAGTGCTGATGCCAGCAATTGAGCGGAATGGCGAACATCGCACCCGCCTTCCACTCGAAGGTGATGCGCCGGCCCTCGTCGTTCCACACGGTGGTTGAGCCGCGGCCGTCGAGCACCAAAATCATTTCCTCGAACAACTGCCGCTGCGGCTCGAGCTTCTTGCCGGGCGGAATTTCGCAGACGTAGCAGTCGTTGGAGGTGCGCGAGGCCTCGTGATTGATGTAGACGCCGGCGCCGCCGCGCCGCGCCCAGGGCTTGAGCTCGACGGTGCGCAGGTTCCGTACATAATGCGCGCTGATGATGTCGAGACCTTCGCCGCGCACCCAGCGCAGGTAAGGCGTATCTTTTTCGGTGGAGAATTTCTTCGCCAGCTCTTCCGAGACGATGGCGTCCTTGGCCATGCCTTGCTCCTTCCAGGAATCAGTAATCAGTGGTCAGTAATCAGAAGCGCGACATCACATCTGGGGTAGCATGCTTGCCGCGGCGCCAGTGCTTGATTTTTCTTATCCCTGACTGATTACTGATGACTGATCACTGGCTGCTGATAGCCACGCATTTGTCCGCCTTCATGCGCAGATAGATCGGATCTCCGGTCGGCGTGCGCAGCGAAGGATGCGCCTTTGCCAACAGCACAACATCGCCGACCTTGACACGAAAATCCAGATAGTCGCCGAGGAAATCCTTGGCGTCGACGGTGCCCTTGCAGACGTTGTCGCCATCGGCGGCGGTCGGCGGTCCTTCCGACAATTCCACGTCCTCGGGCCTCACCGATACGATCACCGTGGCGTTCTTGCTCACGCCCTCGCTCGCATGCGCCTTGAGCTCGCCCATGGCCGAGCTGACGATGCAGCGGCCATCGCCGAGCGCGGTGACGGTGCCGCCGATGAAATTGGTGGTGCCGACGAAATCGGCAACGAACTGGTCGGTGGGCTGCTCGTAGATCTGGCGCGGCGTCCCGATCTGGACGACGCGACCTTCATTCATCACCGCGATCTCGTGGGAGAGCGCAAGCGCCTCGGTCTGGTCGTGGGTGACGTAGACGGTGGTGAGATTGAGGTCGCGTTGCAGCCGCTTGAGCTCCGAGCGCATGCGGTCGCGCAGCTTGGCGTCGAGGTTGGAGAGCGGCTCATCGAGCAACAAGAGCTGCGGCTCCATCACCAAGGCGCGCGCGAGCGCGAGCCGCTGCTGCTGGCCGCCGGAAAGCTTGGTGGCGTCGCGATCGACCAGCTCGTCGAGCGCGACCGCGTGCAGAACGCGCATGACCTTGTCGCGGATATCCTTCTTGGCGAGCCTGCGCACCTCGAGTGGAAACGCCACGTTCTGGAACACGTTCATGTGCGGCCAGATGGCGTAGGACTGGAACACCATGCCGAAATTGCGCTTGTTGGGCGCGACGAAAATGCCCTTGTCCGACGAATAGACGAGGCGGCCGCCGACTTCGATCTCGCCCGCAATCGGCTTCTCGAGCCCGGCAATCGAGCGCAGCGTCGTGGTCTTGCCGCAGCCGGACGGCCCGAGCAGCGTGAACAGCTTGCCCTCCGGCACGTCGAACGAGACGTTCTGCGCGGCCTTGACCGCGCCGCCGCGCTCGTTGGCGTATTCAGTGAAAAGCGACCTTACGCTGAGCACGTTTCCACCCTAAGTTTTTTATGTGTCCGCAATTCCGAACCGCCTGCCGACGAGCTGCGCCAGCATGACCATCAGGAACAGCGCGACGATCAGCATGACGCCGAGCGCCGAAAGCTCCACGTATTGTCCATTCTGCCACAGCTCCCATATCATGATCGATACCACTTCGGTGCCCGGCGAATAGAGCAGGATCGAGCTCGACAGCTCCCGGATCGAGACGATCATCACGTAGATCCACCCGGCCAGTAGCCCCGGCTTCAACAACGGCAGAACGACGCGGCGAAAGGTCATGCTCCAGGAGGCGCCGCTCATCGCCGCCGATTCCTCGAGCTCCTTGTGAATCTGCAGCATCGAGGCCGAATTGTAGCGCATGCCATAGGGGAGAAAACGCGTCACATAGGCGATGAACATGATCCAAAGCGTGCCGTAGACGCCGATGTCGACGTAGAGATAGCAAACCATGATCGCGAGCCCGAGCACCAGGCCGGGAAAAACCAGCGGCAGCGACGCCAGATTGTCGAGCATCCAGCGTCCCGGCACTTTCGTGCGCACGACGATCCATGCGATGACCGCCGACACCAGCATGACCGTGGTGGCG
>DATFQX010000010.1:0-2258 GCA_035263865.1 Xanthobacteraceae bacterium
TCGGCCGCTCCGGGGGCGGGACGGCTCGGCCGGGCTTTGAGCGGCTGCTGGCGGCGATCTGTGGCGGCGCCGCGGGTGCGGTCTTTGCCCTCGAGGCCTCGCGCTTAGCCCCAATACCGTTCACTTAGCGGTTTGCTAGCAATTCGTTAACCAAGGTTTCTCACCCTCCTTGTCACTGATTCGGTGCAAGGAGCGGGGGCTATGGCGCGCAGTGCCGCGAGGTTGCCGGCGGGAAGCCGGATCACGGATTACGTCAGTTTAGGCGTGGTTGCAAAGACTTTCCCGATTAACACGGTTCGCGCGATCGTCTCTGCGATGGGTCGCGGCTCGATACGCGAGCGTGATCTTCCGGCGCACGTTGTGATGTATTACGTCATCGCCTTGGCATTTTACATGCAGTCCTCCACGCGTGAAGTGCTGCGATGTCTGCTGGAAGGCCTCCAATGGCTGACCGACCCGTCACAGGCGATCAAGGTGCCGTGCAAATCCGGCATCTCGCAGGCCCGCACGCGGCTCGGCTGGGAGCCGGTGCGCGAACTGCACGATCAAGTAGTACGGCCGATTGCGGTGGCAACCACGCGCGGCGCCTGGTATCGGCAATGGCGGCTGGTCAGCCTGGACGGCAGCACGCTCGATGTGGTCGACGATCCGGCGAACGAGGTCGCGTTCGGCCGTCCCGCGTCCAGCCGCGGCCCCAGCGCCTATCCGCAAATCCGCTTTGTCTGCCTCCTCGAGAATGGCACACACGTTTTGTTCGGCAGTCGCATGGGCCCCTGCACGACCAGCGAGCTTGCCTTGGCCAGGGAGGTGCTGCCCCAACTCAAGCCCGGAATGTTGTGCCTGTCAGACCGCAATTTCTTCGGCTACCAGTTTTGGCGCGAAGCCTGTGACACGGGCGCTGATCAGCTCTGGCGGATCAAGAAGAACATGCGTTTGCCCTGTGAGCAGCCTTTGCCGGACGGCTCTTATCTCAGCCGCATCTATCCCAGCGAGCGCGACCGGCGACACAAGACCAATGGCATTGTGGTGCGCGTCATCGAATATTGTCTGGATGGTGTTGCTGATGCCGAACCGATCTATCGCCTGGTCACGTCCATCTTGAATCACGAGCAGGCGCCGGCCCAGGACCTGGCGGCGCTCTATCACGAACGGTGGGAAATCGAAACCACCCTCGACGAATTCAAAACCCATCTGCGCGGCGCCAAAATCGTCTTGCGCAGCAAGACACCGGATCTCGTCCGCCAGGAGTTCTATGGGCTCATCATGGCGCACTATGCGACCCGTGGCCTCATGCATGAAGCCGCGCTGAAAGCCGACACCGACCCTGACCGGCTCTCTTTCGTACATGCAGTTCGTGTGATCCGGCGCAAACTTCCCCAAGCCCCGGCCATTCCCCCCTCACCAAAGGCTCGCCTGGCACGAAGCTGTGCTCAACGAAATTCTCCAGGAGCGTTTGCCTCCCCGCACACACCGCCGCAACAAACGTGGCGTCAAACGAAAGATGAGCAACTTTCCGCTCCGACGCAAATCTGACAAACCGCTACCGCCCGTAAATATCAAGCAAGCCATCAGAATCCTGCTAAAGTGAACGGTATTGACTCTAGGCTGGACTTCTCACGCTCACTTTCGCCGCCACCCATTCGCCTTCGGCCGCACCATTCGTCGTCGCGCGAATGCGGGCGCGATTTTCCATTCAGCGCGGCGCGCGCGCAGCGCACACTCCCCGCGCGGAGTTCCTCCGTCGGCGAGCTGCACCCGTCGCAGACTGCGAAGTGAAAGACAGCTGCCCCCGCCCCGCCTGATTCGGCTGATACCTGCCCCGCCGCACAGGTCTGGACCTGGTCGGCGCGTCCAGCATAGTCAGATGGCATCTAGGTCGGAAGCGATATTCAGATGCCACCGCTGGTACAATATGCCGCGTCCGGGTGCCGTTTTCGGTACGGAACTCGCGCATATGCTGGCGAAGCGGGCGCAGCCGTCACGCCAATGCGGTTGTGTGACCGTTCCGGTAGCGGAGGTTGCATGACATCCATTCGGCCGATTCCTGCGTAGGATCAGGATAAGGGGCGTACGGGGGAGTGACGTGAGTGTGCGTGATCTATTGAGCATGGCGTGGATCTGCATGCGGCGCTCGATCATCGAGACGAACGACGCGCGGCTGGCGGACGAGCTGGATCGGTCGGTGGCTACATTGCGGAAACCGGAAGGCTCAATCCGAGCTTGATGGAAACCTACGCGCCTCGCCAAAGATGCACTGA
>DATFQX010000011.1:0-4849 GCA_035263865.1 Xanthobacteraceae bacterium
TCACGGAGAGTCGTTGCGCTTCTGAGAAACGCCAGGAGAACGCGTCCGGCACGTGATCTCATTCGCCCTGCACCGCGACTTCACGCTTACTGATCGCAGTGCTCAGAAGGGCGATCGTCGCCCGCTATCTGAAGGCGGTCGGCGACCCGCGTGAGGTCGTGAGCGACCCCGAGGCCCGATACTTCGGCGGCCGGGTCGAGGAACGCTCGCTCGTGCCGTTGGGCGAAGCGCGCCTCGGCCGCATCCGTTTCGACGAATGGCTCCGCCGCTCACAGGCAGGAGCCTGATCCCGCATCCGGCAACCGAAGGATAGGGACTCCATGAAACGCATCCTCTGTTCGCTGCTTGTCGCCACCCTGCCGTTCGGCAGCGTCCTCGCGCAGGCGCCGAAGTCGAAGAACGCCAAGGTGACCCTCGTCTACCAGCACGAGCTGCCGAACGTTCCCGGCAAGAGCATCAAGGGCGTGCTCGTCGAATACGGCCCGGGCGGCTACTCGCCTGGTCACACGCATCCCAAATCCGCCTTCATCTATGCGACCGTGCTTGAGGGGGCGATCCGCAGTCAGGTCAACGACGGACCGGTGACGACCTACAAGGCGGGAGAGAGCTTCTCCGAGCTGCCCGGCGACCGCCACGGCGTCAGCGCCAATGCCAGCAAGACGAAGCCGGCCAAGCTCCTCGCGGTGTTCGTGGTGGACACGAACGAGACGGAACTGACGACCCCGTTCGGGAACTGAGGCTTATACCTTTCGTGCGGGGATCGTCGAGTGGGAGTGAGCGCCCGCCTCACGGCGCGCGTTTGAGGAGTTCGTAGGCGAGCGGGTTGTCCGCACACGCGCCGAAGCCGCATTCCAGCAGCGTCGAAAGCACGTTCAGCGCGGTGAGCGCGATCACCAACCACACCGCGGCGCGCGCGAACGCGCCGATGGGCTGCGGCTTGCCGTCGTCCCTGAACTGTCCGTCGAACAGCAGCATGGCCGCGAGCGCAATGATGGCAACGGCAAAGCCGATAAACGCCCAGCTGTAATAATGGTAGCCGAGCAGCGCCGAGCCGTAGCCGGGGTCTCCGGGCATGATGTGTAGCAAGATCTGCCGCGTGGCGAAGGCCGCGCCGGCGATGGCGGCGAGGAGCGAGACGGCATAGTGGCTGGGCCGCGGCCCGAAGCGGAGGTTGAGAATCGGTCCCACCGCCAGCATGGCGAACTGGATGCGCTGGAGCAGGCAGAGCGGACAGGGAAGTTCGCCGAGCAGGAGCTGTGCCGCAAAGGCGATCGCAAGAACCAACGCGATCGCGCAGAGGCCGAGCGCGTTGAGGGTCTGGGCGAGCGAGCGAGTCATGGGCGCTTGGGTTATGGGCGCGCTTAGAACGACAGCTTCAGCACGTCGCTGGCGTGGTGCAGATAGGTCGCGATGGAGGCGAGGAGCGTCGCGGCGAACAATGCTAGCGCGAGCGTTCGCGTGCCCCACCAGGCAACGACCATCACGACGGTGACGGCGAGAAACAGCGCGGTGAATTCCATCGTCGTGCTCCCAGGCAGGCGCGCATTCTAGACGAGTCAGCGTCGTGCGCCACCGCCAGCCCGCAGGCCGCCGCGCTCGATCGATTCACCGCGGGACTTGAGTCCCGGCCGCTTTTCCTGGCGCGCCGGGGACTGTAGGACTTGACGGACGCGCCGGCTCTCCCGGCGCGAGCGGGGGAGGTATCCATGGACGTCAGTCTCGCCGGCCGGACGGCGGTGATCACCGGCGCAAGCAAGGGGATCGGGCTCGCGATCGCCACGCGGTTTGCAGCCTCGGGGGCGGATGTGGCCATTGTCGCGCGCGGACGCGAAGCGCTCGATGATGCGGTCAAGGCCATCGGGGCGAACGGCAGGCGGGTGGTCGGCATCCAGGGCGACGTGGCGCTCGCCGCTGATGTCAAGCGTGCCTACGACGAAATAATGAAGGCGCTCGGTAAGATCGACATCCTCGTGAACAATGCCGGCACGTCGGCCACCGGCTCGTTCGAAAAGCTGACCGACGAATTCCTGCAGCAGGACTTGGACCAGAAGCTGTTCGCCGCCATCCGGCTGACGCGGCTGGTGTGGCCGCAGATGAAGGAGCGCCGGTGGGGCCGCATCATCAACGTGCTCAATATCGGCGCCAAGGCGCCGCGCGGCGGCAGCGCGCCGACTTCGATCACCCGCGCCGCCGGCATGGCGCTGACCAAAGTGCTCTCGCACGAAGGCGCGCCGCACAACGTGCTGGTCAATGCGATGCTGGTTGGCTTCATCGAGGCCGATCAGCACGTGCAAGCCGCCAAACGCGCTGGCGTCGAGCTCAAGGACTATATGGCCGCGCGCGCCAAGGACATCCCGCTCGGCCGCATCGGGCGGGCCGAGGAATTCGCCAACATGGCCTGCTTTCTCGTGTCGGATCTCGGCTCTTACATTACCGGCACCGCCATCAATATCGACGGCGGGCGTTCGCCGGTGGTGTAGCGGCGACGCACGCTAGTTGATCCTCAGATTGAGCGCCTTGATGATCGGCGACCAGCGCGCCAGATCGGCATCGATTTTTGCGCGGAACTGCGCCGGCGTGGTGGGAATCGGCTCCATCAATTGGGTGGCCAGCTTCTCGCGGATCGCCGGCTCGGCAAGGGCCTCAACGACCGCGGCGTGAATTTTCGCGATGATCGCATCGGGCGTTTTCGCGGGTGCGATCAAGCCGTTCCAGGCGTCCGCTTCGACGTCGATGCCGCTCTCCTTGAGCGTCGGGACACCAGGCATTAGGGCGGAGCGTCGGCCGAGCGAGATCGCCAAAATTCTCACCTGCCCGGAGGCAACGTGCGGCGTCACCGAAATCGCCGGCAGACAGGCCATCTGCACGTCGTTGCGCAGCACCGCGGTCATCGCCTGGGGAGAGCCGGGGTAAGGCACGTGGACCATGGTCGTGCCGCTCTTGAGCGCGAGCGCCTCCATAGCCAGATGCGACAGCGAGCCGTTACCGATCGAGCCGTAGTTGTATTTGCCGGGATTCCTCCTGAGCAGATCGACAAGTTCGGCGACCGAATTGACGCCCAGGCTCGTGTGCACGACGAGCGCGCTCGGCTGGGTCGTCAGCATCGTGATCAGCGCGAGGTCCTTGGCTGGGTCGTACGGCAGTTTCGCAAACAACAGCGTGTTGATGGCAAGCGGGCCGCCCAGACCGACGCCGATCGTGTAGCCGTCCGGATCAGCCTTCGCCACCATCTCGGTCCCGGTATTGGCGCTGGCGCCGGGGCGGTTCTCGATCACGAAAGGTTGGCCGAGCTTCTGTTGCATGTGGTCTGCGATCAGCCGCCCGACCATGTCCGGCGTCGAGCCGGGGCCGAATGGCACGATGATCCTGACGGTTTTCGCAGGCCAGTCTTGCGCCGCAGCCGGCATCACAGCAAACAACAGGCTGGACAATGCCAAAACGAAGCGTCTGTTCATCGAACTCTCTTGCTCCCGTCGTGTTCACCGCTGCAGGCGTCGCAACTATCGAGTTGGCAGCGCCCGCTGCCGGGCCCGGTGCAATCTTCGACGCGATGCTGACGACCTTGCCTCCCGACGTGCCATGTCCTCTACTGCGCCTGCAGACACGCGCCACGCGAATGTCTACGGGGTTTCGGCGAGGCTTGAGCCATGGGGCTGGCGATTCTCGTGCTCGGACTTGTCGTTTTCCTCGGGGCGCATGTCTTCGTCACGTTGCGAGGACCGCGCGCCGCGGTGATCAAGCGCGTCGGGGAGTGGCCCTACAAGGGGCTGATGTCGCTGTTCTCTCTCGTCGGACTCATTCTGATTGGATACGGCTTCGGGCGGTATCGCGCGACCGGCTGGATCGACGTGTGGTTCCCGCCCGGATGGACCTACTACGTCACGCAGCTGTTGATGTGGCCGGCAAGCATTTTCGTGGTCGCGGCCTATAGCCGCGGCAAAATCTGGCGCGCGCTCAAGCATCCCATGCTGGTCGGTGTGAAGACCTGGGCGGTCGCGCATCTCATCTCGAACGGCGATCTCGGCTCGATCGTGCTATTCGGGTCGTTTCTCGTTTGGGCCGGCTATGACCGCATCACGCTCAAATACCGAACCGATCCCGGCGCGCCAGCGATCCCGGTCGGCGGGCATCGCAATGACACGATCGCGCTCGTGGTGGGGACCATCCTTTATCTCGCGCTTGGTTTCATCTTCCATCCCATCGTGGTCGGGGTCGCGGTCTTCGGCACCCCGGCGCGCTAGGACCTTCGACAAATGTCGGCACAAGATGAGATCAAGCGGCTGACCGCCCCCGACATCCGCGCGCGCAAGGGCGGCGAGCCCATCGTCTGCCTCACATCCTACCACGCGCATACCGCGCGCCTGCTTGATCGCCACTGCGATCTCATTCTGGTCGGCGACTCGCTCGGCATGGTGATGCACGGGCTCGAAACCACGGTGCCGGTCACCCTCGATATGATGATCCTGCAGGGGCTCGCGGTGATGCGCGGATCGAAGCGGGCTCTCGTCGTCATCGACATGCCGTTCGGCTCCTACGAAGCCTCCAAGGAGCAGGCCTTCATGTCGGCCGCGCGGGTGATGAAGGAGACCGGCTGCGGAGCGATCAAGCTCGAGGGCGGCCGCCGCATGGCCGAGACCATCGCCTTTCTGGTCGAGCGGGGCGTGCCGGTCATGGGCCACATCGGCCTCACGCCGCAGTCGATCAACACCATCGGCTCGTTCCGGGCCCAGGGTCGCAGCGAGGCGGATTGGGGGCCGATCGAGGACGATGCCCGCGCCGTCGCGCAGGCGGGCGCCTTTTCGGTGGTGATCGAAGCGGTGGCCGAGCCGCTGGCGCGGCGCATCACGGC
>DATFQX010000012.1:0-2308 GCA_035263865.1 Xanthobacteraceae bacterium
GGCAAGGTTTATCCGCATGAAATCGGCATCCAAGAAACGCGCGCCAACCATCGTAAATTTGACAGTTAAACGACGCTACCTCACTGAGCGCGAGGTCGAGCGCCTGATGGACTGTGCCCGCAAGCATGGCCGCTACGGGCATCGCGACGCAACCATGATCCTGGTCGCCTATCGGCACGGCCTGCGAGCCTCGGAGGTCTGCGACCTGCAATGGCAGCAGATTGAGCTATCCGAGGGGCGCCTGCATGTTCACCGCGTCAAGAACGGGATTGCCAGCGTGCACCCGATCCGGGGTGACGAGATGCGGGCTCTGCGCAAGCTGCGCCGAGAGCCCTAAAGAGGCTTACGTATTCGTTTCCGAGCCCGGCGGGCCAATGGGTCCCATCGGCTTTCACCGACTCATCCAGCGCGTCGGCGAGGCTGCCAAGATGCCTTTCCCGATCCACCCACACATGCTGCGCCATGCCTGTGGGTTCAAGCTCGCTAACGATGGCCACGACACGCGGGCGTTGCAGCACTACCTCGGGCACAAGAACATCCAGCACACGGTCCGGTACACCGAAATGGCGCCGGACCGCTTCAAGAATTTTTGGCGCTAACTGGCGGCGGCAAACTCGGGACGACTTCCGCTTCCCCCTCTATTACCTTGGCATTCGCCGCGGCATCGCGCTTCGCAATCATCTCCTCGATCAATTCCAGCGACCGTTCGAGCTGCTCATCGGTCATCGCCTTAACCCCGCCGGAATGCTCCAACTTCATCTCCCGCGGCACCAGCATTGCGCAGACCTTCAAATACGCAGCCGGCGACTCGCGCCGCACCCGCTTGAAAACTTCTCGCCCATGCTGCTGCCAGTCCTCCGCCAGATCGAGCAGAAAGCGCTTGTTGAACGCTCTGCGCGTAGCCTCCGGTGAGCCACCAGGGTTTCCAGAGAACCCCGGCAGGTATTGGCCTTTAGCGTTGCGCTCACGTCGTCGAGCGAGGGGCATTGCGTCCTGGTTCTGTGGCGTCGGTCTCATTAGGCCACGCACCGGGCGTCAGTGTCGCCTGGTTCTGAGGAAGGACGTATATCTGATTCTGAGTGGGTTTCAGCCACCCCCGTCCTGTGTGCTCTCCATGAGCGTGTTGAGACTGCTGAGGGCGGCGATGGCGGTTTGCCAGTGGGCCGGAAAACCTTTGATGATCAAACTCGGCGCGGACAGAGGTTTGCCAGCGTAATCTTTTGATTTCATTCCATTGACGCGACTCATGCCAAATCGCTGGCAAACCCAGGCTATGGACAAGGCGGGGCGGGCGGGCCACAGAAGCGGCTGTTTTTCACCATCGAGGGGTGCGGCTCGCCCCAAGGAGGAGTGATGGCCGGGCCTTTGGCCGGACTACGCGTGCTCGAGCTTGCCCGTATCTTGGCGGGGCCCTGGGCCGGGCAGATTCTCGCCGACCTCGGTGCCGATATCATTAAGGTGGAGCGTAAAGGCAGCGGAGACGATACGCGTGGCTGGGGCCCACCCTTCGTCGAGGCGGCCGAGGGCGGCCATCTTGGCGCCGCCTATTTCCATGCCACGAACCGGGGCAAGCGCTCGATCGAGCTCGACTTCGAAAGCGAAGATGGCCGCCGGATCGCCAAGAAGCTTGCCGCACGCTCGGACGTGCTGATCGAGAATTTCAAGGTCGGCGGGCTCGCCAAGTTCGGTCTCGATTACGCGAGCCTGAGCAAGGAGAACCCGCGCCTGATCTATTGCTCGGTGACCGGCTTCGGCCAAGGCGGCCCCTATGCCATGCGGGCGGGCTATGACCTGATGGCCCAGGGCATGGGCGGCATCATGGATCTCACCGGGGCGCCGGACGGCGAGCCGCAGCGCGCGGGAGTGCCCGTCGCCGATATCTTCACCGGCATCTATTCGGTGGTCGGCATTCTCGCCGCGCTCATCGAGCGACAACAAACCGGCCGCGGCTGCCTGGTGGATACCGCGCTCGTCGACAGCCAAATCGGGGTGCTCGCCAACCAGGCGCTCAACTATCTCATCTCCGGCAAGGTGCCCAAGCGCATCGGCAACGCGCACCCCAATATCGTGCCCTATCAGGTTTTCCCGGCCGCCGACGGTCTCATGATCATCGCCACCGGCAATGACAATCAGTTTGCCAAGCTCTGCGCAGTGCTGGGTGAGCCCCAAATCGCCGAGGAGGCGAGCTATCGCGCGAATTCGGATCGGCTGGCGAACCGCGAGCAGTTGATCACGCGGCTGTCCGCGCTGACCGCACGCTGGCACCGCGCGGAGCTACTGGAGAAGCTCGAGGCGGTGGGAGTTCCAG
>DATFQX010000013.1:0-4972 GCA_035263865.1 Xanthobacteraceae bacterium
GCTTCGCCCCGAAAGCGACCGAAATGGTGCGTTGCCGCGAAATGACGCGATGTGCCAAAAGCGGACATTCGCGCCGAATGACGTACTCCGCGCGGCTGCTCCATCGCACTAGTCAAAAATGGCCGGGCTTTAACTTGACAACCCGATAGTCAGTTGAGTGATCCCTTGATCATGGCTTGCGTCACCGGCAACGATTGGAAGCGGTGACCAGTGGCATCGTAAATCGCGTTGAGCAGCGCAGGAACCACCGGGATCATCACGACTTCCGCCATGCCTTTGGGCCGTTCGTTCCCATCCACTGGCGGCAGCACTTCAATCTCAAGATCACGCAGCGGCAAGTCCGAGCCGCGCGCGACGAGGTATTGACCGAGGTTCCACTTCCCGTTGCCGGGCCCGTCCTCGTAGAGCGGCGGTGTTTCGAGCAACGTATAGCCCACGCCCATGGCGAAGCCGCCCTGCGCCTGTCCGACCACGACCTCCGGGACCAACACCTGGCCGCATTCCAGCACGCTGTATGCTTTTGCGATCCGCAACGCGCCGGTTCCGCGATCCTATGTCGATCACATCCTGAAGGGCGAAAAGCCGGCCGACCTGCCAGTGCAGGTGCCAACCAAGTATCAGTTGGTTATCAACCTCAAGACGGCGAACGCGCTCGGCATCGAGGTGCCGCCGACGCTGCTCGCGCGCGCTGACGAGGTGATCGAGTGAAGCGCCGCGCGTTCGTCACGCTGCTCGGCGGCGCTTCGGCGTGGCCGCTCGGGGCGCGCGCGCAGCAACCCGAGCGGGTGAGGCGCAAAAGCGGGCGATTATTTTTTCGAAACAGGCAACGTTGTGCACACCGCGCAGAATAAGACAAACGTACCGCTTCGTGTGTTGATCGTCGAAATTCTTCCAAAAGATTGGACCGCCCCGGCGCTTATTGTACCTAAGTCACAATGAGTACACCTGTCGTTCTTCAAGCGGACTGACGGCTGTGATTCTGGCTAACGCTGCTCGCCCGCGCCGACGAGGTGATCGAATGATGTGAAGGGAGGTTCAAAATGAACCTTCCCCACCGAAGGCAATTTCTGCATCTGACCGCGGGCGCCGCCGCGCGCTGAAAGCGTCGCGAGGTCGGAATCATGATTCGCCGATATTCACGAGGGGTTTTTCAACAGCATCGACCCACTTCAGACGTCTTGGCCCGATAGACTGGGCCGCAGCCTTTTTCATCACGTCATATCCGTGCGAGATAGGGTTCTAGCGCAGCCAAGCTTTCAAGATTGTGCGCGGGCGCAAACAGATCGATATAGGGAAGCGCAGCCTGCATTCCGCGCGCCTGCGGCGTGTAGTCCCTCCAGCCAATCAGTGGATTGAGCCAGACGACTTTCCGACACCGCCAGCGGAGACGCCGCATTTCTTGCCCAAGATGCTCAGGCGCGCCAGTATCGTACCCATCGGAGACAATCATCACGGCTGTACGCGAATTGATCACGCGGCGCGCATGCCAGCGATTGAAAGTCGCGAGGCTCTCACCGATACGGGTGCCGCCGCCGATGCCCTGGGCCATCATCGAAAGCTTGTCCACCGCGCGCGTGACGTCACGATCGCGCAGCGATGGAGACACGTGCGCAAGCTGAGTGTGGAAGATGAATGCTTCCGCTTCGCGGAAGGCGTCCATCACGCCATGCAGGAAGCGCACGAAGAACGCGGTATAGAGATTCATGGAGCCCGAGGCGTCAAGAAGAACGACGAGGCGCAGCGGTTTGATCTTGCGGCGTCGCCAAGCGAGGTCCACGGGCGTCCCGCCATGCGATACATTGCGATGGATCGTGTGCCGCAGGTCAAGCCTCCGCCCGCGCCGGCGGATTTGCTCGCGGCGAACCAGCCGCGCGCGCATGACGCGTGCAAGTCGCTCGGCCAGCGAATGGGCTCGCGCCATGTCGGTGGGATCGGTGATATGACGGAAATCGATGGTTGCCAAGTTTTCAAAGTGCGATGCGCCCTCCCGCCGCCCGCGGTTATCGGCTGCACCTTGGGCATCTCCCTCTTGGCGACGCTCGACATGATCCGGCTGGCCATTTGAAGCTTGCAACGACATCGTGTCCAAGCGACGGCGCGCCAGTGCCCGGCTTTCCGCCGCGATGCCCGAAAGCGCGCGCATCCGACGCATCTGGGTGCCGAGCCAATAAGCGTCGAAAATCTCGTCGAAACGCTCCCAATCGGAATGCGTCGCGCAAAACAAGGATCGGAACGCAGACCGCAACGAGGTCGGCCGCGATGCAATGGAATGCGTGAGGATTACAAGTGCATCACGCGTTTCCGTGAGTCCGACCTTGAATCCATTGTCGCGCAGCGTGCGCGCAAAGCCCGCGAGCCTTTCGCGCATCGGCCTGCCGACGGACGGATTTGGCTCGGTGGGGATCATTGCAAGCGTCCTCATGCGACCTTCCCGAGGAGTCGCTCGCTTACCTCTCGTGTGAGTCGGACTCGATCCTCGTGCGTCTTGAGCAAGCATATCATCGTCTCGTAGACGGCTTCGGGTTCCTGGCGTAGATCATGCACGCCCAGACCAGCTAGCGTCGCGGCCCAGTCGAGCGTCTCGGCTACACCGGGGATTTTTCGCAGGTCCTCCTTGCGCACAGCGGAGACCATACGCGCGATCTGCAGGGCAAGTGTCGTGTCAACACCCGGAGTCTTTGTGACAATGATCTTCGCTTCGCGATCGACGTCGGGAAAATCGACATAGTGATAAAGACAGCGTCGGCGCAATGCGTCAGATAGTTCGCGCGTCCCGTTGGATGTTAATACAACGCGCGGGATCGATACGGCCTTGATGGTGCCCAGTTCCGGAATGCTCACTTGAAAATCCGAAAGTAATTCGAGCAAGAATGCTTCGAACTCCTCATCCGCGCGATCAACTTCATCGACGAGCAGCACAGGCGGTTTTTCGCGACGGATAGCGGCCAGAAGGGGTCGCTCCAACAGATAGCGTTCTGAAAAAATATGCTCTTCGATAGCGTCTGCGCTTTCGCCGACACCTTCGCGCGTCTTAATCGCGAGCAACTGCCGTTGATAATTCCACTCGTAAAGCGCGGCGTTTTGATCGAGGCCTTCGTAGCATTGCAAACGTATGAGTTCGGCCTGATGCACGGCAGCGAGTGATTTCGCAACCTCAGTCTTGCCAACGCCGGCTTCGCCTTCGAGCAGCAGCGGCCGCTTGAGGTACTCCATTAGCCACAGCACAGTCGCGACATCGCGGTCGGCAACATAGCCGACCGCAGCTAGGCGATCCGAAATATCATTGCTGTTCAATGTCATGACGTGCCGTCATACAGGCACGCGGCGCTGGTTTTCATTAGCGTCGCGTAGCCGCTTCGGACCAACCTGTTCACTGATGCAGGCCAAGCTTTTCTGCCGCTGCCCAGGTTCGCCAATGGTCGTGAGGCATTTGTATGTGGGTCGAACCCAGGAATTTGAAAGCGTCGTTCACTGCGTTCGAAAAGCACGGCACGCCGCCGACATTCGGGCTCTCGCCCACACCTTTGGCGCCGATCGGATGATGCGGCGAGGGCGTCGTCGTCCAGTCGGTTTCCCATTTTGGCGTTTCCACCGCGGTCGGCAGGAAATAGTCCAAAAACGAAGCGGTCGTGACGTTGCCTTCTGGGTCGTAATGGATCTCCTGGCCCATGGCGATGCCAAACGCTTCCGTCAAGCCGCCGTGCACTTGGCCCTCGATGATCATCGGGTTGATACGCGTGCCGCAATCGTCCAGCGCGTAGAAACGGCGGATTTTTGTCATTCCGGTATCGACGTCCACGTCGACGACGCAGATGTATGCGCCGAACGGAAAGGTGAAGTTCGGCGGATCGTAGTAGTTCACCGCCTCCAATCCTGGCTCCATCCCGGGCGGCACCTCGTGATAAGCGGCCCATGCAAGCTCGGTCATGGTCTTGAAGCGCTCGGGATTACCTTTCACGCGGAAGCGATCGACGTCCCACTCGAGATCGTCGTCGTGCACTTCAAGCATATAGGCGGCGATCATCTGCGCCTTGGCCTTGATCTTGCGGCAGGCCATTGCTGTTGCCGCACCCGAAACTGGCGTCGAGCGCGAACCGTAGGTGCCGAGTCCGTAAGGCGCCGTGTCGGTATTGCCTTCCTCGACTGTGATGTTGTCGGCCGGAAGTCCGAGCTCGGTCGCGATGATCTGGGCGTAGGTCGTTTCGTGGCCCTGACCCTGCGACTTCGTTCCGAGCCGGCAAATGCCAGTGCCCGTGGGATGGATACGAATTTCAGCGGAATCGAACATGGCAATGCCGAGTATGTCGCAATTGCGCGACGGCCCGGCACCAACGATTTCGGTGAAGAACGCAACGCCAATGCCCATCAGTTCGCGCGTCTCCCCGCGCTTGAACGCCGCCTGCCTTGCCTTCTGCTCCTCGCGCAGCTTTTTGTAGCTGACCGTTTCCATCGCCTTAGTTATGGCGGTGTGATAATCGCCGGAATCGTATTGCCAACCCATTGCAGACGTGTACGGGAATTGTTCGCGCCGGATCAGGTTCTTCATGCGGAACTCGGCCGGGTCCATGTCGAGTTTCTGCGCCATGATGTCCATGGCCCGCTCGATGCAATAGGCCGCTTCCGTGACGCGGAACGAGCAACGATAGGCCACCCCCCCCGGTGCCTTGTTGGTATAGACACCGTCGACCGAGACATGCGCAGTCGGAAAATCATATGAACCGGTGATGATGCTGAAAAGGCCAGCGGGCCATTTGCTCGCGTTGGCGCAGGCGTCAAACGCACCGTGATCCGCGATGGTATAGCAACGCAGCGCTGTCACCTTGCCGTCCTTGGTGCAGGCGATTTCCATTTCCATGTGGAAGTCGCGCGCAAAGGCCGTGGTGGAGAGGTTCTCGATGCGATCCTCAGTCCATTTCACTGGGCGCCCGGTCACGATCGAGGCGACGATCGCGCAGATGTATCCTGAATAGGC
>DATFQX010000014.1:0-2145 GCA_035263865.1 Xanthobacteraceae bacterium
CGGCACGACGACCAACGTTCGGATGCCAGCGAGTTCGACGGCGGCAACCTGCAATGGGGAGCGGTCGCGGTAACCCTGATCCTTGCTCAAGTCGGCGACCTGGACCGTTTTCCGGGTTTTGGCGACGCGGGTGATGGCGACAGCCTGGCCGGGGTACCACACCCGTCCATCCCGCAGCGGCGCGGTGTATGCCTCGGGTAGCCCACCGTGCAGCGCGACGGCACGAAAGCCTTCTCCCGCGCAAAGCCACAGAGTGCCGTAGCTTGCCTCGCACAGCTCGGTCGCTTTCGCGAGCATGGTTTCGAACACCGGCGCAAGCTCGCCGGGCGAACCGGAGATGACCTTCAGCACCTCCGAGGTCGCCGTCTGCTGCTCCAGCGATTCGGAAAGGTGCTCTCGCGCCTCGGCAAGGTGCCCCCGCGCCTCGGCGAGCTCACGGGTGCGCGCTTCGAGTTGCTTTTTCAACTCGATCAGTGAATTGGGCTCGTCGCTAACGTGCGCTCTCGCCTTCGTTCCGGTCGAACGAGGCTTGCGGTCGCGTGTTGGGCTCTTTGCGCCTTTGAGAGACAAGGTCACCTCGTCGGCACAGTCACTGGTCCCGTCCGGTCGGCCCAGCCAAGGATCGAGCCTATCAATCCTAACAGAACCGCACGATGAACTCGCGCCTTCTTACTCGATCACCTCGTCGGCGCGCGCGAGCACGGACGCCGGCACCTCGATGCCGAGCGCCTTCGCGGTCTTAAGATTGATCACCAGCTCGTACTTGGTTGGCGCCTGCACCGGCAGGTCGGCGGGCTTTTCGCTTTTGAGGATACGATCAACATAGCCGGCGGCGCGCTGGTACTGGTCGATGAAATCAACCCCATAGGAGATCAGGCCGCCACCGGTGACGAAGTGGCGTCCATTGTACACCGCCGGCAGCTTGTGCCGGGCCGCCAGCGTGACGATCAGATTGCGATGAAGCTGCGCCGCGCCGCCCGATGTCACGATCATGCCGCCATTCGAAGAACGCGCGAAGGCCGCGACGGCGCGCTCGATCTCGTCCGCGCCGCGCGCGTTGACCGGGCTGACCTCCACCTTGAGCGACGACGCCATGCCCTGGATGACGGCAAACTGGCTGGTGCCAGAACCTTGGCTCGCATCCCGCAGGACCGCCACCCGCATCACGCCGGGCGCGATCTCTTTGAGTATCTCCAGCCATTTGCCGCCGAAGCTGTATTCGACCGTCATGAATCCGGTGACGTTGCCGCCCGGCTGCGCCAAGCTGTCGACAAAACCGGCGCCGACCGGATCGCCGGCGATCGGGAACACGATCGGAACGCTGCGGGTCGCCTGCACCAACGGCCGCACCGTCGAGGCACCATGGGCCAGGATAACATCCGGCGACAGCGCGACCAGTTCCATTGCGTGTCTGCGTATGTCCTCGGATTTGCCGCCGCCCCAACGGGTGTCGATCCGCACATTGCGGCCGATGATCCAACCCGATTGCGCGAGTGCCTGCTGGAAGGCGCCGACCCAAGCCTGAAAGTCCATGAACTCGCGGCGTTTCATTCGATCACTTCGTCGGCGCGGGCGAGCACGGTCGCGGGGATGTCGATGCCGGTTGCCTTGGCGGTTTTGAGGTTGATGACCAGCTCGAACCGCGTGGGTTGCTCCACGGGCAGGTCCGCCGGCTTCTCACCTTTGAGGATCTTGTCTACGTAGGCGGCTGCCCGCCGGTACATGTGAGCGAGGTTCGGCCCATATGTGATCAGGCCCCCGGCCTGTGCGTAGTCCCCGTCGGGCAGCCGTTCCATCATGCCCTCCGCGGTTCGAAACTCGATGGTCATGTTGCGGCCTTCGACGTACCCCAATTCGCCCAGCCCCTGCCGGAAGGCATCGACAAAGTGTCCGCTTGCAGTCACGGGGTTCGGCCAGAGAATTCCGATGCGGGGAACTCTCGCCGACTGCTGCGCGCGGGCCGCGAGCGGCCATGCGGCTGCGCCGCCGAGCAGCGTGATGAACGCGCGGCGCTTGATGCCTGCCATGAGGATCTCTTCCCCACCCCGCGCGGTGGGTCTCCCGCACCCTCAGCCTAGCACGGAGGGAAGGGCTCGGTCCTTTGAAACAACAATCCTGAATGTTACTGAATAGGGACGCCACTGC
>DATFQX010000015.1:0-33465 GCA_035263865.1 Xanthobacteraceae bacterium
GACGAGTGTAGCAAGACCCGGATTACGCTTCGCTCCATCCGGGCTACATAAAGAAAAAAGAGGTACCCATGACCAGCCACATGATCCCGCGCGAGCGTTGCGAGTTCTCCGCCATCGTCGACCGGCCGCCGCTCAAATTGCCGGGCGACGCGCGGCTCGTGTTCTGGACCATCGTCAATTACGAGGTGTGGGACATCGGCCGGCCGATGCCGCGCCAGGTATTGCCGGCGCCGACGGGAGTGCCGTTGCTGCCCGACGTCCCGCATTGGAGCTGGCACGAATACGGCATGCGGGTCGGCGCCTGGCGCTTCTTCGAGCTCTACGAGCGGCTCGGCATCAAGCCGACCCTCGCCATCAATGCGCGCACTTGCGAGGACTACGCCCGCGTCGCCGAGGAAGCCAAGCGCCTCTCCTGGGAGTTCATGGGCCACGCCTACGATCAGATTCCAATTCACAAAGTCGAGGACCAGGCGGCAATGATCAACCGCTCCATGGATATCCTGGAACGTTTCAGCGGCAAGCGCCCGGTTGGCTGGCTGGGGCCGGGCCTCACGCAGACGCTGGAAACGCCGGAGCTCCTGGTCAGCGCCGGCGTGAAATACATCGGCGATTGGGTCTATGACGACGAGCCGACCGTCGTCCGCACCGCCAAAGGTCCACTCGTCACGCTGCCGTACACGGTCGAAATCAACGACATCGGCATGATGATCGTCCAACACCACGAGAGCGAATACCTTGCTCGGCGCGCCATCGATCAGTTCGAGCGCCTCTATGCCGAGGGAAAGAACCGCGCCAAGATCATGGCGCTCGCGATCCATCCCTATATCAGCGGGCAACCGCACCGCATCAAATATCTCGAAGCGATCTACGACCATGCGCGCCGCTTTCCGGGCGTGCTGCACTGGAACGGCGCAGAGATTCTCGACTGGTATCTTTCCGCCGCCAAGGGGGCGAGAGCCAACTTCGCGGCCTAGCCTGCGCTTGCCGAGGAGCCGCGCGGCAGAATAGTCTTTTCAAATCAGCGATTTGAAGGCTGGGCGCGCAATCTCGCCGAGACCTGCTTCGCGCTGCCTCAAGCCGAACATGTCTTTTAATTAAGTGGTCGGCCGGGGCCGGGCTGGTACTATGGCGAGTTGGCCAATGGGCGGTTGGGGAAGGCGTGCGTGGCGTTAACGCTAATGCCCCGTTCCAACGGGTGTCCGTAGCGTTGAAAGTCGGTCCCATGTTCGACGGATGGCGCACGCGTGCTCCGGCGATCAACGCCAGGGGCCTTCGCCCCGTCTTTGTCGTGTTTATGGGATTATCTCTCGTGCAAATGCTGTCCGCGTGCATATTCAGCTCCGAGCGGCCGGATCTGGCGGCCGAGATCCCGCCCAGATATGGCGCCGGACGAGGGGAGTCCGCCCCGCCGGCACTCGATTGGTGGCGCGGCTTTCGCTCGCGCGAACTCACCAATCTGATCGAGGAAGCGCAGCTTGCCAATTTCGACATCGGGGCAGCCATCGGACGCATCCTACAGGCCGATGCGCAGGCCAAGATCGTCGGCGCACCGCTCTTGCCAGCGGTTAATTTCGTCGGTTTTGCCGAGCGCTTTAAGAACCCCGGCGCGCCCGAGCGCAACCTTTTTCATGCCGCGCTCAATGCGAGCTACGAGATCGACTTCTGGGGCAAGAACCGCGCTGCCTCGCGCGCCGCGGAGGAGACTGCGGTCGCCAGCCGTTTCAACAAGGAGGTCGTCGTTCTGTCGACTATCGCAGCGGTTGGCAACACCTATTTCCAAGTGCTCTCGGCACAGGACCGGCTGCGGATCGCACGCGAGAACTTCAATGCCGCCAACCGCATTCTGAACCTGATCAAGCAGCGGTTCGAGGCCGGCACCGCGTCCCAGCTCGATGTCGCGCAGCAAGAAAGCCTGGTTGCGCAGGTGCGTGCGAACATTCCGCTGTTCGACCAGGCCGTGCGGCAGAACATCGCCATTCTTGCCGTGCTGATCGGCAAACCGCCGGTCGAAGTCGTCATCAAGGGCGGCAACATCTTTGCGCTGGCGATCCCGCGTGTGACGCCGGGGCTGCCATCGGAGCTCTTGTTCCAGCGCCCCGACATTCGCTCTGCCGAGGCGAGCCTCGCCTCTGCCGACGCCAGCGTCGAGTCGGCCCGTGCCGCGTTCTTCCCAAGCATTTCGCTGACCGGTCAAGGCGGCTATGAGAGCAACGTACTCAAACTGCTGTTCACGCCGCAAAGCGCCTTTTACAGCATCGCGTTGAACATCACCCAGCCGCTGCTCGATGGCTTCCGGCTCGAGGGACAGCTGGAACTCGCGCAAGGCAGACAATTCGAACTGGTGAAGGTGTATTGTCAAACAATCCTTTCCGCGTTCGGCGACGTGGAGATCGCGCTGATCGCCATTGCCGACACGCTGGAGCGCGAGCGCCTGCAGCAGATCGTGCTCAACAGCTCGCGAGAGGCCTTCCGGCTTGCGGAAGCGAGACTGCGTGAAGGTACCGTGGACCTCGTCACTGTGCTGCAAACCCAGCAGACGCTGTTCACCGCAGAAGACAATTACTCGCTTGCGCGTCTGGGGCGGTTACAGGCGGTTCTGAGTCTGTTTCAGGCCCTGGGCGGTGCCTGGCTCCCGCCGGGAGTGGCGGCCGGGACGAACGTGATGCAATGACACTCAAACGGCGAATCACGGTCCTCTTGATTGCCGCCCTCGTCATCGCGGCGGTGGTCGGCGTCTATTACATGCCGCAGTGGCAGCAGACGCTGGCGGCGGTGTCAAAAGGCGGCCGCCGGGGCGCTCCGGCGACCGATCCCGTTCCCGTTCTCGTCACCGCTGCGCGCATCGCCGACGTTCCGGTCTACCTCGACGGCGTGGGCACCGCGAGAGCTCTCAATACCGTGACCGTTCGCTCCCAGGTCGACGGCAAGATCATGGAGATATTGTTCACCGAAGGGCAGGACGTGCCTAAGGGGTATGTTCTTGCTAAGATCGACCCCGCCACTTACCAGGCGGCCTTCGATCAGACCGTCGCCAAGAAAGCGCAGGACGAAGCACAACTTGCCAACGCCAAGCTCGATTTGGAACGCTACACCCGCCTTGCGGCAACCAATGCTGTCAACAAGCAGCAGCTGGACACGCAACGTGCGCTGGTCACCCAGTTGGAGGCTCAGGTCAAGCTCGATCAGGCGGCGATGGACAACGCGCGCGCGATTTTGTCCTACACCGACATCGTCGCGCCGATTGCCGGCCGCACCGGCATCCGTCTCGTCGATGCGGGCAATCTCGTGCGCGGGGCGGAGGCCACGGGAATTGTCATCATCACCCAGCTTCGGCCGATCTCGGTCTTCTTCAGCCTGCCGCAGCAGAACCTGCCGGACCTCACCAAAGGGATGGCCGAAGGCCAGTTGCCGGTCGACGCTTTGACCGCGGATGGCAAGGGCGCGCTCGATAAAGGCAAGGTGATGGTGATCGACAATCAAGTCGACCCGACCACCGGCACGGTGAAGCTCAAAGCCGAGTTTCCCAACGACGATCTTCAGCTTTGGCCCGGCCAGTTCGTCAACGTTCGCGTGCTCATCGACACATTGCGGCAGGTGGTGGTGGTGCCAACCGCGGCGATCCAGCGCGGCCCCAACGGAACGTTCGTCTACGTGCTCAAGGACGGCGATACCGTTACGGTGCGGCCGGTGACGCTGACGCAGCAGGATGACGCAAGCGCGGTGGTCGCTAGCGGCCTGCAGACGGGCGAGCGCGTCATCACCACCGGCTTTGCCCGCCTCGCCGAGGGCACGCGGGTGGCAGTCGCGGGCGCGGAAGATAGAGGTCAGATCGTGCCCGAAGGGCGTCCGCGTCCGGACGGAACCCGCGGCACGCGCGGAGGTGAGAAAGGGAGGCGTAGCCCAAGCGCGGCATTGCCATCGCCCGCCAGCCCATGAGCGTATCTTCGCCCTTCATTCACCGCCCGATCGCGACCTCGCTGCTCGGGGTGGCGGTTATGCTCGGCGGCCTGCTCGGCTACCTGTGGCTGCCGGTCTCCTCGTTGCCGCAGGTCGATTTTCCCACCATCCAGGTCACTACCCAGCTGCCCGGGGCAAGTTCCGACGTGATGGCCTCGCTGGTGACCGCGCCCTTGGAGCGTAATTTCGGGCAGATCCCCGCGCTCCAGTTGATGACGTCTTCGAGTTCGTTCGGGGTCAGCCAAATCACCCTGCAGTTCGATCTGAACCGCGACATCGACGCCGCTGCACAAGACGTGCAGGCCGCCATCAACGCCTCCGGATCGACCTTGCCGAAAAACCTGCCCTACCCTCCGGTCTACTCCAAGGTCAATCCTGCCGACACGCCGATGGTGACACTGGCGATCACCTCGGAGACGATTTCCCTGCGCGCGCTCAGTGACGTCGCCGATACGCTACTCGCGCAGCGGCTGAGCGAGCTCACCGGCGTGGGTCGCGTCACGGTGCAAGGCAACATCCGGCCGGCGATCCGCATTCAGGCGGATCTCTCGCGGCTTGCAAATTACGGCATCGCGCTCGAAGATCTGCGCAACGTGATCCTTGCCGCCAACGTCGCCGGTCCGAAAGGCTCACTCGACGGCGCGCATCAGTCTTACACTATCGCCGCCAACGACCAGATCACCGTGGCAGCGGCCTATCGCAACATCATCGTGACGTACCGCAACGGCGCGCCGGTGCTGCTCAAGGATGTCGCCGATATCGTTGATAGTCTCGAGAACAGCAAGGTCGGCGGCTTTTATCAGGGCATGCCGGCCATTGTTGTCGATATCCAACGCCAGCCCGGCGCCAACGTCATCGAGACGGTGCAGCGCATCAAGAACGAGCTGCCGAAACTGCAGCGCGCGATGCCGGTCGGCGCGACGCTCACGATCGTGCACGACGCCACCGCTAGCATCCGTGCGTCGGTCCGCGACGTGCAATTCACGCTGATCCTCAGCGTGGCGCTGGTCATTACCGTCGTGCTCATTTTCCTGCGTACCATCCGCGCCACCATCATTGCCGGCGTTGCGCTTCCCCTGTCGATCATCGCCACATTCGGAGTCATGTGGTTCTGCGGGTTTTCGCTCGACAATCTATCGCTGATGGCGCTGACGATCGGCACCGGATTCGTCGTCGACGACTCCATCGTCATGATCGAGAACATCGTGCGCCACATGGAGAACGGCGAACCGCCGTTCCAGGCTGCGTTGCGTGGCGCGAGCGAAATCGGCTTCACGGTGATTTCGCTCACGTTCTCGCTGATCGCGGTATTCATTCCACTTCTGTTCATGACCGGCCTGGTCGGCCGCATGTTCCGCGAATTCGCCCTCACGCTGACCATCGCCGTGGTGACATCGGCGGTGGTTTCGCTGACTTTGACGCCGATGATGTGTAGCCGCTTGCTGCGCCACTCGGCGGCGCCCGTGGGGACCGGCATCACTCGGATATTCCACCGTGCGGTCGATATTTCGGTTGAGCTCTATGGACGCAGCCTCGAATGGGTACTGCGCCACGAGACGCTCACGCTGATCGTGACCGGCGCCACGCTGATCGCGACGATCTGGCTCTACGTCATCATTCCCAAGGGATTTTTGCCGCTCCAGGACACCAGCCTCGTTTTCGCGGTGATGGAAGGCGGTCCGGAGATCTCGTTCACGGAGATGAAGCGGCTGCAGACGACGGTCGAGGGCGCGATCCGCAAGGATCCGGACGTGACCGGCGTCGTCTCCGTCATCGGCGTGACGCCGATCAACGCCACGCCGAACGCCGGACGGCTCGCCATCACGCTGCGCCCGCGCGACGAGCGCCAGACGCCGGTCAGCGTGGTGATCGAACGGCTGCAACGCGCGGTCGCGGCGGTGCCTGGCGTCATCGTCTATTTTCGGCCGGTGCAGGATATCCAGATTTCGACGCGCCTGAGCCGCGCGCAATATCAATACACGCTTACCGGCACCGACCCCAAAGAGGTCGACAATTGGGCTTCGCGGCTTGCGCAAAAGCTGCGCGCGTCCGCGCTGCTGCAAGACGTGGCCTCGGAGGCGCAGAACGATGGATTTCGGCTGCAGGTCAATGTGGATCGCGAAACTGCAGGACGCCTCGGCGTTTCCATGCAGACGATCATCGACACCTTGAGCGATGCATTCGGGCAGCGTCAGATTTCAACCATCTACGGACAGGCCAACCAGTACCGCGTCATCCTGGAGGCGAAACCAGAGTACCAAAACGATCCCTCTTCGCTGTCGAAGCTTTACGTTCCGGCCTCTGGCGTCCAGGCCGTCGCACAATCCACGTCGCTAACATCCACTTCGCCGACCGTCATACCGACCGTCTCCGGCAGCCCGATGGTGCCGCTGAGCGCGGTCGCCCGGTTCGAGCACACGACCGCACCGCTCGTGATCGCACATCAGGAGCAATTCCCGGCCACCACCATCAGCTTCAATCTCGGCCCCGACGCTGCACTGAGTGACGCGATCGAGGCGATCTCGCGGGCGGAGCACGAGATCGGCGTGCCGAGCTCGGTGATCGGCAGCTATTCCGGCGACGCCGCCGAATTCGGCAAGTCGCTGGCCGGCGAGCCCTGGCTCATTCTCGCGGCTGCGGCGACGATCTACATCGTGCTTGGGGTGCTCTACGAAAGTTTCATCCACCCGCTCACCATCCTGTCGACGCTGCCGTCTGCAGGTGTTGGAGCATTGCTCGCGCTGATGCTCTACAAGCAGGATCTCTCGGTCGTCGCTCTCATCGGCATCGTGCTGCTGATGGGTATCGTGAAGAAGAATGCAATCATGATGATCGACTTCGCGCTCGAAGCCGAGCGCAAGCAGGGACTCACGCCGCGCGAGTCGATCGTGCAGGCGTCGTTATTGCGATTCCGTCCAATCATGATGACGACGCTCGCGGCCTTGTTCGGCGCGATCCCACTCGCATTCGAATCGGGTACCGGCTCGGAGCTGCGCAACCCGCTCGGCATCACCATCATTGGCGGCCTGCTGCTCAGCCAGCTGCTCACGCTCTACACAACTCCGGTCGTCTATCTCGCGATGGAACGCGTGAAGAGGCGGCTGAGCCGTCCGGCGCCGCTGCAGGCCGAGCTCGAGTTGCCGGATGAGCCCGAGCCGTCGCAACACGCCCCCGCGGAGTGACGCATGGGCGGTTCGAGCTTCTCCGAAGCTTTCATACGGCGGCCGGTCGGAACGACGCTGCTTGCCATCGGGCTGTTTTTGGTAGGGGCTGTGGCCTACCGTTTCCTGGCCGTCGCCAGCATGCCGACGGTCGACTTTCCGACCATCGCCATCACGGCCAGTCGGCCTGGCGCCGATCCCGAAACCATGGCGACGACGGTGGCGGCGCCGCTCGAGCGCCGGCTTGGAGAAATCGCGGGCGTCACCGAGCTCACCTCGCGTAACTCGATGGGCTCGACCCGAATCACGGTTCAGTTCGATCTTGCACGCAGCATCGATGGCGCCGCCCGCGACGTCCAGGCGGCGATCAACGCCGCGTTAACCGATCTACCCGTCGACCTGCCGTCGCGACCCACCTTCCGCAAGGTCAACCCGGCCTCGACGCCCATCATGATCCTGGCGCTCACCTCGAAGACGGTTCCGCCCAGCGCGCTCTACGACGCCGCGGATACTGTAATCGCTCAGCGCCTCTCACAGGTCGACGGCGTCGCCGAGGTCAGCGTCAACGGCGCCGAGCAGCCCGCCATCCGCGTGCGCGTTGATCCGATCGCGCTTGCGTCGATGGGACTGAACATGGAGGACGTGCGCACGGCTATCGTCAACAGCAACGGGGTCGGCCCGGTCGGGATATTTGACGGCGGGGAACGTGCGATTACCATCGCCACCAACGATCAGCTTCGCGCTGCGCCCGACTACGACCCGATCGTTGTACGCAACGCCAACGGCACTGTGGTGCGGCTGTCGGCGGTGTCCTCGATCGAAGCCGGCGTGCGCAACAGCCGCAGCGCGGCTTGGTTCAACAGCCAGCCTTCGGTTCTGTTGGTGATCAACAAGCAGTCGACCGCCAACGTGATCGAGACGGTCGATCGCATTTATGAGCTCTTGCCCGAGATCAAGCGCTGGATATCGCCGGCAATCGACATCACCGTGATGTCGGACCGCACCCGCACCATTCGCGCGAGCGTGTTCGACATGCAGCTCACGCTGATTGCAACGGTCATTCTGGTGATGCTCGTGGTGTTCGTGTTCCTGCGCCGCACTGCCACCACGGTGGCGGCCGGCATCACGGTGCCGCTCTCGCTGGCCGGTACCTGCGCGATGATGTGGCTCGCCGGCTTCTCAATCGACAATCTGTCGCTGATGGCTCTCGCGGTTTCGGTTGGATTCGTGGTGGACGACGCGATTGTCATGATCGAGAACTGCTTCCGCAATCTGGAAAAAGGCATGCCGCCGTTCGCCGCGGCGATCGAAGGCGCGCGGCAGATCGGCTTCACCGTACTCTCAATCAGCATCTCATTGGTCGCGGCGTTCATTCCGCTGTTGTTCATGACCGGGCTGGTGGGCCGCGTCTTCCGCGAATTCTCGGTCACGCTCGCCTTTGCGATCGCGGTTTCAACCGCGGTCTCGCTGTCGGTCACGCCGATGATCTGCGCCCATTTCGTGCGCAGGCCGCCGAGCTCGGACGAGACCTGGCTCGATCGCACGGTCGAGCGTGTCATGGGGCTGATGGCGCGCCGCTACGCAAAAAGTCTCGCCGCTGTGCTGCATCACCGCGCGCTCATGCTGCTGATCGTGTGCGCGACACTGGCGATCACGATCATGCTGTATGTGAGGACGCCAAAAGGCTACTTCCCGCAGGATGATACCGGCCTGATCTGGTGCAGCACCCAGGCTTCGACCGAAATTTCATTCCAGGCGATGTACGACCTGCAGCAGAAGGCAGATGCCCTCGTGCGCGCCGACCCCGCCGTCGCCAATGTCGGCTCCTCCCTGGGCACGGTCGGTTATACCGCCTCGGTGAACCGCGGCTCGCTGTTCATCAGCCTCAAGCCATTGGCTGAGCGAGGCGGGCTCTCCGCACAGGCGGTAGCCAACCGCTTGCGGCTGAAAACCGCCGATATTCCCGGGCTGCGTCTCTATTTCTTCCCCATGCAGGATGTGCGGGTCGGCGGTCGCCAGAGCGATTCCACCTATCAGTACACACTCTGGGATGCCAACTATCAGGAGCTGCTGACCTGGGCCCCGCGCGTATTGGAAAAAATCCAGAGCCTGCCAGGGTTGGTCGATGTCTCGACCGACCGCGAGCAAGGCGGGCTGCAGGTCGATGTGTCGATTGACCGTGTCGCGGCATCGCGGCTGGGTGTGCGCGTGCAAGACATCGCGAATGCGCTTAACGACGCCTACGCGCAACGTCAGATCTCGACCCTTTATACCCAGCGCAACCAGTATCGCGTCGTCCTCGAGATCGATCCGCGATACCAGCGCGATCCGACCGACCTCGCCCGCATTTATGTGAGCGGGGCCAACAACACCCAGGTTCCGCTGACAGCGGTGACGAAGATCGAGCGCGGGCTTTCCCCGCTCGTGGTCAGCCACCAGGGACAGTTTCCTGCGATCACCATCAGTTTCGGCCTCGGCGAAAACGTGACTATCGAGCAGGCGACGCGGCTCGTCGACCGGGCAGTCGCCGAGTTGCATATCCCAGACTCGCTGCATGCCGAGTACGCCGGCGATGCGCGCGCCTACCGGACCTCGATCGGGGCGCAGCCGCTCTTGATCCTGGCCGCTCTCATCACCGTCTATATCGTGCTCGGCGTTCTCTACGAGAGCCTGGCCCATCCACTGACAATTATTTCCACGCTGCCTTCGGCGGGCCTTGGCGCTCTCTTGGCCCTGCAGATTTTCAGCGCCGAGCTTTCGCTGATCGCGTTCATCGGGATCATCCTGCTGATAGGGATCGTCAAGAAGAACGGAATCATGATGGTCGACTTCGCGCTCGAAGGTGAGCGCAAGCGCGCCCTGCCGCCGGAGCGGGCGATCTTCGAGGCCTGCCTCGAGCGCTTCCGGCCGATCATGATGACGACGATGGCGGCGTTGTTGGGTGCGCTGCCGCTGGTCGTCGCAACGGGGCCCGGATCGGAACTGCGCCGGCCGCTCGGCATCACCATCGTGGGTGGGCTGATCGTGTCGCAGCTGCTCACGCTTTACACGACGCCCGTGATCTATCTGCTGCTCGACAAGCTGCACCGGCGGCTGTGGGGCGCGCGCGTTCATCACGAGCCTGGTCATTTGCTGAAAACGGCGACCCGCGCGCTGCGGCCGTAGCGCGGGCGCCGTCTCGGCCGAGGTGAACCGCGGATGAACGCGTCATCCATGTGTCGTTCGAGATCGATCGGCTATGGGTGTGTCCGTCAGTCGGACGGTGATGCACACCTGCAAGGCATGCCGGATCCGGCACTGGTTAACGCAAAACGCCCGCTCGGCTTGCTGCAGAGCTAGCTCGCATCAAGCCAGGGATTAAAGAGAGGACTACCGCAATGTTCACGCCTCGCGTTCTCGTCACCTCGGTGGCGCTTGCGCTTTTGTCAGCCCCGGCCTTCGCCCAGGGAAGCCAACCGGCGCAACCCGCAAAGCCCGCCGTCACCGCCCCCGGCAAGCCCGCAACGACCGGGGCCGCCACCGCTCCGCAAGCCGCCAAGACCAACCTCAACACCGCGACGGCAGCAGAACTCGACAAGCTGCCCCAAATCGGTCCGGCCCGCTCCAAGGCCATCATCGAAGCCCGCGGCAAGGCGAAGTTCAAGGATTGGAGCGACTTCGTGGCGCGCAAAGTCGTCCCCGGCGAGGCGGCTGCCGCCATCAAGGAGGTCGTCACCTTCTGAACCGAGTGCGCCCGTTCTGAAACTCAAGGCGATTGCGCGCCTTGAGTTTCTCGAGGTGACGGTCGACGAAATGCGTTCAGCCGGAAAAGCCGCCGCCGTCGAGGAACGCCTGTTCCTCCGGCGTGCTTGGGCGCTGCAGTAGCGCGTTGCGATGCGGGAAGCGTCCGAAGCGTTGAATGATGTCTGCGTGCTGCTCGGCATATTTCGTGAATTCAGCATCCCCGTAGTCGCGCGCTATCTCCAGGCAGCGTTGTTGGTCGTCGAAATTTTCTGAATGCATCAGCGGCAGATAGAAAAACTGCCGCTCCGCGTGCGGCATCTGCCGGTCGAAGCCGCGCCCGATGGCGCGATCGGCCGCCGCGCGGGCGAGCTCGTCCGTCGCGTAGCAGCGCCCGTCAGCGCGAAACATATTGCGCGGGAACTGGTCGAATACGATGACGAGCGCCAGCGCACCCTCCGCCGTGTCATCCCAAGCCGGCAACTGGCCTTCGCCGGCGGCGTGCCAGAGGCCAGAAAACCGTCGTGCGATCTCGGCGTCGAACAGTGCATCCTTCTCGAACCACTTGTCGGGTCCGGCGGTGCGCCAGAATGCGAGCACGTCTGCGGGCTCGATCGCCTCGGTTGTGCCGAGGCCGCCGGTCATAACCGCACCTGACCGGCATTGATTTGCTCATAGAGTATCGGGTCGACACGCACGAACGCCTTGCGTTGCGGATCGTTGAAGTAGATCGGATCGGCAGTGCCGCTGGGATCGAAGCCTTCCTCCGTGAGATTGATCTTCTTCGGTTTGAAAGTCGTGGTGACGTCATTGTATTTGCGCATGCGCAGAAAAACCGGGCGCGCATATTCGGGCAACTGCTGCGCAATATGGTCGCGAAGCGCCGTCAGGTTGAGGTTGTCCTTGGCGACGATCGCGGCCATGCCGGCGCGGCCGTCGCGGCCGGGAATTTGAACGCCGTAGACATTTGTTTCCAGAATGCCGTCGAATCGGCCGACGGCCTCCTCGACTTCGGTCGTCGAGACGTTCTCGCCCTTCCAGCGAAAAGTGTCGCCGATGCGGTCGACGAAGTAGAAATAGCCGTGCTTGTCCTTGCGCATCAAATCACCAGTTCGGAACCAGCTGTCGCCTTTTTTGAACACGTCGTGCAGGATCTTTTTGTCGGTCTCCGCCTCGCTGGCATAGCCCTCGAACCGCTGGCCCGGCTTCGATGCATCCTTGAGGATCTTGCCGATGACCTCGCCCGGCTCATCGACATCGCACTCGATACAGAATCCGCGCTCGTCCCGCACTGGTTGCTGCGTCTGCGGATCAAAGCGCACGATCTTGATGGGAAAGCGGGCCGCGACCCACCAGGGAAGCCGGCCTACCGCGCCCTGCTTGCCGTCAAAATTGAACAAGGAGACGTTGCCTTCGGTCGCGGCATAGAACTCGATGATTTGCGGGATTTGGAAGCGCCGCTTGAATTGCGGCCACACGTCGGGGCGCAGCCCATTTCCGCAGGCCAGCCGCAGGTGATGCGCTCGCTCCTTTGGGCTCGGCGGCGAGTTGACAAGATACCGGCAAAGCTCGCCGATATACTGAAAGCAGGTGCAGTCCCAGCGCAGGATGTCGTCCCAGAATTCGCGCGCAGAAAATTTGTCCCGGATCACCACTGACCCGCCTTTGACCAGAAGCGCACCTGTCGCGACCACGCCGCCGGCGGTGTGATAGAGCGGCAGGCAGTCGTACATGCGGTCGCTCGCGTGCGTATCCATGACGCCTGCAAACGCGTAGCTTGCGAGCATTACGCGATAGTGATTCATGTTGGCTGCTTTCGGCAGGCCGGTCGTGCCCGACGTGTAGATGTAAAGCGCGCGATCCTCGATGGTGAGCGCGGGACGGTCGGCGGCGGCGAGCTCGTCCCCGGCAAGGCTGTCGAGATCGCGATCGATACGCGGGAAGTTGGCGTTGGCGTCGCCGTGAAGCCAAATCTTGGCATCGCCCGTGATGTGCGGCTGCGCGCCCGTGAACGGCTCGAACAGTTCGGCGGCCACGATGATGTGCTTTGGGCTCACCACATTGATGCAATAGGCCAGCGCCATCCCGGTGAGGTGGGTATTGATGAGCGCGACCACGCCGCCGACCCGCGTGATGCCAATCCATGCCGCCAGAAATTCCGGCCGGCCCGGCATCATCAAACAGACCGTGTCGCCCTTGCGCAGATTCTGCGCCAGCGCCCAGCGCGCATAGCGGTTCGAGCGCGTCGCAAGCTCCCTATACGTGAAACGCTCACGGTCCGACAGCATCGCCGGCGCATCGCCGTATTTATCCGCAAGCTCGAGAATGATTTGCGGAAAAATACGGGTTGGGTTCTTGGCAATCGGGGTGGTCAGTTTGAGCGTGCGCACGGCGCCCGTGAGGCATGTCACCTCCGCCCTTAGCCGATCGATAAGACCCATGACTCGTCCAGTGCTTGCCGGCGCGCGCTAGCGCCGTGCGCGTCGCGCGAAGCATCGGGCAGGGGCTGCAAGGTAGCAAGGGCGACGACTATGGCCAGCCCGGCGAGGCGCGCGTGCCGTGCCTACCTCGCCGGCGAGCTCTGCTCGACTGCCGGCGCAATCGTCATCGGCACTGGCTTCGATTCAGGCTTCTTGGGCTTTGGCTTTGCTGGCGTTCCATCGCCCGAGGCGGCGGCGGTCGCCGAGCCGGCATCCTTCGTGTTGTCCTTCGGCGCGGCCACTTTGGGTTTTCGCTTCGGCGCGCCGGCATCGTTGGGCGCGGCGGTCGAAGCCGCGCTGTCTTTGGCGGCCTCCTTCTCGGCTGTAGCTTTACGCTTCGGTTTTGCCGCGGGCGTCTCGGATGCGCTCGCCGCGTTGTCCTTGTCTTTTGCCGCCGCAGCCTTCGCCGCGCCGCTCTTTTTCTTTTCCGGTTTGGAATCGGTCGTCGCCTGGGAGGAAGGTGCCGGCGGCTTGGTGCCGGTATAGACGAGCACCGGTTCGCCCTTCTCCTGCAACGGGGCGGTGCCCTTCGCCTTGGCGGGGTGCAGGCTCGCAAGGAAAACGGCGTAGGGCGACTCGGGATTGTTGTTGGCCACCACGTCGTCCTCGTCCTCGGTCGCCGGCCGCTTGCGGTGAGGGCCGCACATTTCGTCGCGCAAGTTGGGCGGCGCGGCAGCGACCGGTTGCAGGGATTCGACCGTACCGAATGGCGCCGCGAACCAGGACAGGGGGTTATTGCTGTTGAAGCCACGCTCCAGCAGTTGCGCCGCTTTCAAGGCGCGGGCAGCAGAGGACGGAGCGCCGAGCACCACGGCGATGAGCCGCCGGCCATTGCGCGTCGCAGACGCAACGAGATTGAAACCCGAGGCGCAGATGAAACCGGTCTTCATACCGTCGGCGCCGGGATAGCGGCCGATCAGCGTATTGTAGTTCCAGCGCACCATCTTCCCCATGCGGATGCCGGGCAGGTGCCAGTAGTAATCGTATTCCGGCAGCTCGCGGATGAGCGCACGCGCCAGGATGGCGAGGTCGCGAGCCGAGGAGATCTGGTCATCCGCGGGCAGGCCGTTGGGATTGACAAAGCTCGATTGCACCATGCCAAGACGGCGCGCGTTGGCGTTCATCTCGTCGGCAAAGTTCTCGATCGAGCCGGCCACGCCTTCGGCGAGCACCACCGCCATGTCGTTGGCCGATTTCACCATCAACATCTTGAGCGCATTGTCGACGGTGACCACCGTGCCGACGGCGAATCCCATCTTCACTGGTGATTGCGCCGTGGCGTTCGCGGAAACCACGAGTGGGGTATCGAGGCTGAGACGTCCCTCCTTGACCGCGCGCAAGGTCACGTAGGCCGTCATGAGCTTGGTGACGGAGGCCGGATACCAGGGATATCCGGCATTCTGGGCGAAAAGAACCCTGCCGCTCTCGGCTTCGATCACGAGCAACGCTTCGGCGCCCGCGCGGCTCGGCGCGAGCGCGCTTGCGGCACAGGCGATGCCCACCCACATGAGCGTGCGTGCAAGGCAAGATCGCGTCGAAGACATCACGGCTCGGGATTCGATGCTTTCCCTTGGGAAACGCGCCATAGGCGAAAAAGGTCTAAGCCGACGAGAGGTGAAAGGCAAAAGCGAAACGCGCTAAGATGATCCGCCGCTGCCCCAAGACAAGCGTTCATGGTCGTAGAAAACGTCCAAAATTCGGCAGGTTAGACCGGGGTGCCGAGGGCTTGCGATTGGCTGCAATGTCCGGAAATGACAAATAGGATCGAAATAGACAGGAGACCGTCGTGACCGCTTGCATCGTTGGCTGGGCCCACACCCCCTTCGGTCACCTCGAGGGAGAGACGATCGAGAGCCTGATCGTGCGGGTGGCGACCGAGGCGCTCGCCGATGCCGGGGTCGCGGCGCGCGATGTCGACGAGATCGTGCTCGGGCATTTCAACGCCGGCTTCTCGGCCCAGGATTTTACCGCCGCGCTGGTCCTTCAGGCGTCGTCGGATCTGCGTTTCAAGCGCGCGAGCCGCGTAGAGAATGCTTGCGCCACCGGGTCGGCCGCCGTCCATCAGGGCCTCAAGGCGATCGCCGCCAACGCCGCCCGTATCGTGCTCGTGGTCGGCGCCGAGCAGATGACGACGACGCCTGGTCCGGAAATCGGTCGCAACCTGCTCAAGGCATCTTATGTGCGCGAAGAAGCCGATATCGACGGCGGCTTCGCCGGTATTTTTGGGCAGATTGCCGCGCGTTACTTTCAGCGCTGGGGCGACCAATCGGACGCGCTTGCGCGTATCGCCGCCAAGAATCACAAGAACGGCGTGGGCAATCCATTTGCTCAGATTCGCAAAGACCTCGGCTACGAGTTCTGCCGCACCGAGAGCGAGAAGAATCCGCGCGTGGCGGGTCCGCTCAAGCGCACGGACTGCTCGCTCGTCTCCGACGGCGCCGCCGCCGTCGTCCTGGCCAACGTTGAAACCGCGCTCAAGCTCGGCAAAGCGATCGCCTTCCGCGCTGCCGAACACGTGCAGGATTTCTTGCCGATGTCGAAGCGCGACGTGCTCAAGCTCGAAGGCTGCTCGCAAGCCTGGGCGCGCGGTCTCGCAAGCGCGGGCGTTGCGCTCTCCAATCTCTCCTTCGTTGAGACCCATGACTGCTTCACCATCGCCGAACTGATGGAGTACGAGGCGATGGGTCTGGTGCCGGAGGGGCAGGGCGCGCGTGCCGTGGCGGAAGGGCTCACGGAAAAGGGCGGACCCTTGCCGATCAATCCCTCAGGCGGGCTCAAGTCCAAGGGTCATCCGATCGGCGCGACCGGAGTGTCGATGCATGCGCTGACGGCCATGCAACTCATGGGGGCGGCCGGTGAAATGCAAGTCAAGAACGCGGGCCTCGGCGGCATCTTCAATATGGGCGGCACCGCGGTCGCCAACTATGTGAGCATCCTCGAACGGATCAAATAGGTTTGCGCCGCTCCGCCAGCCGCGCCAACGGTACGGCCGCGAGGACGAGCAGCACGGGCTCCAGCGGCAAGCGATATCTGGGCGACGCCACCGGCCCGTTGAGCGCGAGGAAATAGGCGAGCACGGCACCCGCGAAGAGCGCCGCCCAAGGCATGCTCCGCGCCAACATGACAAACCCGATCGCCTCGAGCACGAGGAAGGGCAGCATGGCGAGAAGGCCGAGGACGAGCAGCAATTGGTATAGTCCGGGATCGTCGAATAGGTAAGCTCGCGCCCGTTCCCACAGGCTCGTTCCAGCTGTGTTGTAGAAGCTCGGTTTGGGCAGCGCGCGCACGCGCGGATCGGCGACCAGAGCCGGCGCGGCAAGGTTCACGATCATGCCCTCGAGCCAGGCCTTGGCGTAGGCGCTAACCGGCAAGCGCGCCATCTCCTCCCGCGCCAGCTCGCTCTTGATCGCCGCACGCCAAAACGGGTTGTTTGCCGCCACCGAATTGCGCTCGATGCATTCGCGGTAACGGGACTCCATGCGGTCAGCGGTCACTTGGTATGGCGTGCCGTTTGCGCGCTGGACCACCAGCGGCACGATCCACAAGGCCCAGTGATCGCCGATTTGGGAGGTGAGGCTGAGGCTGTCGTATCGGATCGCATTGCGCAACAGCACGGGGGCAACTGGTGCCGCGGCGGCGACGCCGAACACCATCGCAGCCGCCAACGCCCAACCAAATCTGCATCGCTGCACCCATGCGGTGGCGAAAACAACCGGCACGGCTGCCGCCAGCAGCACCGCGACGGCGGGCCGCGTAGCGAGGGCGAAGCCGCCGGCGAGGCCGGCCCACACGGCGCGACCGATCAGGGGGCGCAGCAGGAAATGCGCACCGGCGAGCAGCATGAGCGTGAAGAAGAAAAGAAATACCGTATCGGTCAGGATTTGCGTGCTGAACACGATGAGAGTCGCGGAGAACGCGGCGAGAATGCCGGCGATCAATCCGACGCGCGCAGAGATCAGCGCGCCGAGTGAAGCGACGAATGTGCACGTCGCGGCATCGATCACGGCTTGGATGAACGCAATCGCCCGGGGCCCGTCGCCGATGGCGTACTGCACGCCCGCGAGCAGCAAAGGATAAAGCGGTATGCGGTCAGTCATCGCCGAGAGCGTCGGCCAAAAGCTGTCCGGCTTCGCCAGTGCTGCGCCCAGCGCCCAATAAGCGAACGTGTCCTGTTCCGCGAAGAAAGCATCGCGACCCGTTAGCAGCGCCAGATTGATTAAGCGAATGAGCAGAGCGAGCAAGAAAATCATCGCGAGCGGATGATCGGCGGCGCGCCGCCACACCCCGTTCGATCGCGAAGGCATCATTGTTGTTCCGATCGAGTTCCGAAAGTCCGTCATTCAGGCGCGAGCCGTTTCGGCGAAATCGGATTGGGGTTGTCGGCGCGTGCAATGACGTCGATGGTTGCGCCGTCGCCAATCAATGCTCTCAGCGCCGGCGCCGACATGGGAAGTTTTTTTCCCGTATCGCCGGCCTCAAATCGATAGCCGTGAGTCTCGAAGGTTCGGATGAGCTCCTCGAAACGCTGCGGGACTTCATCTTGCACGTAGGCTCCGACCTCGATCAGAATCGGGGGCTTTTGCAGCAACAGCTGGCTCGCCCCGCGCAAGACGTCGAGCTCGTGACCATCCACATCCAGCTTGACGAACGTGACCGGCCGATCGATGCGGTGTTTCGTCCGCATCTCCTGCAACAATCCGTCGACGGTCAGGAAGCACGCGCCCGTCGCCGCCTCCAATGCCCCGAGATGTTTCGCGTGTCGGCCGCCTCCGCCGCGCTTGAGCGGCCAGCGCGAATAGAAATGAGCATTCTCTTTTCGCTCGGGCCGATCGGTGCCCGCGGTCAAGGCGGCTTGCACCAGAACGAGCCGTGAGACCAATTCCGAATTCAATGCGGCATTGGCCTGAAGTCGCGAGAACGCGTAATCGGTCGGCTCGACGGCAATGACAAGGCCGTCATTGCCTACTGCGCGGGCAGGCGGAAGACTATGTGCCCCTATATTGGCACCGATGTCGAGCACCAGCGCTCCGGGCGTAATCAAGCGCGCGGCTCGTGGCGGGATGCGCTGATAAAGTCCGAGATAGATCGCAAGATCGACCCCTTCGTTGAGGTCCAATTCCCAATTCACATCGCGTCGTCGGACGACCACGCGAGACTGCCGGCCTGCGAGCGCGCGCGTGCCGACGATTGCGCAATTGAGCATACGCGCCAGCGCGATTTTTCTTTTCGTCGTCAGCATGGCCAATTGATAGCGCGCTCGACGACTACGGGGGGCGGTGAGAAGCCACTGCAAGGATCGTCTCTTGGCTGGCTCGTCTTGTGTCGTACTGGTTGCCTACCGCGCCGGCGCGCAGCTCGCTCACTACGTTTCCGCCGATTGGCCGGCCGCGCGCTCTCGGCGTTTTTTTGCGGGCCCAGGCACCATGAATTGGCTGCGGGCAAGCTCGGCGAACTGCCCACCGAGTTCGACGAGTTCGTCGAAGGCGCCGCTCTCGACGATGCGGCCTGATTCAAACACCAGAATCCGGTTGGCGTTGCGGACAGTGGCGAGTCGGTGCGCGATCACGAAGGTCGTACGGCCCTTCATGACTTCGGCGAGGGCGGCTTGGATTCTCGTCTCGGTCAGAGCGTCCAGCGCGCTCGTGGCCTCGTCGAGGATGAGGATCGGAGGATCCTTGAGCAGCGCCCGTGCGATCGACAGGCGCTGGCGCTCGCCACCGGAGAATAACCGACCGCGCTCGCCGGCATTGGTATCGAAGCCCTGCGGCAGGCGCTCTATCACGTCGAGGACCTGTGCGCGCTCACAAGCTGCGCGCAGCTCCTCCTCGGCCGCGTCGGGCTTGCCGACGCGCAAGTTCTCGGCGATCGAGCGATTGAACAGCAGCGCCTCCTGGAACACCACGCCGATATTGCGCCGCACGCCCGAGAGCGTGAGGGCGCGAATGTCCATACCGTCGATCTTTACGGTGCCGGATTGCGGATCGAAGGCCCGGTGCAGAAGCGCAAGCGCGGTCGACTTACCGGCGCCGGTTGCCCCGACGAGAGCGACCGTTTCGCCGGGCAGTGCGGTGAAGGTGAGATCGGCGACTGCTGGGCGCTTGCCGTCATACGAAAACGATACGTCCTCGAATTCCACGAGCCCGCGCATGCGCCCGGGATCCACGGCATCAGGGCGGTCGCGCACCGCCGCCTCGGTGTCGAGCACGTCGAAGAATTCGGCCAGCCGCGGTGCATCCATCACCAACTCGTTGGCAAAATGGACGGCCTGTTCAAGCTTGCCAATCAGGAGCGTTGCAAAGCTCATGAACATGACGATTTCGCCGACGGTGGTCTGGTCGCGCAGGTAGAACCAGACTCCGAGCACCAGGATCGAAAGCATTGTCAGCGTCGTGGACGTGCGGGTAATGACCGTCGTCACCGCCCACCAAGAGAGGACAGGGATCTGCGCTCGCAGCACCTCTTCGCCCATCTTCCGCATTCCCGAGACTTCCGCCTCGACGCGGGTGAAGCTCTGCACCAGAGCAATGTTTCCCAGGGTATCGCTGGTGCGCTCGGCCACGTCCGTGTAGTAGCCCTCCACCGTACTTTGCAGTTTTTCGCTCTTGCGCACGACCAGCGCGATGACCATGCCAAACACGGTGCACAACAGGATCAATAACAGCCCGTAACGCCAATTGATGAACAGGGTCAGCGGCAGCAGGACGATGAGCGATACGAAACTGGCGAAGTGCTCGCGGAAGAAGGCAAGCCAGAGCGCCCACAGCGTATTCGTGCCGGCGATCATCACCTTCACCAGCCGCCCGGAATGCGATCCGGTGTGATAGCTCACCGGCAGCTGCAGCACGTGTTCGAAGAACATGGTGCGCACCACCTGATACTGGCGGTGCGACAGTCGGTCCGCATGCAGCGCCACAAGCGTGCTGCAGAGGATGATGAAGAGCCCGAAGCTGACCCAGGCGCCCACCAGCATCATCAGCTCCCGCCAGGCCACCTGCGAGACGCGGGGCTGGGCGTTGGCGAGCGTATCGACAATGCGGCCGAACAGAATCGGCTCGACGAACATCGCCGATGCCAGCGCCAGATTGGCGACGGCCAGCGCCCAAGCTAAACGACGCTCGCGCCCGAGAAGTTGGAGCACGCGGAAATAGATACGAAGCAATTTCATGGGGCCGGCATCGGCAAAGAACGGGGCTCTATGCGTTCGCAGATTTATAACACGGTCCGATCAGGCCGAACCACAAGACCACAGCGGGCGGCGCTCTCCGCGGCGAGATGTGGGTAATCGCCTGGCGTGCGGGCGGGGCATCGGTTCAAAGCAACGGAGGGTCTAGCGCCACATCGCGCACTCAGTGAACCCTACGCTCTGCGGCGGGCGGCAGGAAAGAAGTCTCGAAGATGTCCTCCGCCTTGGGCTTGGCCTTGAACTGGAAAACGAGCCCGATCTGGTCGATCGATTCGGCGAGCCGCGAAAAATCGACGGTGCCATAGCCGTTGGCTTTCACCTCGGGCGTGACAATGTTGTCGCGGATGGCCATGCGCAGGCGTTCGAGCTCGACCTCCCTTTTCACGGTGTCATCGCGGCGCACGATCGATTCGACCGCCTCGGCGGGTCGCCGCACGATGTCTTTGAGGCCCTGGAGAAATGCGCGCAAGAACGCCCCGGCCGCCTCCGGCTTCTCGGCGGCAAATTTGGGATTTAGGATGATGGCGTTGCCATAGAGCTTGAGCCCATAATCGGCCATCGGCATCAGCACGATGTCGTCTGCCGGAACACCGCGATCTTTGACATCGACATAGAGACGGAACGAGTAGCCGAGCGCAGCATCGATCTGCCCGGCCGCCAGCATCGGCGCACGCACCGGGATGCCGATGGTTTCGATCGTCACCTTCGCCGTATCGATATTGTTGAGCTTGGCGAAGAGCGGCCACTCGCCAAAGGTGATGCCGGCGGGCGGGGCGCCGAGTTTCTTACCCTCGAGGTCCTTGGGCTCGCTGATGCCGCGGCTCCTTCGCCCGACCACCGCGAAGGGCGGCTTGTTGTAGAGCATGAACACCGCTTTCAGCGGCGGCGACGGATGCTGGTCGCGATACTTGATGAGCGTATTGATATCGGCGAGCCCCATCTCGTAGGCGCCGGACGCGACGCGAGTGATCGGCTCGAGCGCGCTCGTCGCCTCGTCGACCGTGACCTCGAGCCCTTCCCGCCGAAAATATCCCCGGTCCTGGGGGAGAAAAAATGTCGCAGCCAATCCCTCGAGGCGCCCATCGAGAGAAAATTTGATCGCGGTCTGTGCCGAGGCCCGCCAGGGCGCGATGCATGTAAGCGCCGCCCCGATGAGACAGGCGCGCCGATCTATGCGCGAGCCGTTGAGGAGGCCCATTGCCGTCGCCTCTCCGTCGTCCCCCGCACCGCCCCGCCGTGAACTGCGGTTGAAGCGGCCAGATAAAGAACATGACACTCAAAGCGCAAGGCGAGATCGCGCCTTGCGGAGGTCCTTCACAGATTTCAAACACCGCACCCTGCCACTTTGTGCCCGGACGTGAGTTATTCTTCGGCCGATTACATGAACCGCTGTTAACAATTAATCTCCTAAGCGAGGTGGGCCCCTGCGAGCCGTCATGATCCCGGATACGAACATTGGCCAGGCGGACGCCGCGCCACTCTTCAGCGCTCCCTATGCGCCCCCCGACGAGGTGATGGCAGCCGCCTTGCTCGATGAGGCCCCTCGCGCGAGCGAGGCCGAACGGCGGATCGATGCCTACGCGAGGCGCCTCGTCGAGGGCATTCGGGCGAGGGCCGGGGGACTCGGCGGTATCGAGGACTTCCTTCACGCCTACTCGCTCTCCACCAAAGAGGGGCTCGCTCTGATGGTCTTGGCGGAGGCGCTCCTGCGAGTGCCTGATGCCGTGACCGCCAACCGGCTGATCGAGGACAAGCTCGCGACCGGCGAATGGTCATCGCACCACGTCAAATCGAGCGCGCTCTTGGTGTCGGCCTCAGCCTGGACGCTCGGCATGACCGCCCGCATCATCCATCCCAGCGAGACGCCGGACACCATTCTGGAAAGCCTGATCAAACGACTCGGCATTCCCGCGGTGCGCGCGGCCACGCGGCAGGCCATGCGGCTCCTCGCCTCTCATTTCGTTCTCGGACAAACCATCGAGGAGGCGCTCGCGCGCGCACGCGCCAACCGCGAGATGCGCTGCTCCTTCGATATGCTGGGGGAGGGGGCGCGCACGAGAGCCGACGCCGAGCGCTATTTCGCGGCGTACGCACATGCCATCGACGCCATCGCCACTCATGCCGGCGATGGCGCGAACAGTGCCGGCATTTCCGTCAAGTTCTCCGCCTTACATCCGCGCTTCGAGGCGGTCTCGCGCGACTTCGTGCTCGCCGAGCTGGTGCCCAAAGTGCTCGAGCTTGCGCGCAGGGCGCGCGAGCACGGCCTCGGCTTCACCGTGGACGCAGAGGAGGCTGATCGGCTCGAGCTTACCCTCGATGTCATCGCAGCCGTGCTCGCCCATAGCTCGCTGCGCGGTTGGGATGGCTTCGCGCTGGCGGTGCAGGCCTATCAGAAGCGCGCGCCTGCGGTGATCGACTGGCTCGAGGAAACTGCGAGCAGGCTGCGCCGCCGGCTCACGGTGCGGCTGGTCAAGGGCGCCTACTGGGACACCGAAATCAAGCGCGCGCAGGAGCGCGGCCTTGCCGACTATCCCGTGTTCACGCGCAAGGCGATGACCGATCTCTGCTATGACGCCTGCACACGCAAGCTGCTGGCGGCGCGGCCGCGCCTTTACCCGCAATTCGCCACCCATAATGCGCTCACGGTCGCGAGCGTGATCGAGGATGCCGGCGGCGTTGAAGGTTACGAATTCCAGCGCCTCTACGGCATGGGCGAGGCACTTTACGAGCTCTTGCTCGCCGATCACCCAGAGGCGGCCTGTCGGGTCTATGCGCCGGTCGGCGGTCATCGCGATCTTCTCGCCTATCTGGTGCGGCGCCTCTTGGAGAATGGCGCGAACTCATCCTTCGTGTCGGTCGCCGCCGATTCGGCGGTCCCGGTCGCGTCTATTCTCGAACGGCCGCAGAACCGGATCGGCGATGCGCGTCGCGCCCGCCACCGCAACATTCCCTTGCCGCGCGACCTTTATGGCGCGCAGCGACGCAATTCCTCCGGCGTGGAATTCGGCGACCGCGCGAGTCTCGAGGCGCTGCTCGCCGAGATCCGCGATGCCCGGCCCTCGGTCGAGGCCGTGCCGCTCCTCGACGGTGGGAGCCGTCCCGGAATTGGACGCTCGGTCGTTTCGCCGATCGACGGCAAGGTGATCGGCCGGGTCGGCGAAGCCGACGAGGCCATTGCCTCGGCGGCCATGGCGGCGGCGCAGGCGGGCTTTGCCGCATGGAGCACGACCGCCATCGACGTGCGATCCGCCGTTCTTGCACGTGCGAGCGATCTCCTGGTAGCGCGGCGCGGCCGCCTGATCGCGTTGTTGCAGGCGGAAGGCGGCAAAACGCTCGACGACGCGCTCGCAGAGGTGCGCGAGGCGGTCGATTTCTGCCGTTATTACGCGCTCGAGGCACGGCGCGCGCTCGCCCCGCGAGCACTGCCGGGTCCGACCGGTGAGGCGAACGAACTCCGTTACCGCGGGCGTGGTGTGTTCGTCTGCATCAGCCCGTGGAATTTTCCGCTCTCGATCTTTCTCGGTCAGATCACCGCCGTGCTGGTCGCTGGCAACACGGTGGTTGCGAAACCGGCGGAGCAGACGCCGCTCGTTGCTGCCGAGGCCGCGCAGATTCTGCATGAAGCCGGAGCTCCAGCGAGCGCGCTGCATCTGTTGCCCGGCGATGGGAAGGTCGGGGCCGCGCTGGTTGCTGATCGCCGCGTCGCCGGCGTCGTCTTTACGGGCTCGACCGAAGTCGGGCGCGTCATCCATCGCGCGCTGGCGAGCAAGGATGGCCCGATCGTGCCGCTGATCGCGGAAACCGGCGGGATCAATCCGATGCTCGTCGACGCAACGGCGCTGCCCGAGCAGGTCACCGACGATGTCATCACCTCGGCATTCCGCTCGGCTGGCCAGCGCTGTTCGGCGCTTCGTCTGCTCTGTCTGCAGGAGGACATCGCCGAGCCCATCGTCGAGATGATCGCCGGCGCCGCGCGCGAGCTCAAGCTCGGCGATCCGCGCGAGCCTTCTACCCATGTCGGGCCGGTGATCGACGCGGAGGCGAAGGAGAAGCTCGACCGCTGGATCGCGGACAACGACAGCGAAGGCCGGGTGCGCTTTCGTTGGGACCGCTTCAAGGCGCTTCCGGCGAGGGGGACTTATGTGCCGCCGGCGATCATCATGCTCGATCGCGCGAAGGATTTGCGGCAAGAGGTGTTCGGGCCGGTCCTGCACGTGGTGCGCTGGCGCGCCGGCGAGATCGACGCGCTGCTCGATGAGCTTGCGGGAAACGGCTACGCGCTCACGCTGGGCATACACTCCCGCATCGATGCGGTCGCCGAGCATATTGTGGGGCGGCTTCCGCACGGCAATGTCTACATCAATCGCAGCATGATCGGCGCGGTCGTCGGCACGCAACCATTCGGCGGCAGCGGAATGTCCGGCACCGGACCGAAGGCCGGCGGTCCGAATTACCTCGAGCGATTTGCCGTCGAGCAGGTAGTGACCATCAACACCGCGGCTTCCGGCGGCAATGCCTCGCTGCTCGCCACGGAAGAATAGCGGCCGCCCGCGCCCGACCCATTCGTTAACCCACTCGCGAGCGGTTTGGCGGTATTCTGGGTCGGCATGACTGATTCGCTCGACCGCCTCTATGAGGCCGTCATGGCCGCGCGCACCGCCGACCCGGCATCCTCGCGGACGGCGCGGCTGTTGCGGGCGGGCCGCAGCAAGATGGCCAAGAAGCTCGCGGAAGAAGCCGTCGAGGTGGTGATCGACGCCATGAACGGCCATACCGATGCTGTCGTGCGCGAAAGCGCGGATCTGCTCTACAATCTCGTGGTGTTGTGGGTCGCTTCCAGCGTGCATCCGAAGGACGTGTGGACGGAGATGGAGCGGCGGGAGCGCCTCCTGGGCATCGCCGAGAAACTTCCCAAGGAGCGCGTCGACTCCTCACTGCGGCGCAAGGTCGTCACGCTCGACCGCAGCCGGGTGCGCAAACGGCGCTGATCGCCCGCTCGATAATGTCTCAGTGAAATTGAGGCGACGTCACACCAAAATCGGCTCATTCCCGCCAAAGCGCGAGTCCAGGATCGACTGGTCCCCGCTTTTCGCGGGGACGAGCGGATGATGGTACGGAACTTAGACGCACTTGTTGTGCGTCCTTGCGGATGGACAATTGCACCACTCGCCGCTAAGCAAGCCCGCCATGCTTCGCCGCCTCTATGCTTGGTGCATCGACGCCGCCGATAAGCCGCACGCCACCTGGCTGATGGGAACCGTGTCGTTTGTGGAAAGCTCGTTCTTTCCCATCCCACCCGACACGATGCTCATTCCGATGGCGCTCGCGCGCCCGGACCGGGCCTGGTTCTATGCGACCGTATGCACGCTGACGTCGGTCGCCGGCGGAGTGCTCGGCTACCTCATCGGCGCGGTACTCTACGACTCCGTCGGACTCTGGTTGATCCACCTCTATGGCTACGGTGACAAGGTCGACGCATTCCGTGCTGCCTACGCCCAATGGGGCGGTTGGATCATTCTCATCAAAGGTCTCACGCCGATCCCCTATAAGATCGTGACCATTGCCTCGGGCTTTGCTGGGTACAATTTCGTCTTGTTCGTGCTGTTGTCGATCGTCGCGCGCGGCATGCGGTTTTATGCCGAAGCGTTCCTGCTCAACCGCTACGGCGCGCAGGCGCGCGAGATCATTGAAAAACGGTTGGAGCTCTGGGCGACCATCGCCGCGGTAGTGCTGGTCGCCGGCATCATTGCCGCTCTCTATCTGTTCTGAGGTTCCAACCCTCCTCAATTTCGCCACGCGGCGCGCCGAGTCTGTGCGCGGCTGTGATGTCATGGGGTCGGGATGACCAGCCGTTCTGAAAAGCTTGAGACGGGCGTCGGCGCGGCCCTCGCGTGTGCGCTGGTCGTTGCCTGCGCCGTTCTCATGGGCGTCTGCGCCCTCGCGCAAGAGGCGCGGCCTCCGGCCGACATTCCGGCCGCTGCCAATCCGCCGGCGGCATCGGATCCGAATTCCACGGCGCGGCCGGGATTTGTTGACTCGGTCGGCCGTTGGTTCGAGGACGGTACGACGAAGCTCAAGTCGGACCTGCAAGGCGCGCAGCAGAGCTTGGACCAACTCGCCGATCAGACCCGCGACGCGGCCAAGGAGGCAACCGGCGCCGTCATGGAATTGCCGAACGCGCGTGTCGTGACGGTGCGCGAGCGCTGTGTCGTGGCGGCAAACGGCGGGCCCGACTGCCAGGCCGCCGCGATGACAGCCTGCCGCGGCAAAGGTTTTGGCACCGGCAAAAGCCTCGACACCCAGTCGGAGCAGAAGTGCTCCGCGCGGGTCCTGCTCAAGGTCCGCCCACCGAGCGATGCCGACTGTTCGACCGAGACGTTCGTCACGCGGGCGCTATGCCAATAGCGGGATCGCGCATCGGCGACGGACTGGCCTAGCGATCGCGCTCAGCGGAACTCCGCTCATTCCCGGAAAGCGGGAATCCAGGCTGAGGGACTTGGTCCCGCAACGAGGTCCCCGAGACGCGAGCGTCGCGAGGGCGCCCCTCGCGGGGACGAGCGGACGAGCGTGCGCAAAGCGAAACGCCATAGCACATCGTTAAGCTAGACAGCACCCGCGTCCTCTGCCGTAATGGCTTTATCGCGTGAGTGATTGGAGCCGTCGGTGAATCTGCACGCTCTGTTGCTCGAACGGGAGACGGCGGGTCGTCCGGTCACCGTCGGCGTCATCGGCGCGGGCAAGTTCGGCACCATGTTTCTCGCGCAGGCGCGCTCGACGCGCGGGATGCACATCGTCGCGGTCGCCGATCTCGATGTTGCCCGCGCGCGGCGCCAGCTTTGCATTGCCGGATGGGACGATGAGGCCATTTCCGCGCCCTCGCTGGGTGAAGCGCTCACCCGCGCAGGCACGCATGTGACGCAAGATGCCGAGGCAGTCATTGCTTTTCCCGAGATCGAGGTGATCGTCGAGGCGACCGGCGTCCCGGCGGCGGGCATACGCCACGCTTTGAGTGCGATCGCCCACCGCAAGCACATCGTCATGGTCAATGTCGAGGCGGATGCGCTCGCCGGTCCGCTGCTGGCGCGCAAGGCCAAAGCTGCCGGCGTGGTCTACAGCCTCGCCTGGGGCGATCAGCCCGCGCTCATCTGCGAGCATGTGGACTGGGCGCGCGCCTGCGGCTTCACGGTCATCGCCGCCGGCAAGGGCACGCGCTACGAGCCGCACTATCACCGCTCCACGCCCGACACCGTGTGGGACATTCTCGACAAATATCTGTCGATCAGCGACCGCAACTCGATCAATCCGAAAATGTTCAACAGTTTCGTTGACGGCACCAAGTCGGGCATCGAGATGACCGCGGTGTGCAACGCGACGGGGCTCGTGCCGCAGAGCGATGGATTGGGCTTCCCGCCGGCGACGCGCTTTGAGCTTGCTGACATATGCAAGCCAAAAGCGGCCGGCGGCACGCTCGAGAAGGCCGGCGTCACGGAAGTCACCTCCTCGGTTTATCGCGACGGCCGCGACGTGCCGCATCATCTCGCGCTCGGCACCTATGTCGTGTTCGAGGGCGAGAGCGACTACGCGCGGCGCTGCTTCAAGGAATATGCGATGTTGCCGGACAAGAGCGGGCGCTACGCCGCGCTCTACCGGCCGATCCACATGATCGGGCTCGAGCTCGGCGTCTCCGTCGCCAGCGCTGCTTTGCGTAAGGAGCCGACCGGCGCGCCCACGGGTTTCCGTTCCGACGTCGCCGCCACGGCCAAACGTGCGCTCAAGTCCGGCGAGGTGCTCGACGGCGAAGGCGGATTTTGCGTCTGGGGCAAGCAGGTTCCGGCCGCGCGCTCACTCGCGCAGAGCTTGCTGCCGCTGGGGCTTGCGCATGGGGTCAGGCTCAAGCGCGACCTCGCGGAGGGCGAGTGCCTGCGCTGGAGCGACGTAGACTATGACGAAAACGATCTCGCCGTGAAGGTGCGGCGCGAGATGGAGACGGCGTTCGGCCGGCCGAACGTTGAGGCCAGCGCAACCGCGGGCTGACGTCCGCATGCCGTAGCGAGCTGTCGTCAACTCGTTATGCGCGGGCTTGACCCGCGCATGCATCGAAAAAAAACGTTTCTTCAAGGGATGGATTGCCGAGTCAGGCCCGGCAATGACGTGGAGCGCATCCCCCAGCGCTCGAGCAGCACTCGCGCCCGCGTCTGCGACGGAGTTGTGAGAAAGCGCGCCAGGTCCTCGGGCGTGTCGATATCGAGCGCGACGCGCGGCAGCTTCAGCACCTTCGGCTCGATGCCGCAGCGCCTGGCCGCTGCGAGATGGGGGAGAAAGCTGTCCGCCCCGAAGGTGAGCGGCACGGCGCTAGCCGGAGAGCAGAGAATGGCGTTCGAGCCGCGCTCGTCGCGCGCCGGTACGATGATGAAGGCGGGCGCGTCGCGACGAAGCGTATCCCGGTGCGCGTCGATGAGTTGGCCGATGTCTTCTTCTTCGACCAGCGGAACGTCCCCTGGCAGCGTGAGCATGGCTTTGCTTTTCAGCCGCCGCGCCGCTGCCGCGACCGCGCCGGTGTGGCCTTCGTGCGCACCGTCGCTTAACACCCCCGCGCCGTATCGCGACGCAATGGCCACAGCCGAAGAATCCGCCGTCACCACGAAAATACCGGCGAACTCGCGCACGCGGCCCAGCGTCGCAAGCACGTCCTCGAACATGGCCAGCGCCAATTCCTGCCGCCGCGGCGCGCTGAGCACGCCGGCGAGGCGCTGCTTGGCATCGTCGGTGTCCTTGATCGGAAGGACGGCGTACACTTCGCGCGCATTCATGCGCTGGCCTTTGCCAAGGCGTCGGCGCTGGCGAGCACGCGCCGCGCCAGCTCTTCGCGATCTGCAAGCGTCGTCATGAGGGTGTGCGCCAGCGTGACTGGAATGCCAAGCTTTTCCGCCCCGGCGGCATCGGCGCGATCGAGCACATAGCCATCGAGCAAGTCTTGGTAGCGCCGCGCCACGGCCACCGCGCTGACCTCGAGGCCGAGTTCGGTCATCATCTTGGCGGTTGGCCCCTTGACGGCGCGTCCGCCGATGATCGGCGATACCGCCACGACCGGCGCCGCTGCGCGCGCGATCGCCTCGCGCACGCCCGCCACGGCCAGAATCGGCTCGATGCTCAGAAACGGATTGGACGGGCAGATCACGATCGCGCGCAAGCGGCGCTCGCGCAGCGCGGCGAGCACGGCGGGATGCGCGCGCGCGTTCGCCGCCCCGTCATACGCGATCTCCCGGACCCGCGGTGCGCATCGCCGCCGCACGAAATAATCCTGGAAATCGAGCCAGCCCTCCTCGGTGCGCAGACGCGTGCGCACGCTGTCGTCGGTCATCGGCACAAGCCGCGCCGCAATGCCCAAGCGGCGGCAGAAATCGGCGGTGATGGCGGACAAAGCCTCGCCTGCCGCGCGCCGTCGCGTGCGCTCCACGTGAGTGGCAAGGTCGCCATCGCCGAGCGCAAACCAGGTTTCGCCGCCCAGCGCGCCGAGCGCGTCCATGAAGGTCCAAGTCTCGTTGCGCCGGCCCCAACCGCGTTGCGGATCGTCGAGGCCGGCCAGCGTATACATGACCGTGTCGAGATCGGGCGAGATCATCAGACCAAGATGCTTGAAGTCGTCGCCGGTATTGCCGACCAGCATGAGATCGTCGCCCGGCACGATGCGGCTCAAGCCCAAAGCGAGCTTGGCGCCGCCGATCCCGCCGCACAGCGCGACGACCAGGCTACGCCTTGCCACGCTCATCGGAACAGGTCCTCCTCGGCCGGGCGGATCAGGGAGGCGCCCGGCGCGGCCGGCTGCGACCACGTGAGCCCGCGCACCAGCACGGCCGGCCGGCCTTCGTCGGCTTGTCCCATCACGAGCGAGGCGGCGCTTGCGATCTCGTCGGCGAATCCGATTTGCGTCACGCGCAACTCGCGCCCGAACAGGTCGGGCCGCCCGCGCAGGTCGAGGAGCGCGGGCAACCCTGCGACGCCAAGTGCGACGCCGACCGTGCCGTGGCGCCACGCGCGTCCCCAGCTGTCGGTGATGATGATGGCGAACCGCTTGCCGAAGTGCGCGGTGAACTGCTCGTGCAATTGGGCCGCGGATGCATCCGGATCGCGCGGCAGCAACAGCACGGGCTCGGCTGCGATATCTGCCTCGATATTGGAGCGGTCGACGCCTGCATTCGCCATGATGAAGCCGAGCCGGTGCTCGACGATCAACACGCCCGGTCGCTTGCGCACCACCCGCCGCGATTCCGACAAGATGACCTCGACCAGCCGCGGGTCCTTGTCCACCTCGCCCGCGAGGCTCACCGCGCGCGGCGAGGGGCGAATTTTTGCGAGATCGACGTAACGGCCTTGCGCCTTGGACACGATCTTCTGCGCCACGACGAGAATGTCGCCGTCCGCAGGCGCAAGGCCGTTCTTCTCGCAGGCGGCGATGAGGAGCCGAGCAAGGTCGTCGCCTGGCCGGATCATGGGAATGTCGGGAACTGGCGTCAGCGTGATCACGGCCGGCCTCGCGTTGCGACCGCCACTCTAGCAATGAAGCCCGCGCGGTCCATCGCCGGCACCAGCGCGGATGGTCCTCTGCGGCCGAACCAGTATGATCGCGCAGTGCGACCGATTCCGTTGGGAGTGAAGGGAACGTTCACGCTGCGCGTCACGCCCGCGCACCTCGCCAACCAGTTCAAGGACGCAATGCTGCCGCCCGTCTTCGCCACGCCCATGATGATCATGGCGATGGAGAACGCCGCGCTCAACGCCATTCGAGCCTATCTCGAGCCGGGCGAGAGCGCGGTCGGCACCGCCGTCGACGTCCGCCATGTGGCGGCAACTCCCGTGGGACACGACGTCACCGCGGAAGCGGAAGTCACGCGGGTCGATGGCCGCCGTGTCGAATTCAATGTCAAGGCGCGCGACGAGAACGAGGAGATCGGCCGTGGCACTCACGAGCGCATGGTGATCGACATGCGCCGGCTCGATCAACGGCTGTCTGGCAAAAGCAAAGCGGGCGACCATTGATCTCAACGGGTCATGCGCGGGCTTGACCCGCGCATCCATCGTCCTCGCAAAAGAGTCTTGACGAAGATTGATGGATTGCCGGGTCAAGCCCGGCAATGACGACCCCGTGGATCGACGTTTGAGATCAACTCTCGAACACCTGCAAACGGCGAGGGGATCACTTCCCGTGTGGCACGTTGAGGCTGGCATCGAAGAATCGCACCGCGGCCCCGCCGGTCTGCGCGTGGATGCTGGCGCGATCGACGCCCGGCGCGTCGATGCAGGCCTGCGGGAATTCATTTTGGCCGGCCTCGTTGCACTCGTTGACGAAGATGTCGTGGTCGACGCGGCCTGGGATGACGTGAGGTTCCGCGCGCTCCGCGTATCGGGCGGCGAACTCGGCGTTCTCCGCGGGCGGCGCCTGGATATCGGCTGCGCCGACCGTGATGTAGGCGGGCACTTTGAGCTGCCGCAATCCGCCTTCATCCATGCCGAAGGCCTGCACGATGCCGGGCGCCATCGCAAACGTAACCTTGATGCGTTTGTCGTCGACGTTGAGCGCCTCCTTGGCGTCGAGCGGCAATTCGCTGCGCAGATAATCCGGCACCATCGGATTGTTGCGCCAGCCGCGCTGGAACGCGAGGTATTTTTCCGGATTGATTTTTGCGCCGGCGACCCACAGCGCCGTGAAGCCGCCTTGCGAATGGCCGGCAACGCCGATCCGGTTTTCGTCGATCAAGCCGCCCCAGAATGGATCGTTGAGCAGAAAGCTGACGGTGAGGCTGATGTCGCGCGGCCGTTGCCAGAGCCTGTTCGCGAGATAGGCAATCGTCGAATCATCGGTGTTGGCACGATAATGATTGAGCGCGGCGACAATGTAGCCGCGTGCTGCCAGAAACTCGGCGAACCAGGCGTAGTAGAGGCCGTTACTGCCGCGGCCATGGGAGAACATGACGAGCGGACGCTTCGTGGCGTCCGAAGCGGGCTCGGCGTCCTTGTAGAGCTCGAGACCGGTGAAGAACGGCATGACGAAACGCGCGGCGGAGCGCGCGCGAACCGCGGCGGGATAGACATCGCCAGCGCCAGATGGCGGTTTCCGTCGGCGAGATATTCGAGCCGTTTGAGCCCGACCTGGGAGGGGGCGCTACTCTGCGCGAAGCTTGCAGCGGGAGCGAACGCGACGAGGGCCGTGCAGAGCGCCGCGCGCCGAGCGAGCGCGGAATCGAGAAGGCAATTCTGGCGCAAGGCCGGCAGATTGCGCATGGTTCAGTTCTCACATCGAATCGCTGGCAACCGCAAGGCCGCATCGTCCCCACCACGACGAACCGTGTGCCACATCGTCCCCTCCCCCGCTTGCGGGGGAGGGACAGGGAGGGGGCACGCAACAAGGCTCATCTGAGCAAGCTCACCCCCTCCCCAACCCTCCCCCGCAAGCGGGAGAGGGAGCAGACCGAGTTTGCCGCTCGCCTGGATTCTATTTGGCAAAAACTTTAGTCTGAGCAATCGCAATGGCCGCCATCCGCTCGATCGTGCATCCGACGGACTTTTCCGATTTGAGCGCCACGGCATTCGCCCACGCATTGCGCATCGCGCTGGCGGCGCGCTCCAAACTCTCTCTCCTTCATGTCTCCCAGTACGACGCCGCGGAGGCGCTGGCCTTCCCGCACGCGCGGCGCCTGCTGACGCAATGGGGCCTCTCCGAGGAGGGCGATGCTCCATGGGTCGTCGCCGGCAAGCTCGGGATCGAGGTCGAAAATATTCGTCTCAAATTGCAGGAGCCGACGCGGGCCATCGCCGATTTTCTGAACGAGCATCACAGTGAACTTGTCGTGCTCGCAACGCACGCCCGCGAGGGCGTTGCGCATTGGCTCGAGGGTTCGGTGGCGGAAGCCGTGTTCCGCCGCTCGAGGATCCCGACGCTGTTCATCGCGCCAGGCGCCCGCGGCTT
>DATFQX010000016.1:0-71015 GCA_035263865.1 Xanthobacteraceae bacterium
AGACGTTGGCCGCGGCGAGACGCTTCGGCAGATCGGGCGGCACGCCGCCGCTGAAGCGCAATCCGAGATAGTGACCCGCGCGGCGGTGGGGCGGCACGCTGGCGATGCCGAATTCGGCGCGCGCCCGCTCGGCGATGGCGCGCGTGCGCAGCCCCAGCGTCTCGGAGATGCGAGGCACCGTCCATTGCAAGATGAGCTTGAGCGAGGCTTCGGCCACCGGCATCAGCGCAAAGTTGCTGCGCTCCCCGACGTCGAAACGGCGCGCGCCGGGTTGAAAGTCATGGCTGTAGTTGACCAGGCCTGCGAAATCCTCGGAATCCTCGCGCGCAATCCAATTGTGCTCAATGGGACGACCGCGTTGCCAGCGCGGCGCAACGTAGAGAAATCCAAGACTGTACGGCCCGAGCAGCCATTTGTAGCTGGCGACGCCGACAAAATCCGGATCGACGCGCTTCACGTCGAACGGCAGCGCGCCGACCGACTGGGTCGCATCCACGCAGAGGGTGGCGCCGACGCTGCGACACGCGGCTGCGATCGCCTCGAGGTCGATGAGCCCACCGTCGGTCCAATGGCACTGCGGCACGGCGACGATGCCGGTCGACCCATCGATGAAGGAGAGCAGCGCCGCCGTCCAATCGTCGTCGCCGGGGCGCGGGACCGAGACGAAGGCGGCCCCGGTTCGCTCGGCCAGATCCATCCATGGATAAACATTGGATGGAAATTGTTCCGACAGCGTCACGATGCGTTGCGTCTTTCGGATTGGAATGTTGTGCGCTGCCTGCGCCATGCCGTAGGACACCGCCGGAGCGAAGGCAATATCGTCGGCTTCGGCATTAATGAGGCCTGCAAACAATTTTCTCACCGCCTCGCTTGAGCTGAAAAAATCAGCCGGAGCGATGGTCCACGGCTGGGTTTTGCGTCGCAGCCCTCGCTCGCCCGCAGCAAGCGAGGCTCTCGGCAACGGCGACAGGTACGCGCAATTCAAGAAAGCGACGTCATCCGGGATGTCGAAGAGGTGACGCTGGCTCGGCAAAGGACGCGCGGCGATCGAGTTTGCCATTGGAAGATTGTCGGCTTCAGCAAAGGGATATGACATTGCGGCCGATCACGCACAAAGCGTCGCGTTTCACCGCTTGTCGAAAACCATCACCTTGGAGACGAACGCATTGACGTCGCGGATGTGGGTCAGGCCGCAGCCTGCGGCAACGCCGCGAAAGTCCTCTCTGAGATAGCTATTGTAGTAGGGCTCATGATAGCTGCCCGGGAAGAGCTTGAGCATGACGTCGTAGTCCGGTTCGTCACCGATCTGCAGGGAGTCCACGATGACCAGCCGGCCGCCGCGCCTCAGCACGCGGGCGAACTCTCGAAAAATCATACGGCGTACCTTCGGCGGCAATTCGTGAAACATGAAGATGCTCGTCACTGCATCCTGGCTTTCGCCCTTGACGGGAAGCGCCTCCCCTTTGCCGACCACGACGTTGATCCAGCACCACCGCTTCAGCTGCCGTATCGCCTCGGCGACGTAGGCCTCCGACAAATCGATACCCAGCACCGGCAGCCGCGGCCAAGCCTGCTTGAATGAATCGAGGAAACGGCCGGTGCCGCAGCCGACGTCGAGCAACTTGAGGTGGCGTTGATCGCGCCCGGCGAAGACCTCGTAGAGGGGCACCAGTGCTTGCCGGCGCGTCGCGTTCGCCGAACCGTTGAACAGAACTTCGACCTGGGTGTCGTAGCGCTGCGCCGATTCCTGCGTCAGCCATCCGCCCGACTGGAAATGGAAATTCTGGAGGTAGTAGTTTGGCCGCTTGCCGCGCGTTTGGTCGCTCAGTACCTCGCGGATATCGCCCTTCTCGCGGCGGCGATGGATATCCGGGAGATCCTGGAAGAAGAGGCGCGAGCGAGCAAGGAGGTCAGGCAATGTGCCGTCGTGATCGGCGGGTACAGGATAGATGCCGGCCTCGACGTTGGCGAGGTCCTGCCGAAACAGGACTGCCATATCGGCGTAGAGGCGCCGGCGATCGGGCACGCTCACGCGCGCTTGCGGCTGCGGGCGCTCGCCGGCGCGTTCGCGTACGGCTTGGCGCAAGCGTCGCATCACCATGCCGTGGCCGATATACCATGCAACGCGCGGCAGCTGCCTTGCGCCGTATACCATGCGGGTGGCGAATTGAGACACGGGATCGGCCATGCCGTCGCACCCCAGTCGCTGCGCTACTCCATAACAAGGCTCGGCGAGACGCAACCGTTCCGCCGGTATGAGCTTCGAAACAGTCGGCTATGCCTCACATGCCCAGCTTGGCTGCGAGATCCTCCAGATTCGTCGCCGCGACATCGACGGTTGTGGTGGGAGCGGCTTCGCCTATGCCCGACCCTCGTTCGTTCGGTCGCGCGACGTGGGCGGTATGCAGCCCGCATTGGGCCGCCGCCTGAAGATCGTCGCTGTGCGCGGCGACCATCATGCAGTCGCCGGGCGTCAAGTCGAATGCCTCGCAGGCGGCGAGATAGACGCGCGGCTTGCGCTTGTAGTCGCGCGCGATTTCCGCGCCCAGGATCGCGTCCCAGGGAAAATTGTTGCGACGGGCGAGATCGACCATCAGCGAAATATTGCCGTTCGAGACCGGCGCCAGCAGAAAACGGCGCTTGAGGCGAGCAAGGCCCGCGGGCACGTCGGGCCAGGCGGGAAGCCGGTGCCACGCGAGATTGAGATCGCGCGCCGCGTCTTCGGCAAGATCGGCAACCCCGAACCGCGGCAGAATGCGATCGAGGTTGCGCCGGTGCAGCACGTCGAGCTTGCAGAACGGCGCGCGGCCGGCGCGAATCTCCTCCATGGCGGGCTGGTACTCCTCGCGCCAGGTATCGGCGAAGGCCGACCAGTCGAGGCGATGGCCGGCGGCACCGAGAATGGTCTCGGCCTCGCGCGCAACGCCGGTGCGAAAATCGACAAGCGTGCCGAAGACGTCGAAGAACAGCGCTTTGACGCTTTTCATCTGCTTGCAGTCAGCGCAGCTACGATGCCGCCGGCTCCATGCCCTTCGATTTGAGCACCTCGGCGGCGGAGGCGCCCGAGAGCGCATTAAGCAGCGCCTTGGCGGCCGTGCTCTCTTTGGCCTGCGCGCCGATTCCGGCCGCATAGACGGTGTAGTTCTGAATCTCAGCGGGCAGCGGACCGACCAGCGAGACGCCCTGCACGTGAAGGATTTCACTGATCTGATGAATGCCGAGCTCGGCCTCCCCCCGCGCAATGTGCTCCGCGACCGCGCCGCCGGGAATCAACTTTGCCTTCGGCTTCACCTCGGCAGCGACCCCGAGCTTGTCGAGCAGACCGGCGACATAGATGCCGCTCGAACCTCCGGCCGCCGGATCGAGATAGGCAACCGACTTGGCGGCGAGCAGCGCCTGCTTGAATGCCGCGACCGAGCTGATGTCCGGCTTCGGCGTGCCGTCCTTGACCATGACGCCCACGCCAACGCGCGCAAGGTTGACCCGGCTGCCGGCAACGAACTTGCCTTTGCTCGAGAGGTCGTTGACCGCCGCGGGCGTCAACACCGCGAGGTCGAAGGCCTCACCGCTCTCGATGCGTTTGCTCAGCGCGCCGACCGTGTCGTTTTGAACGGTCACCTTGTGGCCTGTCGTTCGCTCGAAGTCAGGCAGCAGCGTCAGCAGCACCTGCTTGAACGCGCCGGCGGTGAGCACCTTGATCTCCGCTGCCGCGCCCGCGCGCGGCGCGCCGGCTGCCATGACCATCGCAACCCCCATCGCTAGTATTCGCATTGCCTTCTCCATCGCTTGCCACACCTTAGCGTAAGTGTCGCCGGCACAACGAGTTCTCGCTCAAGCGCCGAGCCGAATTCGCCCCATCCTGCGGCGCAATGGTGCAATGCAAGGTAATCTGATCGCCTTTACGCCCGGTTTAGCTTTATATTTTCGAATCAAGGGGTTGATTCGCCGATGGGTGACCCCCTCGGTCGCGTTATCCACAATGCCGCGTGTGGAGTTCGCGTCTGCAACCGGCGCTATCCGGGAACCAAGGAGAGTGTGCGTGATTTGACGCGTGCCGGGCCGGGATAACGAAAGGGACGTACCCATGTTCGGAAGCCTCGCACGGCTCGCGCTTGTCTTTGCTGGCCTCGCCTTTCTCATTCCCGATACTTCAGCTCATGACAGTTGGATTTCGCGTGGCGGCCACCGCAACGCCGCCGGCGAATGGTGCTGCGGCACCGGCGACTGCTTCGTCGTACCGAAGGAGCGCGTCGTCATGACGGGCGAAGGCTATGTCATCATTCAGGGCCCGCTTGCGGGCATGGGGCCTGTGCAGCACGAAGCAATCCCGTTCTCGGAAGCGCAACCCTCCCCTGACGGCGAGTTCTGGCGCTGCAGGCGCCCGGACGGCAGCCGGCGGTGCTTCTTCGCACCGCCACCATCGACCTGAGCGACCTGAGGCAATTCTTCATCTTAAACAGCCGATCTCGTTTCCACGGCGCGTTTTTTGCGCTCGGACTCTGCCTTTTTGCCTCGCTCCACCCATGAAGGGGTGGCGAAGCGCCAAGAGACGTATGGGTGCTCGGACACCCGTGGGCCTGCAAGTAACGCGGCAGGCAAGGCACCTGGCGAGGTGCCATGCCGCGCGCTTACGCGGGAACGAACGGAATTGCGCTAGCCGCGCCCTCCCCGGCGTGCGTGTGCGGACGCGCGCGGCGCGGAACGCGCGCTCTGGCGCAGCGCCGCCTTCAAATCGGTCGGGCGCCCATGTTTGTGCAACAGGTCGCGAAAGGCCTCGTCGGCGAGCTCCTGGAAGGTCTTCATCGACTCGTGCCCGAGCAGGTCGAGCGCCTGCCAGGTCTCGGCATCGAATTCCACGAGCTTGCGCCGCGCATCGGCCGGCTTCTTGGCCATGACAACCTCCTGCATCCGAGCGAAACCACGCTTGCGCCCGATCGTTCCTCGCACGAGGACGCGATGGTCCGAAAGAAGGGCGCCCAGCCTGCAGCTTAGCCCGCCGAGAAGGCGGCCAACACACGTAGCGCAGCGCCGCCGCCTAGCTAGCGCGGCGGTTGCCGATGGTCCGCCAGACGCCGGCATGCTACCCATCGGCAAATGCCCGCATTGCTCCTTCCCCTGGCCGAGGCGGCGGCGCATCTGCCCGCCCGCGGTGCCCTGATCGGCCTTGATCTCGGCAGCAAGACGATCGGGGTGGCGGCAAGCGATCCGGACCGCCGGCTCGCCTCAGCCGTCGAGACCATCGCGCGCAGGAATTTTTCCGCTGACGCCGCGCGGCTACTCGCGCTTGCCGCCGAACGGCAAGCGGTCGCCTTCGTTCTCGGGCTTCCCATCAACATGGACGGCAGCGAAGGCCCGCGCGCGCAATCGACCCGCGCCTTTGCCAAGAATCTCGCGCGGCTGACAGATCTTCCGATCGCGTTTTGGGACGAGCGGCTGTCCACCGCCGCGGTCGAGCGCGAGCTGATCGTCGCCAATGTGACGCGCGCCCGCCGCGCCAAAGTCATCGATCAGCACGCCGCTGCTTTCATTCTCCAGGGCGCGCTCGATCGGCTCTCGCGTGGGGCGCTAGCGCTGTCAAAGCATTGAGAGACGCTGCGTTCCTCCCTCGCGCTCTCGGGCGATGTTGGCGAGCGGTTGCTTTTGTTTGTGCCCCCGAAGATTCCTGTGAACATGTAGCCTCGAGAAAGCCGTCTGCATATAAACGCGAGTCGACAATAAAACGTCGCTGAGTGAACTACGGGCACGAGGGCGGGCAAGCTTCCCGACAACCGCACGATAGCTGGCGCTATTCTACGACAGCAGATTTGTTCTCCCGCGCCGCCATGGCCCGGAAAACAAGGCCTCGCTCCAGACTGCCTAGGCCAATTTTTTGAGCTCTTTCTCTACGGCAGTGGCGGAGTGCCCAACATTCCTCACCGCTTCGGAGAGCCGCTCCTTCGATACACCGAATTTGTCGGCCCAGTACTGAACTTCGTGCGGCTCTAAGAGGCTGATGCGGCTTCGGTCTTGCGGACCTTTGTTCGTGAGGTCGTCGGACATAGTGTTCTCTCTCCCATCTGAGGTCCAACGCGATCGTCAGCGGCCGAGTTCCGAAAAGCCGAAAGAGCGGCATTAGCGGGACGGGCTTCGGTCGCGCCGCGTTCGCTGAAGTGCTTAGAGCAGTGAGACTAGAGCGCCCCCATGGCGCTCGAGGCGGCCGGCGAGCTCAAGCTCCAGCAGAACCACGCGCACGGCGGCGGGCGAGCTTCCCGACAACCGCACGAGATCATCGATCGGCACCGGCGTCGGCCCGAGCAATTCGACGATGCGCGCGCGCTCCGCGGCGCCGAGCTCGGCAGGCGGGGGAGGCGCCTCCGGCTCTTCGGCGCGCAATTCGATGGGGGTGCCGATGATCGGTCGCAGGTCTGCGAGCACGTCAGCCGCCTCAGTCACCAGCGTTGCGCCTTGTTTGATCAGATCGTTGCTTCCCTCGGCGCGGGGATCGAGCGGCGAGCCCGGTACGGCGAACACCTCGCGGCCCTGCTCGAGCGCGAAGCGGGCGGTGATGAGCGAGCCCGAGCGCCTGGCCGCCTCCACCACCACGACGCCGGCGCAAATGCCGGAAATGAGCCGATTGCGACGGGGAAAGTCCCGCGCGCGGGGCTCACGCCCGAAGGGCATTTCCGAAACGAGCGCGCCTTGCGCCAGAATCGCGCCGGCGAGTTCGGCGTGTTCGGGCGGATAGAGGCGGTCATGGCCGCCGGCAAGGACGGCGATGGTGCCGCTCGCCAGACTCGCGCGATGCGCGGCGGCGTCGATGCCGCGCGCGAGCCCCGAGACGACGGCAAAACCCGCTTCGCCAAGGTCGCGCGCGAGCCGCTCGGCGAAGCGCACGCCCGCCGCCGACGCGTTGCGTGCGCCGACGACGGCGACCGCGGGCAGATTGAGTGCGGCGGCGTTGCCGCGCACGGCCAAAAGCGGCGGCGCGTCGTCGATCATCTGCAGACGGCGGGGATAATCGGGCTCGCCGAGCGCCACGAAGCTCACGCCGAGAGTTTTCGCTGCCTTGAATTCGCGCGCGGCGTCCTCGCGGGAGGGCCGGGCAGGCCCCGTGGCGCCGCCGCGTCGGGCGAGATCGGGTACCGCGGAAAGCGCCGCCCGCGCGCCGCCGTAATGATTGTTGAGTGCGCGGAAGGTGCGCGGCCCCACATTGTCGCTGCGGATAAGACGCAGCCAATCAAGCCGCTGCTCGTCGCTGAGCCGCACGCCCTCGCTCTTGTCGGTCACACAGCGCCCCGCGGGCGGCTAATCCTCGGCGATAACATCGCCGATGTGTAGGCGCGTCACAACCGCCAGTGCATGACGACGGTTGGGCCTCTGCGTGGGACGTTGACGCGCCCGGCAAAGCGAAGTGAGATAGCGGCGGGAAGGGGCGATGGCGCAGTCGAGCCGGTAGAGGAGAAGACGAACATGAAGTTTACTCTCGCCGCCATCCTGGTGCTGTCGTTCTACGTTCCCCCGGCATTCTCCCAAGAGCAAACCGGATCCTCAGCCGTGCCCTTGACCACGACGGTGGGACCGCAGCCCTTGGTGGGGCAGCAGGTCCAGTCATCTGCTGCGCTGTTTCCTCCTGTCACTGCGACCATCCGGGTCTTCGGGTCTCCAACGGTCCAGCCGGCGCGAGGATTGGGAATAGAGTGCACCCCGGTCGAGCAGAGCATTGCTGGCGTTATCATTGGTCCAACCGACCTGTGCGACCGGTAGATACGTTACAATCATAATCGAACCACATACTGGCGTCATGGCCGGACTTGTCACCGCAAGTCGGGTTTACCGACTTGTGGCATTTAAATAGTGCCGAACTCGGGCAAGCCCGAGTTCGGGTGCCATCCACGTCTCCGTCTGAGGCCCCAAAGACGTGGATGCCCGCGATAAGCACGGGCATGACGAACGAGAGCGTGATTCAATCTGATCGCGACGCGCCTGTAGACGCGCCGATCTTGTCCTCAGTACCGCGCAGGAGCCGCGCGATGTTGCCGCGGTGCATGATCCACAACAGCACGCTGAGCAGCGCGAACAGCACCGCGTCCGGCTGATCGCCGATGACCCACAGCGCCACTGGCGTCGCTGCGCTGGCGACGAACGCGGCCAGCGAGGAATAGCGGCTTGCCGCCGCGACCGCGAGCCAGATCAGCGCGAACGCGATGGCGATCGGCCACGCCAGCGCCAGCAAGAGGCCGATATAGGTCGCGACGCCCTTGCCGCCCTTGAAACCGAGCCAAACTGGGAACAGGTGGCCCAGGAAGGCGCCGGCCGCCGCCGGGAGCGCGAGCTCGTGGGCGAAATAGCGGTAGTCGCTGCCGTAATAGTAATAGACGAGGAGCACGGCGAGCGTGCCCTTGAGCGCGTCGGCGATGAGCGTCGCGGCCGCGAGCCCCTTGTGCCCCGTGCGCAGCACGTTCGTCGCCCCGATATTGCCGGAGCCGATCGCGCGGATATCGCCCGTGCCGGCAAGCCGCGTGAGAAGGAGCCCAAACGGAATCGAGCCGCAGAGATAACCGAAGGCAAACGCCGCGGCATAGGCCGGCAACAGCGACGGATCGAGCAGGCGCGCCATGGACGATGTCCTGCACGGATTAGTTCAGTCTCTCCGTTCGTCCCCGCGAGGGAACCCCGCGACGCTTACGTCGCGGGGACCCCGTTGCGGGGACCCAGTCCGCGGCCCTGGATTCCCGCTTTCGACGCGGGAATGAACGGAGTTTTATGCCCACAGATAGCCCATCTAGGAAGGCAGGCCGAGGCCGCTGCTCACACGTATTCGTAGATCGTGCGGCCGGCGACGATTGTTCGCACCACGCGTCCCTCGAGCTTGGCTTCGTCGAAGGGAGTGTTCTTGCATTTGGACTTGAGCTCGGCGGGGTCGAGCACCCAGGGCACGTCGGGATCGAACACGATCACGTCCGCCGGGCTTCCCTGCCGCAGCGTGCCAGCCGCAAGTCCTAAAATCTTGGCGGGCGCGCTCGACATCGCTTTGAGGAGCGTCATGAGCGCGAGCTCGCCCGAGTGAACGAGGCGCAGCCCCGCCGCGAGCATCGTCTCGAGCCCGATGGCGCCGGGCGAGGCCTCGGCGAAGGGCAGGCGCTTGGTCTCGACATCTTGTGGATTGTGATCGGACATGACGACTTCGATCAGACCCGAGGAAAGCGCCGCGACCAGCGCTGCGCGATCCTCCTCAGCGCGCAGCGGAGGCTTGAGCTTGAGGAACGTGCGGTAGGGTCCGACGTCGATCTCGTTGAGCGTGAGGTGGTTGATCGATGCGGAGGCGGTCACCCGCAGCCCGGCGTCCCTGGCGCGCTGCAGGACATCGAGAGACTCGCTGCAGGTGAGCGAGGCCGCGTGATAGCGGCTCTCGGTCAGCGCCACGAGCCGCATGTCGCGTTCCAGCATGATGGTCTCAGCCGCGGTGGGTACGCCGGTGAGCCCAAGCCGTGCCGCGAACTCGCCTTCGTTCATCACGCCTTCCCCGACGATGTCGGGATCCTCGGTGTGATGCACGACGAGCGCGTCGAAATCGCGTGCGTAGGTCAGCGCCCGGCGCATGACCTGCGCGTTGGTCACGCTTTTTGCCCCATCCGTGAAGGCAACGGCGCCCGCCGCCTTGAGCAACCCGATTTCGGCCATCTCTTCTCCGCGCAGCCCCTTGGTCAGCGCCGCCATGGGCTGCACGTGCACGATCGAGGTGTCGCGCGCGCGGCGCAGCACGAAGTCGACGATCGCCGGATCGTCGATCGCGGGCGAGGTGTCGGGCTGCGACACGATGGTAGTAACGCCGCCGGCTGCCGCGGCTTGGCTGGCCGAGGCAATGGTCTCGCGATATTCCGCGCCAGGCTCGCCGACGAAGGCGCGCATATCGACAAGCCCGGGCGCCACCACCTTCCCCTTGCAGTCGATGACCTCGGTCGCTTCCGGCACGCCGGCCGCGCCGATGCCCCGCTTGGCTTCGCGGATCACGCCGTCGGCGATCAACAGATCGCCGTCGATCTCGAGATCGCGCGACGGATCGAGGATGCGCGCGTTGGCGAGCAGGATAGGACGGCGGTCGGCGAGCATCATCATCGCGCAGCAAACTCGATCGGCCCCCTCCCCCCTTTTGGGGGAGGGGTGGGGAGGGGGGTAGTGCGAGGAATATCCGTGGCGCCGCCTGCGCAGAATTGCGCGACCCCCACCCCCAACCCCTCCTCACAGGGGGGAGGGCAGCACACCGAGTGCGCGGCTCCCGCGTCACGCATTCGGCAGGTTCCGCGATAGCGCCTCGAGCACGGCCATGCGCACCGCGACCCCCATCTCCACCTGCTCGCGGATGAGCGACTGGGCGCCGTCGGCGACTGCGGTGTCGATCTCGACGCCCCGGTTCATCGGCCCGGGATGCATGACCAGCGCATCCGGCTTGGCATAGCCGAGCTTCTTCTGGTCGAGCCCGAAATAATGGAAGTATTCCTGCATCGAGGGCACGAACGAGCCGTTCATGCGCTCGCGCTGCAGGCGCAGCATCATCACGATGTCGGCGTCGCGCAGGCCCTCGCGCATGTCGCGCGTGGCCTCGACGCCGAACCGCTCGATTCCGGGAGGCATCAGCGTCGACGGCGCGACCACGCGCACCCGCGCGCCGAGCGCGTTGAGCAGGATGATGTTCGAACGCGCGACGCGCGAGTGGAGAATGTCGCCGCAGATCACGACGATCAGCCGCTCGATGCGGCCCTTGTTGCGGCGAATTGTGAGCGCGTCGAGCAGCGCCTGGGTCGGATGCTCGTGCGAGCCGTCGCCCGCGTTGATGACGGAGCAATCGACCTTCCTGGCCAAGAGCTCGACCGCGCCCGAGGCGTGATGGCGCACCACGATGATGTCTGGATGCATGGCGTTGAGCGTGATCGCGGTATCGATCAGCGTCTCGCCCTTGCGCATGGAAGAGGAGCCCACCGACATGTTCATGACATCGGCGCCGAGCCGCTTGCCCGCGAGCTCGAAGGAGGCCTGGGTGCGGGTAGAGACTTCGAAGAACAGGTTGATGAGCGTGCGCCCGCGCAGCGAAACCTGCTTCTTGTCGATCTGGCGGTTAAGCTCGACGAAATCCTCGGCGAGATCGAGCAGCCCCAGAATCTCCTCGCGCGAAAGCCCTTAGATCCCCAACAGATGGCGCTGGCTGAGGACGAAGGTGGACTTGGCGGCGATGTTCATTAAAGCCGCTTCTATAGGCCCGGCGGGCGGCAGCCGCAAGGGAGCGCAGGGCGCGGCCGGTAAAGCAGTTGTGGATGTTTCGTTGGCCAATCGTCGCCGCTCATGCCCTCTCCCCGGCGGGGAGAGGGCTGCTCATTGTTACAATATGAAGAATGGGTGAGGGGGCTCTGATCTGTCAGTACGGCCAGTAACCCCCAAATGGGGAAGGCAGCACATCGCGCTGGCCGCATGCTCACGCACAACAGGACGCAGTCTCGGTCTGCACCCGGAGCGGAATTCGCGTTATCAATGCATGCGTGCGCCGAACCGGCGCGCTCATGGAGCGGGCGATGCGGATGGAGGAGGTGCTCAATCAATCGCCGCCCTATGTCGACGTTAACCTCTACGACAGCGATCGGCCGCTCCAGGATGCGGTCGCGGCAAACGGCGGCGGAGGCGATGCCTCGGGGCTGTCCGACTTCGGCAAGCATTGGGGCACGGCCGAGATGTTCGACCTCGCGCGTGCGGCCAACGAGCATGTGCCCGAGCTGAAAGCATTCGACGCCAAGGGCTTTCGCCGCGACGTCATCGAGTTTCACCCCGCGTACCACCGGTTCATGACCGAGAGCATCGCTGCGGGTTTGGCGGCGTCGACCTGGCGCGAAGATGTAACGCTGGCGGCCGCGCCCGCGCAGGTGCTGCGCGCCGCGCGCTTCTACATGGCCGGGCAAATCGAAACCGGGCACCTCTGTCCGGTCACCATGACCCACGCGGCGGTGGCGGCGCTCGCGCTCGAGCGCGAGCTCGTGGGAAAGCTCATGCCTAAGATCATGTCGCGCCGTTACGATTCGCGATTCCGGCCGTGGTGGAAGAAGCTCGGGATCACGCTCGGCATGGGCATGACCGAAAAGCAGGGTGGTACCGACGTGCGCGCCAATACCACGCGCGCCCAGCCTACCGGCGATGGCTACGCCATCACCGGTCACAAATGGTTCATGTCGGCGCCCATGTGCGATGCCTTCCTGGTGCTGGCGCAGGCGCCGGGCGGGCTCACTTGCTTTCTAATGCCGCGCTTCCGTCCGGACGGGTCGGTCAACGGACTTCATTACCAACGCCTCAAGGACAAGCTGGGCAACCGCTCGAACGCATCCTCGGAAGTCGAGTTCGTGGACGCGTTCGCCTGGCGCTTGGGCGAGGAGGGCAGAGGCGTGCCCACCATCATCAATATGGTGCAGCTGACACGGCTCGATTGCGCCATCGCATCCGCCGGCATCATGCGCATGGCGCTCGCGCAGGCGATCCATCACGCGCGCTACCGCACTGTCTTTCAAAAGCATCTCGTCGAGCAACCGATGATGCGAACGGTGCTCGCCGATCTCTGCCTCGAGGTGGACGCCGCAACCGCGCTGGTCATGCGGCTTACCCGCTCGTTCGATCTCGCCGCGAGCGATCCACGCGAGGCCGCGCGCGCCCGCTTGCTCACGCCGGTGGTGAAATATTGGGTGTGCAAGAGCGCGGGCGGCGTTATCGGCGAGGCCATGGAGTGTCTCGGCGGCAACGGCTATGTCGAAGAGAGCCTATTGCCGCGGCTCTACCGCGAGGCGCCGGTCAATGCGATCTGGGAAGGCTCCGGCAACGTGATGTGCCTCGACGTGCTGCGTGCAGTCGGCCGCGAACGTGAGGCGGCGCGCGAGGTGTTGGCCGCGCTCGCCGAAGAGACCGCCGATCTATCGGGCGCGCTGGCGGCGCTCGCTTTCGTGGAGCAGGCGTTTTCGGCGGAGAATCCCGAGGCTGACGCCCGCGCGGCAGTCAATCGCCTCGCGCTTGTGGCAGCGGCGGCGGCGCTGGGCGAAAGCGTCGGCCACGAGACCGCCAGTCAGTTTGCGTGCACGCGGCTTGAGAACCGCCACGGCGCCATGTACGGAACGAGCGAAATCGCTCCCGACGAGGCACGCCGTCTCATCGATCGCGCCTTGCCGGCCGCCTGACCGTCCGCGCTCGTCATTGCTCCTGGAACGAATTCGATCCTCACCATGTTGTCGGATGGCGTCGCGAAGATTCCTGGAAATGGTGGTGCGAAGCGCCCAAATCGTGGCGCGACCAGGCGGCCGGCGTGATGTGCCGTCACACCGGCCGACTACGCTTCATTCGATCAAAGCCACTCAAGCAAGATCGGCACGAACCTGCACCTGAAATGCTGCCGTCACGTGCGCTTGAAATCTTTGACAATGCTGTCCGCAGTTCGGAGCGCCAGTGCCGAAAGAGTGAGCGTTGGATTGGCGGTACCCACGGTCGGAAAGGTGCCGCTTCCAACCAGATAAAGGTTCCGGTGATCATGCGAGCGCTGCCAGGAATCGACGACTGATGTCTTCGGATCATCGCCCATACGGTAAGTGCCCATGACGTGACCCGCGCCGCCATAAGTTAGTTGTTCCAGTTTGCCGTCAATCGTCTCATCGAAGCCGGCGGGATCGCCTTCATGAGGCTCGGTGAAGTCCTCAGCTTTGAGCTTGCCGAAGATCAGCCTTTTCATGCGAACGGCGGTGACGATACCCTGTTTCGTATAGTCAGAGATGTCGTAGGCAATCTGCGGACGCGGTAAATTCAACGCGTCGGTGAACGAGGACAGCGTTACCCGATTGTTGGGGTCGGGATTTTGCTCGCACGCGAATGCGATCCGGAACTGTCGCGAAATCAGATCGCTGAGCGTCGAAGCGAGGCCAGCGCCAAGCAGCGCGCTGTTGTCGGCTGCCAGCTGACTGAATTTCCTCTTGTTGAGCCCGCTGGAATTCATCCCATTGATGAAATCCAGCGTCGTCACGTGGGGATCGGCGCCGAACGCGCCACCGCCAACCGTGAAATTCCAACCTTCGTTTCCGAAACTGACCCGGAAGGCGGCGCGCGTGGCGCGGAATGGACCGTCAGCGAGATCGCCAATAGCAGAGGTAATGAGCGGACCTCGATAAGGATATGCTGGCTTTGAGTTTGCAGGCAGCAATCCCCAGGTGACGTATTGAGGGTGGTCCATCAAATTTCGCCCGACCATGTCGCTACTATTGGCCACGCCATTGGCAGTTTGGCCCCCATTCTTTGACATGAGCAGGAGCCGCGGCGTCTCAATGCCGTTCGCGGCGATCACGTATATCTTGGCCTTGATGCAACCACTTCCCGTTTTCGGACCAAGCTCGTTCTCGTACGTAATGAAGTTGATCCCGCTGACAAGATTATTCTCATCAACCAGAATCTCACTGGCAACTGTACGTTCCTTCAGCTTCGCGCCGTTGTTTGTCGCTTCGTTCAACGTAATGGTCGGATCATATTTGGCCTGGATTGGGCAAATTGGAATGCAATTGGTATTACCCGCGCAGGCGCGGCGATTTCGATACGGCTGGGAATTGCGGGCCGCCGGCACGCTCCGCAGCCTGAACCCGGTCACGGGTTTGCCCATTCCGAGAAAGTTGGTCTCTTCAGCGGTCAACTGTGCAAGGGCGTCGCCAATGCGTTGGTCGGACACCGAAGGCGGAATCCTGGGCATCGGGTAGGTGTAGCCCTTGGAAAAGGTGATATCGCAGAAACTTTGCTCCTTCACGTCAGCGGACACACCGAGCTCAGCTTCCGCTCTATCGTAGTACGGGCTGATCGTATTGTAGTCGATCGGCCAATCCGAAAAGGTCGGCTGATCTTTGCCGTATTTCGTCTTCATCCGAAAATCGTTCGGCACGAGCCGCGGTGTCGAGCCGAGCCAGTGCGATGTGCCCCCGGCAAGGCGGTCGTAGGTACTTTTGAAGGGACGCTTGCTTTGCGTCTGATCAAGGTAGGCTTGATTAGTATCCTTCCAGTTGGACGCGGATAACGTGCGCGAGTTGGGCCTTCCGGCGGCGAGCTTCGCCGGATTAATATTAATCACCTTGCCATCCTTATCGGTTTCGGTGAGTGTTGGGGGGTAGGGACTTTCCGGCACCTTGATGGTCGCCTTGTAGAACCGTCCCAGATACTCGTTGAAATTCGGCAGAACCCCCGGGCCCGCCTCTAGAATAACGATATTGAGACGTCGCCTCCCATTGGCGGTATCGATGGGCTTCTGACTCAATTCTTTGGCGATCAAGGACCCGGCGAATCCGGATCCGATGATCGCGACATCGCACATGATGCAATCGTCGGCCACAATCGCCTCCTCAGGGAATTGTTGCGGTGATGACGCCGCGATTCGATTTTTCAGCTGGATTGTTCGGATCGTTCGGATCGCGCGACCAGTAACCGAACTGCAAATTGCTGTAGCCCATCGGGTGGGCTCCCACGATTTGCCAGACCAATCCCTGAGTGTATGCCGTCGAAGAGACGACCACCGACGGAGTAGGTGCGCGGGTTCCGGGCGTAGCGGCGTTGGCCTTCAGATCTCCCGGCTTGTACCAGGAGCCCAGATACCAGAGCAGGACAATACTGCGGGCCAGGAATTTGGTATCGTCATCGCTGGCGTTCACCGCCGCGAGGATACCGGTTGCCGACTGACGATTGTCCTTGGCAATCTGAATCAGTTTGCCGAATGACGACGTCGAGTCGTTGACGGCAATCCACTTGAAATAGTCGTTCTTGACATTGATCGGATCGACGCCGGGGTCCTGATCCAATATGTCTTTCGTACTATCCTGGCTGAATTCGGGCGCCAGATTCACCACGTGAACCCCGGTGAGCGCAGCGGAAAGCAGCAGGAATGCCATCATGTCCTGCTTCGAATCCACGTCCGGTCCCGCGGCATAGGCCGAACCGGCGATGGGCGCTACGGCCGCCGCTGCAGTTACCGTTACCGTGCCGCCGAGCAGTGAACGACGCGAAAATGCGCCCTCTAGTTCCGAGCGCGTCGCGCCTGATCGATCATCGTGCCGATGCTTCGGTAGCGTTTCCATAGTGGGCCCCACCATTAGAGTCCAACTGATAGCGGCGTGATTACACCGGTTGGCCTACTGCGCCTTCTCCAGCATGAACGTGAAATCCGACTGGTTGAGATTGATGGTGCCAGGCTTCGGGTTCGACGGACCCGTCTGGAAGCTCACCGCGTTGCCATGACAGCCGATGCAACTTGACGACGCCTGCGGAACATCGCCCTGGCTGTAGGTTTCCAGGGTGGAGTTCGCCATGAACGTCGGCGCGGGCGAGCACGTCATGTCGGGCTGCCTCACGAAATCGTTCTTGGGTGCGGGCGCAGTGAAGCTTAGCGAGCGCAGCGACGTGCAGGCAAACGCGCTCGGCCATTGCGTATTTACCAGCATGTAATTTTTCCACACGCTGTCCTGCAACATGCTTTGAAAGATCTTGTTCATGTTCTTGGTCGCATTTCCGAGCGGCGTCTCGCGAACGATCTGACTCTTGAATGAGTCGTCCTTCCGGAACCGTAACTCCAGCGCAGGCTCGGGATCCCATGGCCGCGGCGGCGTCGCGTTCTCTTTCGGACAGTCATTCTTGCAGCTGACGCTGAAGAAGCTGTACGGACCGTCGAAGGTTCTTGCGGTGACCTCGTCCCTGTCCGGCACGTTCTTGATGTGCTCGAACGAGGTCCAGATCCATTGCGGGCGGCCCACGGTCTTGTGCACCGCATGAAAGCCGATCAATCCCAGAGTTTTAGCAACACATTTCCGCTTCGCTTTTGGGTCAATGGGCGGCGGCATCAGGACGAGCGCCTTCACCGCGTGGAAATTTTGCGCCTTGATCTCGTCTTCCACCAGAATCTTCCAGGAGACTTTCAGCATGAAGGCGCCAAGCGTGTCATGCGTGCCGGCCGGAAAGTCCACCGTGAGGCCGGAATTGGCCGCGCTCGTCTGTCCGGCCTTGGTATTGAGGTGATTGGTCGTGATATAGTTGAACATCTCCCGATTCATCAGGATGTCGAAGACGGCGTAGTGGCCCTGCTGATCGATCAACGGGCCGGTCTTGAACGGCTCGTTGAAGCTTTCCTCGATCATTTTCACGATCATCCTGTCAGGAAACTGCTGGTGCAGCTCGCGGCATTGCTCCGGCACCAGCCGCTTGCGCTCGGCCTCCATCCCGGCTCTGTCAGTCGGCCATTTCGGCTGCAGGTTGGCCGGCAACATGACGTCCAGCAGCGGCTTGAAACTGTCCATGTCCTCCCAGCGCGCCGGCATGTCTGCCTTCGCATGATCAACGGAGGTTTTTCCGTCGGCGGGTGAATTGAGGGCGAGAAAGGTGCGCCACGAGTAGAAGTCAAAACCGCGTTGCAGGTTTTCCAGACCCTCGGCTTCCAGAAACTCCTGCCCCGTTGGCCGCACGTTTTCCTGACACGGCAGCCCCGACTTCATGATGCTGTCTTTGACCTTGTCGTCGATCGGCAGCAATCCCGCGGGGAAATCACCCGCCAGCCTGAACTTGAAAGGATCGGGAAGGAAGGGATCGGGGCTCGCGGCGGGCGTGCATTTCAGGGGCGGCGGCTGCGTTTGATTGGCGGCGGCAGCAGCGGCGACCGGCATCTTTTGCCTCTGCGATTGCGCAGACGGTCCAGACAGCATGATCAGGCCAACTGCTGCTATTCCGGCGAGAAGAGGTTGGCTGTAGCGCATGATCGACATCCCTTTCCTTGCGACGGCGTCGTCAGCGAAATGATAGAGTGCGTCAAAACCCTCAGAAGTAGAATTGAGTAGCCCATGCGATCGGCCCCGTGATTTCATACACGGGTCGAGCAGTCAGCACGCATCCGATGCTGGCGCCAATCGTAGGACAATGCGGCTTACCCACGCATACATGGCGCAAATCCAATTGCACCGATAAGTTCAATGCTGCACCTTTGAATTGTCAAGTGCGGAATTCTGCCGCAGGTTGCGCATTTGAGTTGCGCATGCCGCGAACCTCGGAGGCTTCTCAATGGACGGCGCTGCAGACCTCTCATTATTCCACGCCGAACGCGATGCTCTTGCTTTTCTCGGGCTTCTCTCCTCGCTCTACTTGCGGTTCGATCCGCCGATCAGCCTCGGAGACGGCAGCGCGACTCAACCGACGCATTTTCAAGGATTGAACATTCACGCGCTCATCATCGACAACGTCGACGGCGAGGTTTTGGCGCTCGAACACAATCAGATTCATGCGCACCAAAGCCCCGTCGAGCACGCCGAACAAAGAGCATTGCGAATGGCTATCGCGCGAATCGGGGCGAAACGGCCCCGTGCGCCGGCAACCACCGTCGAAGATTACTACCGGACGCAAATGTTTTATGACGATGGCGCGGAAGATGCAGACTTTCTGCAGCGCGGCGCCACGATTTATACCTCGCTCGAACCGTGCCCGATGTGTGCGACGACGATCCTGGTATGCCGCGTCAAGCGAACCGTATTCTTGTTGCAGGACACGACGTTCGGAGGAGCGTGGATCAGCGCGAAGGACCAGTATTACAAGAAATACCATCTCTCTTATGGGCAGCTGAATCTTTCAAACGCGAGTTCTCCATTCGTACTACGCGTGCGAGACCTGCATCAGGCGATGAGCAGACGGGTGGAGGGTGTCCGGAATCAGAAAGTGATCGACACGCTTCTGTTCGATCACGTGATCGAGGACCTTCAAACCGGCTTTAAATTGCTCTGCCAGCTCACTCCCGACGACCTGACGGCCTGTGGAGATCACGTCGTAAGCAACCGGCGGACCCTAGGTGATCTAAGGCGGATGTGTAACGTTCCGACGACCGCTCCTGCCGGTTCCCCCGAGGTCCATTTTCGCTGAGCGAGGTCGTCATAGCGAAATTGAATGGCAACGGCTGGAGTTGCTGCGGACACGATCGCGTGCGCCGTTCAAGTTCATATAGGTGTTAACCGCAGGGCGTGTTACACTCGACCACATCTCTCGTGGCAACAGACTGGGCACTTGTAAGGGGAGGGCTCAATGTTGCTCAGCAAGTTTCAGCTGGATCAAACGGAGAAGCGTTACGCGGAACGACAGCCGCAGCGCGCGCGCAATAAGCGGCTCATCGCCCAGAAGCGCTATCTCGACGTAGACAGCCCGGATCGTATTCAGAAATTTCTGGATCGTCGTGGGCTGCGGATGGACATCGAAAAAAAGCTGATAGTCGAGAAGCCCTCCGCGGTGATGGCGGGCGAAACGCGGGGTCTTCCGCCCGAGGCTGCTTTCGAGCGCATCCTCGGCACAAACGATCTCATGGGTGTGGCGTTCTTGGACGAAGGATTGCGCGTCAGCCGCACCATCGCTCGCATTTGGGTCAATGTGTCCGGTGGACAGGCCGGGGCGTTCGCGACGGGTTTCATGGTCTCGCCGCGCCTGCTGATGACCAACCACCACGTGCTTGAGAACGCTTTATCCGCCCGCAGCTCGCTCGCCGAATTCAATTATCAACGGCGCGGCGACGGGACACTGGTCGGAAGCTCAGTGTTCCAATTGGATCCCGACACTTTCTTCTTCAACGACCAAGCGCTCGACTATGCTGTGGTAGCGGTTCGCGGGCGGGATGCGACGGGACACGCACTCAGCGATTTCGGGAACAACCGTCTCTCGGAGGACGAGGGTAAGGCAATCGCCGCGCAATGGGGCAATATCATTCAGCACCCCGGCGGCGAACCAAAGCAGGTGAGCCTGCGCGAGAACCAAATCGTCGACATACTGCCGAATTTTATTCATTACGAGACCGATACTGCACCCGGCTCGTCGGGGGCCGCCGTGTTCAACGACCGTTGGGAAATCGTCGCGCTACATCATTCGGGCGTTCCGGCTAAGACCGCTGACGGTCGCACCATGGCGGTCGACGGCCATCCCTGGCGGCCGGAAATGGGCGAGGATCGGATCAAGTGGGTCGCCAATGAAGGCGTGCGTATCAGCTGCATCATCAAGGACCTTCGTGCCCGGATAACGAATCCGGCACAGCGTGACCTATTCGATGCAATGCTGGTGAGCGACAAGGATGTGTCGCCGCTCGTATCGCCGCCCGTTGTAACCGCCATATCGTCTCCCGGGGAAAGCAGAGCGGCAGCGACGGTTGGACAGGATAGTTCTGCAGTTTCGACCATCCCGGTTACCATTACGATAAATGTCGGTGGCGGGGTGGCTGCGCCCGTGCCAGCGCCCGGCGCCGCGGCCGTGCTGGTGTCGGCGCCGGTCGGCCCAGCGCCTGCACCGGCGGCGAAGCTCGACGACCGTAATACCCAGGACATGCTCGCCGCCGCGCAGACCGCGCTCAAAGAGAATCGGCCGAACGTGATGCGCGTGCGCCTCGGCTATGTGTTCCAGGACGGACGCATCACCAACGAACGTGCGCTCGTTGTCACAGTGCGGCAGAAGAAAACCGTCGCTGAGCTGAACGCAGCCAAGATGGAGGAGCTTCCGCCGACGTTCCGCGGCCTCAAAGTGCAGGTGACGGGACCGACTATTCCGGAATTGATCTTCGCGGAGAAAGGGTCGGCGGCCACCGAAGCACTTGCGCTCAACGTCGACGCGCTCGCCGCGGAAATCGTCTACAAACCTCCTCCCGCTGCCCACCTCTCGCGCGTGAAGGCCAAGATGCGCGTGATCGCACACGTCAGCCCAGACGCGGGTTGGGCGCAGTTGAACGCCTTCCTCACCGGAACCACGAAAACTCTAGTGGTCGGTATGTACGATTTCGGCGCGCAGCACATCGTCGGCGCGATCGTGAAGGCGGGTCACAAGAAGACTTTCAAGAAGATGACCCTGGCGTTGCAGCCGGGACAAAGCCTTGGCGACAAGACCAAGGAAAACGATCTCAAAGACAAAGACACTGTTCACAAGCTGCAGCAGGCACTCAGGAAAAAGTTCGAAATCGCTTGGGTCAAGGTCGGCATCGTCAACGGTTGGGTCGCGAGCTCGTATCATATTAAGGTAGCAGCTCGCGACCAGACTGCATTCTGGCTCTCAAGCGGCAACTGGCAATCGTCGAACCAGCCGCCGCCGCCCATCAATCCATTGAAGAAACCCTGGGATCGCTCTTGGCTGTCAAAGTACAATCGGGAATGGCACGCGATCGTGGATCATCCCGGTCTGACCGGCCAATTTCAGACCTATATCCAGAACGATTTTAAGAACAACGTCGGCGTCGGCGACGAGGAGGCATTCGTGTTCCCGGATCTCCTCGTCCCGGAAGAGGCCTTCACGGTGACCGCCGCCGAGAAAGCCGCAAAATTCCAATATTTCAAACCGTTGGATGATGAGCGCGTCTTTGACGTCCAACCATTGCTCACTCCGGACAATTTCCTTGACTTCGTTCTGCCGCTGGTGAACAGCGCCAAGGAGGAGCTTTACATCCAGAACCAGACCTTCAATGCCCCGGGCGACAATCAGACCAAGCTCAAACAGCTGCTGTCGGCGGTGCTTGCGAAACAGAAGGCTGGCGTAAAGGTGCGCATCATCTTCCGAATCCTCAACCAGGCGGATGCGCGAGCCAATCTGGAAGGGTTGCAGGCCTTCGGCTTCAATATGGCTAACATCCGCGTGCAGAAGAACTGCCATACCAAGGGCGTGGTGGTCGATCGCCAGCGCGTCCTTATCGGCAGCCAGAACTGGTCCGAGCAGGGCATATCGCTCAATCGCGACGCGAGCCTCCTCTTCGAGGACGCGAAGCTCGCAGCGTATTTCGCCGAAATCTTCGAGCATGATTGGGAGAATCTTGCGAGCGACAACATCGACAGCGCGCCTGAGGTCGAGCTTGCCCCGGCTGCGGAGGCGAGCCGGCCGGGATATGCCAAGATCAGCGTCGAAGAATATCTGGAGTCGCTCTGATGCAATCTTGCAGCCAACGTAGCGCCAACGCTGAGGTGTTTCGATGAAGTGACATCACGCCGGATCGAACGGACGGGCCCGCTCGCCAAACTCTTTGCGTGTCCGGGTCCTCGTTCATCCTGTGCGGCTCGAAGCACCTTGCGTTGCGGCCCGGGGAAGTGGCCATGGCAGCCGACACAAAGCAGCCGAGCCCGAATATCGGCGGCAATGGCTTTATCTGGCTCTTGCTGGCGGCAGCCGGCACATACTTTGTGGCGCATCAGCTTCCGCTCGAGGGCAGTCGGCCGCCGACTAGCGAGGCCGTCATAGCCCAGCGCGCGGGCGTGCAGGATGTGGATGCTCGGTTATGGCAAGACCCGTTCGCGGCCGTGGCCGATGTCTTGGCGCGGTCTCCCGAGCTCAAGCCCGAGAACTGCCAGCCGGACGCGATCAAAGACCGCAGCGTCAAAGACCGCATGAAGGGTCATTGCCAATCGCCGTTGAACGAAACGGAGCTGGGATGGCAGTTACCCAAACCTCTGCTTGTCATGGTCGCCCCTGTCTCCGGAGCGCCTTATTCAGAGCAACACGAATCGCGACGACGCACACGTTATGCGATCCTCGCCGGCTTGAATGCCGAGGGCTTCGCGCCCGTCGACTCGGAACATGTCGGCTTTTACTGGCCCGCCGCCGTTCCACCGGATCCCGCACAGGAATTGCAGTCGCCTAAGGTCGTCCCGTTTGAGTGGTTCGAGCCGAAGTCAAGGCGTGAGAGCGTCCCGTACAAGGGCGTTCTGTTACTTTGGTTCGACGAAGACGCCTTGAACAACTCGCCGCTGAAGCAATTCGAGGGCTTCTTGTGTCGATCTCTCGTCGCTGGCGGATCATCCGTACCTTGGGCAAAAGCTACGATTCTCGGTCCGAGCTTCTCGACCACGCTGCAAGCCATGGTGGACGAAAGCGGCAAGGATGGACCGTCCCTCTGTCCCGAATCCGCGCGCCCTGAATTTTATATCAACAGCGCCACCGCCGACGATCCGACGCTGATCCCCGATTATGTTTCGCGCGGTCCCACTTGCCTCAGCTCGGACACGTGCCTGCAGGACTTCTTCGCGAAAAAAGGAATCAAGCTCTACCGGATGATTGCCTCGGACGAGGCGCTCGCGCTCACCATCAGGGCTGAGCTGAGACTGCGGAAAGTTAACGACAAGGCCAGCCACATCGCGCTGGTCTCGGAATGGGACACTCTCTACGGGAGGGCACTGCCCGACTCCATCGCCCGGTGTTTCGGCGAAGACGAAGACAAAATCGCAGGGGGGTGTCTGCAAACCGACGCCGATCCGTATGTCAACAAGCCCTGGCTGCATCGCTTCAAATATCTGCGCGGCCTCGACGGGCAGGTGCCGGGCAGCGAGGCCCCGGGCGCCAGCAGCGGTTCCAAGACCAGTAGGCAGGACAAGGACGCCAAAGACAGCGCCAAGCCTGGCTCTGATGCCAAGCCGCAGGAGCGAGCCGAAGGACAGGGACAATTCGATTACTTGAGGCGTCTCGGCGAACGCATCCAGCAACTCGATGGCGAACTGCGCCAGCAAGATTCCAAGGGTGTCGAGGCAGTGGGCATTCTTGGCTCCGATCTCTACGACAAGCTGCTGGTGCTGCAAGCGCTGCGCCCGCTGGTGCCGAGCGCGCTGTTCTTCACGACGGACCTCGACGCTCTGGTGCTGCACCCGAGTGCGCTGACCTACACGCGTAATCTCCTCGTGGCATCCAGCTTCGGGCTGCAGCTGCGGCCCGCCGTGCAAGGAGAAACCCCGCCGTTTCGCAGCAGCTATCAAACCGCGGCATTTCTGGCGACCCGCATCGCCATCCGCGGCATGACGGGGGCTCCTGCGGCTTGGTTGAGGCCCCGCATGTTCGAGGTCGGCAGCGTGCGCGCGGTCCAATTTGCCACCCCAGACCCGTCGCACGATACGCAATACGAATTGGAAAATACCCGAACCGATAACGAGACATGTCAGAAACGATTTGAATGTGAGGAGATCCACCCACTCGCGACGGCGACGTTCCGAAATGTGAGTATCCCTGTGGCCGCGGCGTTCTCAGTCCTTGCCGTGTGTGCCGCCTCCTATCCCTTCAGGCGCCGAGTTTGGGGGCGCATCGATACCCTCATGAGAGCTTCGAACAGCTACCCTGAGCTCGCAGCGCGGGGCCTGGCGATCCTCATCGGATTTGGGGTCATCATCTTTGCGGTGGCGATAGTGATTCACTGGCTTTGGCCTTTACTCGCGCGCTCGCTCACGCAAGACGACCAGCCGATGATACTGCTCAACGGTCTCAGCTTGTGGCCGACGATTTTGCTGCGCGCGGTGACGCTCGCGCTTTGCGTTGGGCTCATCATTCGCGGTTACCAGTTGCTGAACGGAAATATCGAGAAAATATTTCAAGACCTGAATCTCGTGGAGACACGACAACGGGTAGAAGCCGAACAAAAAACGCTTGTCGGCAAGATTCCGCCATGGATTCGATTTGTGAGCCATTTTTGGTATCTGCTGCCGGCCGAGCGCGTGACCGCCAAGGATGAGCGCGTGCCCGACCACATGTTTCGCTTCTGGGGGATGTACATTTATCAAGGGTACCAGCGTGCGCGGTTTTACCGGGCCGCTGCTGGAATGGTAGCCATAGCCCTGCTTTGGCCGATCCTAACCGTTGCATTCGGCAACCCGCCTGTTCCGGCGCGAGGAACCGTCAGCTTGGCGGCTTACATGATCGTGACGGGGGCGCTCGTTCTGGCGACGTGGTTTCTCATCTTTGCCGTGGCGGACACGACGCTACTCACCTGGCGCGTCATCAGGGGGTTTCGTACGGAGACGGGCATTTGGCCGCCGAAGACGCTGCAGCAATTCACCGACCGCCTTAGGCTTCCACCGGACATCGTTGACGACTGGATCGACCTTGTCTTCGTCTCCAAACGCACCAAGGTCGTAACCACGTTCATCTACTATCCCTTCTTGATCATCGCGTTGATGGTCGTCTCGCGCAGCCGGCTGTTCGCGAATTACGGGTTAAGCGTTCCTGATGTCATCACGATGGGCATCGCCCTGCTCATCGTCAGCGGCTGCGCTATAGCATTGCGATTGTCGGCGGAGGCCTTGCGCGCTAGGGCGCTCCGCCGACTCAACGATCGAATCATGGCGGTCAGACAATCGCAGGATGGAGAGCGGCTTGCCGGACAGCTGGAACTGTTGTCGCGTCGAATAGAAGAACTGCGCGACGGTGCCTTTACTCCGTTTTCCCAGCAGCCTCTGGTGCGCGCAATGCTTTTGCCGCTTGGAAGTTTTGGCGGCACGGCGCTGCTCGAGTATCTTCTTCTGCCCGGCCTCTCGTAGGCGAGCTCAAACAGGCCGCAAGCCCGCCTGGATCACGCCGAGGTCTCTGCCGATGCCGCGCCGTCTCATCGACCGCGCCTTGCCATCGGCTTGAGATAAGCGCGATCAGCCGGCGTTTTGGCGTTGCACGAACTCTATGTCGCCAAGTCAGATGCCGGCCGTTCGGAAGGATATTTGTATGACCCGAATCTTAGGACCAGAACGGCGAATGATAGAAGGAGAATTGCGCCCGTTATAACCAGGATGTCCGTGCCTGTCTGGTGCTCGGCGCCTACAATTTCGATCAGCACGCGCCCGAGCGCCGTAATTGCAATATAGATCAGGTACCGCACCGGAAGGTGCGTGGTCTTGAAATAAATGCCGACCATCGCTCCAATTTCAAGATAGATGAATAAGAGGAGGATGTCTGCGAGGCTCGCGCGACCTCGGGCTGTCATTCCGATGAAAGCTGCAACCGCTGACCAGACGGTTGTCGCGCCAATTGCGAACAGGGCCAGGTAATGAAATACGTCGACTAAAAACGCGCCAACCGCGTCGGCGGTGTCTTTCATGCTCCGATGCAGGCCGCTTGTAGCAGTACCGAGCCGGCGCACTGTTTCCAACATGAACATCTCCCTGCTCGAACTCGAGCGCTCGCGGGCGGCCTCGAGCGCCACGGCGGCGCCCTGGTGTCACAGCTGTAAGCACTTCAGCCAACGCGGCGTGACCAAAAGCGCCTATCTGCGACTCAGATATCGCCGAAAGGCGGCCGGCGATCGTCGTCGGTCCTGATTGGCGCCAAACTCGGCGCGAGCCCCATTGCCCGAAGCGACGCCATTACGGCGACGTACATGATGATCCACATGGCCTGATCCCCCCGGCCCTGAACCCACGGCTGTAGGTTCCACGCCGGGAACCGTTGCCGCCGAGGGCGGTGGAATTGCGCCCCGCCAATTTCCACAAGAGAAAATTGTGGAGCTGTACCTTTCCAGCAACGCATCCCGCCGGCGGCCATGGGCTCGGCGACCGAAGATCGTTAATGAGCGGCCGAATGCCGCCGCCTTTGGGTTGAACAATAATCGCCGCTCTTGCCCGCAAGCACCTTATGCTGCTGCATAAACCTGCCGCACAAAATTGCGGTTTTTGGCCCTGTGAGATGCCGATGGCGTGGGTTGCGCCACGGGCCGGGGCATCGCGCCGGTTTGACAGAGAGGGTTGACAACCCCATGTTTCGCCGCGACAAGGGCGCCCGATTCTGCAGGACCGGCGGCTCGCCTTTCCCACTAACCTATTGGAATACATGAATATCGTCGTCGTCGAGTCTCCGGCCAAGGCGAAAACAATCAACCGCTACCTTGGCTCCGGCTACGAGGTATTGGCTTCGTTCGGGCACATCCGGGATCTGCCGGCCAAGGACGGATCGGTCGACCCCGAGCACAATTTCCGGATGATCTGGGAGGTCGACGACAAGTCCCAAAAACGCCTCAACGAGATTGCCCGCGCGCTCAAGGGAGCGAGCAAGCTCATTCTCGCCACGGACCCCGATCGCGAGGGCGAGGCCATCTCCTGGCACGTGCTCGAAGCGTTGAAGGAAAAGCGCGCGCTCAAGCAGCAGGCGGTCGAGCGGGTGGTGTTCAACGCCATCACCAAGCAGGCGGTGCTCGACGCCATGAAGCACCCGCGCAAGATCGACGGCGCGCTGGTCGATGCCTACCTCGCCCGCCGCGCGCTCGATTATCTCGTGGGCTTCACGCTCTCACCGGTGCTCTGGCGCAAACTGCCCGGCGCGCGCTCGGCCGGCCGGGTGCAGTCGGTGGCGCTGCGGCTCGTCTGCGATCGCGAGCTCGAAATCGAAAAATTCGTCCCGCGCGAATACTGGTCGCTGGTGGCGACGCTGGCCACGCCGCGGGGCGAGGAGTTCGAGGCCCGTCTTGTCGGCGCCGATGGGCAGAAGATTCAGCGCCTCGACATCGGCTCCGGCAGCGAGGCCGAGGCCATCAGGCAAGCGTTGGACAGCGCCAGTTTCAGCGTTGCCAATGTCGAGGCCAAGCCGGCGCGGCGCAACCCGCCCCCTCCCTTCACCACCTCGACCCTGCAGCAGGAAGCGAGCCGCAAGCTCGGCTTTGCGCCCGCGCATACGATGCGCGTCGCGCAACGGCTCTACGAGGGGGTCGACATCGATGGTGAGACTATCGGCCTCATCACCTATATGCGCACCGACGGCGTCGATGTGGCGGAAGAGGCGCTCGCCGCGACCCGCCGGCTGATCGGGGGCGATTACGGCAAAGACTATGTGCCGCCGTCCGCGCGCCAGTACCAGGCCAGGACCAAGAATGCGCAAGAGGCGCACGAGGCGATCCGGCCGACGGATGTCGGGCGCCGCCCACGCGAGGCGAAATCGTTCCTCGACCACGATCAGGCGCGGCTCTACGAGCTGATCTGGCTGCGCATGGTGGCGAGCCAAATGGAATCTGCCGAGCTCGAGCGCACCACGGCCGACATCACCGCTACGGTCGCCTCCCCGGCCATCAGTGGCGGCAGGAGGGTCATCGAGCTGCGCGCGACCGGCACCGTGGTGAAGTTCGACGGCTTCCTCACGCTCTACCAGGAGGGCGAGGACGACGTCGCCGGCGACGAAGACGGACGCCGCCTTCCGGAGATGAGCGCGGGCGAAACGCTCGCCAAGCGCAAGATCGACGCCAGCCAGCACTTCACCGAGCCGCCGCCACGCTATTCGGAAGCATCGCTGGTCAAGCGCATGGAAGAGCTCGGCATCGGCCGGCCCTCCACCTATGCCTCGATCCTGCAGGTGCTCAAGGACCGCGGCTACGTGCGGATCGAGAAAAAGCGACTCGTGCCCGAGGACAAGGGGCGGGTGCTGACCGCTTTCCTCGAAAGCTTCTTCGCGCGCTACGTCGAATACGACTTCACGGCTGGTCTCGAAGAGCAGCTCGATCGCATCTCCAACAACGAGATGGCCTGGCGCGACTTGCTGCGCGACTTTTGGCGCGAGTTCACCGCCGCCGTGGGCGACATCAAGGAGCTGCGGGTCGCGCAGGTCATCGACGCGCTCGACGAGATGCTGGCGCCGCATCTGTTTCCGCCGCGCGCGGACGGCGCCGATCCGCGCAAATGCCCAAGCTGTGAGACCGGCCGGCTCTCGCTCAAGCTCGGCAAGTTCGGCGGCTTCATCGGCTGCAGCAATTATCCCGAGTGCCGCTATACGCGCCCGCTCGCGCCAACCAACGGCAACGGCGGCCCTGAAAACGGGATGAAAAAGCTCGGTGAAGATCCGGCGAGCGGGCTCGAAGTCACGCTCCGCTCGGGCCGCTTCGGGCCCTATATCCAGCTCGGGGAAGCAACCGAAGGCGAGAAACCCAAGCGCACGGGCCTACCCAAAGGACTTTCCGCCGACGACGTCGATCTTAACCGCGCGCTCGGGCTGCTTTCCCTCCCCCGCAAGATCGGAAAACATCCCGGCGACGGAGAGCCGATCATCGCCGGCGTGGGCCGCTTCGGGCCTTACGTGCAGCACGGCAAGACCTACGCCAATCTCACGGCAGGCGAGGACGTGCTCACCATCGGGCTCAACCGCGCTGTGGCGCTGATCGAGGAAAAGCGTGCCAAGCACAAGGGCCGGCGCGGCGCTGCTCGCGGCCGCGCGCTTGGCGATCATCCAGAGAAGGGCGGGCCCATCGTGGTGAAGACCGGACGCTACGGCCCCTATGCGACCCACGACGGGGTCAATGCCACGCTGCCCGTGGATCTCACTCCGGAAACGATCACGCTGGAACAGGCCGTCGGCCTATTGGACGCGAGGCGCGCGCGCGGCGGCAAACCGCGCGCTCCCGCCAAAGCGCGCAGCGCCGCATCCGAAGCTGCGCCAAAACCGAAGGCTCCCAAGGCGCCCTCGCGGCGGAAAAAGGAGCGGCCGAGCAAACTGCGGGACCAGTGACAAAGAGCTGGAAGATTTCCGGAATCGGCGTTGATCGCACCGATCTTCAAAGCTAGTGACTGGCGAAATCAATCGCTCGTATCCACATCTCACCCTATAAGCGAGTTTCACTCGCGGATTTTATTTTCGTGAAACGTCCCCATAACAAGCCTCAATTCCCCTCCAAAGAAGACCTCGTCGCGTTTATCGGCAAAGCGCCCGGCAAGATCGGCACCCGTGAGATCGCGCGTGCCTTCGGCCTCAAGAATGCCGACCGGGCGGCGCTCAAGCGCATGCTGCGTGAGCTCGCCGACAATGGATTGGTCGAGCGCCGGCGCAAGAAACTGCATCATCCCGGCACATTGCCCGCGGTCGTGCTCGCCGACATTACCGCACGCGATTCCGACGGCGAGCTGATCGCGCTGCCGACGGAATGGGATGAGGCCGAGCGCGGCGCAGCACCAAAAATCCGCGTGCGCATTCCGCGCCGAGCCCGTCCGAGCGAGGTCGCCGGCATCGGCGACCGCGCTTTGCTGCGCCTCGAGGAGAGCGCGGACGCGGACGATCCGGTCCGCCACAACGGGCGCGTCATCAAGCTCATCGAGCGCAGGCGGCAACGCGTGCTGGGCATTTTCCGCGCCGCGCCGGGCGGCGGCGGGCGGCTTGCGCCGATCGACAAGAAAGAGCTCGGCCGCGAGCTTGCGATCGCCCCGGGCGCCAGCGCTGACGCGCGCGATGGCGATCTGGTGGCGGTCGAGGTCGCGGCGCGGCAAAGCGGCTATGGCCTGCCGAGCGCGCGCGTGACGGAAAGACTCGGCTCGCTCGCGACCGAGCGCGCTGTGAGCTTGATCGCCATTCACGCCCATTCGATCCCGCACGTCTTCCCCACCGCGGCAATCGCGGAAGCGGAGGCAGCCAAGCCGGCGCGGCTTGCCGGCCGCGAGGACTGGCGCGCCCTGCCGCTCGTGACCATCGATCCGGCGGATGCCAAGGATCACGACGACGCGGTGCACGCCGCGCGCGATGACGATCCCAGCGATCCCGGCGGTTACGTCATCAGCGTCGCCATCGCCGACGTCGCGCACTACGTGCGGCCCGGTTCCGCGCTCGACCGCGAGGCGCTCATGCGCGGCAATTCGGTGTATTTCCCCGATCGGGTCATGCCGATGCTGCCGGAGCGCATCTCCAACGAGCTTTGCTCGCTGCGGCCTGGCGAGGAGCGCCCGGCGCTTGCCGTGCGGCTCGTCGTGGGCGCCGACGGCCGCAAGCGCTCGCACAGCTTCCACCGCGTGCTCATGCGCTCGGCGGCGCGGCTCAATTACGTACAGGCGCAGGCGGCCATCGACGGTTGGCCCGATGAAGCCACCGGGCCACTGCTCGCCACCGTTCTCGAGCCGCTCTATCTGGCTTACCGCGCGCTCAAGCACGCCCGCGATGCACGCGCGCCGCTGGATCTCGATCTTCCCGAGCGCAAGATCGTGCTCACCGCGCACAACACCGTCGATCGGGTCATGACGCCGGAGCGCCTCGACGCGCACCGGCTGATCGAGGAATTCATGATCCTCGCCAACGTCGCGGCGGCGGAGTCGCTGGAACGCGCTCGCGTGCCGCTGATTTACCGCGTGCACGACGAGCCCGACCCCGAACGGGTGAATGCGCTACGCGAGTTCCTGCGCAGCCTCGACATCTCGCTTCCCAAGGGCGGTACGTTGCGGGCCGAGCATTTCAACCGCATCCTTGCGCGGGTGAAAGGCCGCGACGTCGAGAAGCTCGTTAATGAGGTGGTGCTGCGCACGCAGGCGCAGGCCGAATACGCCGCGGAGAATTACGGGCATTTCGGCTTGAACCTGCGCCGCTACGCGCATTTCACCTCGCCCATCCGCCGCTATGCTGACCTCATCGTCCACCGCGGCCTCATTCGCGCGTTGCGGCTCGGTGACGGCGGCCTGCCGCAGGAGCAGGACGCGGCTGCGCTTGGCGAGATTGGCGCGCAAATCTCCGGCGCCGAGCGCCGCGCCATGAAAGCCGAACGCGAGACCTTCGACCGCCTGATCGCGCATTTCCTCGCCGATCGCATCGGTGCGACTTTTGCCGGGCACATCTCCGGGGCGACCCGCGCCGGGCTTTTTGTCAAGCTCGACGACACCGGGGCCGACGGCTTCGTGCCCGCGCGCACGATCGGCGCGGACTATTTTCGCTATCACGAGGACCGACACGCGCTCATCGGCGCACGCAGCGGCGAGACTTATCGGCTCGGCGATCGCGTCACGGTGCGGCTGGTGGAGGCCGCGCCGGTCGCGGGCGCGCTGCGCTTCGAAATTCTCTCCGAGGGCCGCTATACCGGCGCAGGCCGGGGTCATATACGGCGGGAGCATGCGCCCCGCGCGCACCGCGCAAAGCGACGGGCGGGGACGAGAAATCGATGAGCGACGTGGTCTCCGAGCGACTGGAGCGGATGGAGCGCTTCGTCAGGCGCATGAACGAGGTCGAGCGCGATCTCTCGTCGCCTTATGTCCGGCCCAAGGATGCGGCAACGCTCATCCTCGTCGATCGAGCCGGGCCAATTGCGAAAGTTCTTCTGGGCAAGCGCCACCTCGGCCATAAATTCATGCCCGGAAAGTTCGTGTTTCCCGGCGGCCGCGTCGATGCGGCCGACCGGCGCATGCCGGTCGCGCAAGACCTTCATCCGCACACGCAAGCGCATCTGATGAAGCGGCTGCAGCGCCCGAGCGCGGCGAAGGCGCGCGCCTTGGCGCTTGCCGCGATCCGCGAGACATTCGAGGAAACGGGCCTGGCGCTCGGAGTGCCTGGCGAGCCGACGAACAAAGTCCCGCGCGGCCCTTGGACCGACTTTGCCGCGACGACGATTCTTCCCGATCTCGGCGCATTGCATTTCATCGGCCGCGCCATCACCCCGCCGGGGCGGCCGCGCCGCTTCGACGCGCGCTTCTTCACCATGGATGCGAGCGCGGTCGCGCACCGCATTGAGGGCGTCACCGGACCCGACGCCGAGCTTGTTGAACTGGTTTGGATGCCGCTCGCGCAGGCAAAAGAACTCGACATGCCGGCGGTCACCGGCGTGATGCTGGAAGAGCTCGACGCGCGCATCGCGGACGGTTTCGCGCACGAGCTGCCAGTCCCCATGTACAGCATGCCGCGCGGCCGGTTCCGGCGCGAGATGTTGTGAAGGACTAGCCGTGTCTCAGTGCGCGCATCCCGCTCGTCCCCGCGAAAGCGGGGACCCAGACCTCAGCCCTGGATTCCCGCTTGCGCGGGAATGAGCGGAGTTTTGCGGCGCGTTGCTGGTGTCTCACTCGCTTAGATCGAAACATGAGGCGCCTGCGCATTGACATTGCTGGTACCGCCGCTAGGTTGCGCCCGCATTAGCATTCGAGGTTCGCCATGGCGAAAGCCACCACCATCAAAGTGAAACTGGTCTCCAGCGCCGACACCGGTTTCTATTACGTGACGCGCAAGAATTCGCGCACGATGACGGAGAAGCTGGTGAAGAAGAAGTACGACCCCGTCGCCAAGAAGCACGTCGAGTTCCGCGAAGCCAAAATTAAGTGATGCCGCGCAGCGTGTCGCGGTCCAACCAAGGCCTTATTTTCCTCAATTGGGCTGTGAATTAGAGCGCCGTGCCCCTCAGGCAAGGTGGCCGGTCGGGAGCGGTGTCATGAGGAGGCCACTCTTACCGCCCCCGAACCGGCCGAAACCCCACGGACCCAGGAGATGCGGCGGACCTGAGCATTCCGTAGGGTTATCAAAGTGATAGGCGATGCTAAATGCCCCCCGGCCCGGGCTTTCTCGCCCAAACCAGAAGTCCCTTCCACCGCCTTGCGCAACCTAGCGCAACCGCCTCGGAAATCAACAAATTACCTTGTGGATAAGCAAGAGAATTTGGTCAGCTTAAACGGCGGGGCGAGCCACGACTCTTCGCGCTAACAGCAAATTCCCATGCAAGGAGCCGGATTCATTTCACGCCGCGTCGAGAAAGCGGCGGATGGTTTCGATGAATTTGGCCACGGAGATCGGCTTCGACAGATAAGCCTCGCAGCCGCCCTCGCGGATGCGCTCTTCATCGCCCTTCATCGCAAATGCGGTGACCGCAACCACCGGAATGGCTTTGAGCTCGGGATCCTCCTTGAGCCACTTCGTCACTTCGAGACCGGACACCTCCGGCAATTGAATATCCATCAAAATCAGGTCGGGGCGGTGCTTGCGGGCGAGATCGAGCGCCTCGATGCCGATGCGCGTGGCGACGGTGTCATAGCCGTGCGCTTCCAATAGATCGTGGAAAAGCTTCATGTTGAGCTCGTTGTCCTCCACGATCATCACGGTCTTCGACATTGCCGATGTTCCGAGATCAGGCGCCCGGCGCGCGACCGGCTTCGTCCGAGAGGCAGGAGATGGCTGGCGAATAGGCATTTTCGTACCCCCTCCTCACCCCTCCCCCGCAAGCGGGAGAGGGAGCAGACCGAGCCCCATGCTCGCACCGAGTCCATCGGGGCGACGTCTGCTCTAGTTCCCAGACGTTACGGAAACGCAAACGCATCGGAACCTCAGGCCGGCGTGACTGGCGTGACGTCCATGGTGCGGCGACTGAGCGCGATATTGAAGGTATATCCGCCGAACAGATCGACCATGGTGATGAAAATGAGCAGGAAGGCCGCCTCCCAGCGCGGGCCGCTGCCGATCAGGTGCGGCTTGCCGAAAACCGCGATCAGCACCACCGCTAGCGGGAGGAGCGAGGCCATCCCATCGATCACGCCCACGAATCGGCCGGTGGCCGAGGGCAGCGCGAAGGGAATCGAAATGAGCTGAAACGTCAGATAGACGGCGACAAGCCATGCCATGTTGAATCCGAGCCGCTCTGGCGTGAACAGGCCAACGGTCCCTTCCAGGCTCCTGAACGAGCCGGCGAACCAGAAAAAATAGACCTCCCACAGCGCCAGCCCTACTGCGAACAGGACGCTCAGTCCGGCAACCGATAGACGGCCCTGGCGCATAGTAGCCTCCCCTGTGCGAATCGAGCCGCCTCACCTAGCCGAGATGCCGGCCGCGCGTCGAGGACCTCGGCCGCGCCGGACGATCTTGATTTGCAGTGCGCAACCAGGGTTGTCTCGGCGCCACGCCCATGCGGGCTGGGGAGATCGCGATGGCAGACAAGCCCTGGTCGATGGGCCCTCAGAATCAACGGGCAGCAGCGGAAAGGCTCGCCATCGCAGCGCTCGCCTTCATCGCGGAGGAGCCCGAGCGGCTTGGCCGTTTCCTGGCGCTCACCGGAATTGGCCCAGAATCCATCCGCACGGCCGCCCACGAGCCGCAATTCCTACTCGGGGTGCTCGATCATGGCTGGCGAGGAGCCGCTTCTCCTTACTTTTGCCGCGGAAAACTCGATCGCGCCGAGCGCGGTCATGGAAGCGCGTGGTACCATCGCCGGACGCCGTTGGGAGCGCGACACGCCGTGAGGCGTTGTCGCAGCACGGCGCGATGCCGCAACAAGCGAGAGGACGATTGCCGGGCTTCTGCCGCGATTGCCGCCGCGATCTACCGGAGCAGGTCGGCCGTTGCTCCGCCTGCGGCTCGCCGCGCCTGTTGCGCCATCCGGACATCGATACGCTCGCCATCGCTCACGTCGATTGCGACGCCTTCTATGCCGCCATCGAAAAGCGCGACAATCCGAGCCTTGCCGACAAGCCGGTGATCGTGGGCGGCGGCCACCGCGGCGTCGTGCTCACTGCCTGCTATGTCACGCGGACGTTCGGCGTTCGATCGGCCATGCCCATGTTCGAGGCGCGGCGGCTATGCCCGCAAGCCACGGTGGTGCGGCCGAACATGGACAAATACGCGCGCGTGGGGCGCGAGGTGCGCGAACTTATGTTCAAGCTCACGCCGCTGGTCGAGCCGGTGTCCATCGACGAGGCCTTCATGGACCTTTCGGGCACGGCGCGGCTACACGGGATGTGTCCCGCCAAGGCGCTTGCCGGCTTCGCCGCCGAGGTGGAGCACGCACTCGGCATTACCGTGTCGATCGGGCTCTCCGCGAACAAGTTCTTGGCCAAGATCGCCTCCGATCTCGATAAACCGCGCGGCTTTGCGGTGCTCGGCAGCACCGAGGCAGCCGCTTTCCTGGCGCCGCGACCGGTGACGGTGATCTTCGGCGTCGGCAAGATCGCCGAAGAGCGCCTCTTGCGCGACGGCCTGCGCAGCATCGGCGATTTGCAGCGCGCCGGCGAGAGGGGCTTGCTGCGCCGCTACGGCGCCGAGGGCGTGCGGCTGTTTCGGCTGGCACACGGGCTCGACGACCGCCCGGTGCGAGCGGAGCGCGAGGCCAAAAGCATTTCGGCGGAAACCACCTTCGACCGCGACATCGCCGATTTTCGCCCGCTCGAGCTGCGGCTGTGGCGGCTTGCCGAAAAAGTCTCCTCGCGGCTCAAAGCCAGTGGGCTTGCCGGCTCGACCGTGACGCTGAAGCTCAAGAGCGCCGATTTCCGCATTCGCACCCGGGCGCAGTCGCTCGCGCACCCGACGCAGCTCGCGTCGCGCATCTTCGCCGTGGGGCGCGAGCTCCTCGCGCGGGAAACGGACGGCACGATGTTTCGACTCATCGGCATTGGGTTGTCGGGCCTGTGCGATACCGATGGCGCCGATTTCGCCGATCTCATCAATCGCCGCACTGCCGGCGCCGAGCAGGCCATGGACAAGCTGCGGGAGAGGTTCGGCGAAGAAGCCGTGGTGAAGGGATTGGCCCTCGAGGGCGGCGGGGACGAGTGAGCTCGCGCTGGACGAAAGCCGCGCGGGTGGTGTTAGACTTCGGTCAATCAACGATAAGCGAAGCGGGAGGTCCGACGATGCGACCAACGACTATGATCGGCACCCTCGCCTGCGCCGCAATGGTGGGAATGATGAGCGCCGCACCAGCCCAGACCGCTTTGAAGGTCATCGTTTTCCCGGGCCTCTCGAACTTTTCAATCTATGCGGCCCAACACAAAAACCTATTCGCCAAGCACCATCTCGCAATCGAACTGATATACACCCCAAACTCCACCGTTCTGCGGGAGGGGTTAGCCAAGGGCGATTATCAGATCGCGCATGCCGGGGTCGACAATTCAGTGGCAATGGTCGAGCTCGCCAAGGCGGATGCGATCATCGTCGCCGGCGGCGACAACGGCTTTAATCACATCTTCGTCCAGCCGGAGATCAATGCCTACACCGATCTCCGCGGCACCCTGCTGCTCTGCAAGGTGCTCAAGGATAACGGCCTCAACAAAAGCGACTACGTGATCAAGCCAGTCGGCGCGACGATCGCGCGGCTCGAGGCCATGACGAAGGACAAGGCCAACGCGGCCGCCGGCGTGCTCAATCCGCCGTTTACATTTCTTGCCCGCGACGCGGGCTTGAAGGACATGGGCGCGACAGCAAAGGCGATCGGCGCTTATCAATCCGATGGTGTGGTCGTCATGCGGGACTGGGCGAGAGCCAATAGCGACACGCTCGTGCGCTACCTCAGCGCGCTGATCGAAGGCCGCCGCTGGGCGCTCGATCCTGCCAACAAAGAGCAAGCGATTGCGCTGCTCGCGGAAAGGCTCAAGCTCACGCCCCAGATCGCGGCACAAGCCTATGCCGTTGCGACCGATCCCGTCGAAGGGATGGCCAAGGACGCACAACTCGACATGGCTGGTTTCAGGAAGGTCCTCAAGCTGCGCGCGGAAATCGAGGACCAATGGGGCGGCAATGCGCCACCGCCCGACAAATATTTGGACCTGTCGTATTACGAACGGGCGCTGTCGGCGATCCGCTGATCAGCATTTTTGAATGTATCACGCGCGAGAGCGGCCGGCCATCCGGCACTAGCGGCCGTCACTTGCAGGGGGTGCTGTTGCGCAGTTCGATCGAGGTCAGCTCGCCGCTGATCGCGAAGTCGTTGTAATCGAGCATCAGCGCGCGCGAGACGCCGTTCTCGTAGACTTCGAATCTGATCGAATAGATCGGCGCCTGGTCATCCCTGGCGGTTCTATCGAAATAGCTGACCGTGACCGGCCAACGCTTGAGTGCGGCAAGCGCCGGCTCGCGCGCCGCCGCATCGGTCGGCACCCGTTCGTTCGGCGCGATCGCGGGGCCGATCACGGTGAGCGTGTTGTAGACCTTCTCGCCTTTTTCCGATCCGTCGTAGACCGGAAGCTCCAGGATATTCTTGTCTTCATGCGCGGCCTCGATGATGCGGCGCATGTGATCGGTCGGGAATACCGTCCCCGCCTGGACATCGAACGTCTTGGCGGCGGGCTCCTTCAGGCTGACGGCGACTTTGTCGCGCTGGCGCTCGGCTTGGCCGTCGACGGAATCGATCAGCGTCTCATTGACGTAGTTCTGCGATTTGAAGATGAAGTTCTTCGACGCGCCGTCTTCCCATGTGGTCGAACGCAGGTCGCTGAGCGTAACCTTGCCCTCCCCGTTGTCGAGTTCTGAGACCTGACGGAATTGCAGCGCGTACCCGTCGCAGGAATTGCCGGAGAAGTCGTAGAGGATTCGCCCACGCGCGGCCACCGCGGGGGAATTGCCACGCGTGTGCGCGAGCTTGAGTTCATAGATCGCGCGATGGGAGGCGAGCCCGCTTGCCGACGTCAACGCCGCTACGCGCTGCGCGGCAAAACCGCCAATCACAGCTGCCGTCGCCAGCAGAGCGGCCACTATGGATTTGCGCAAGGTCGTCATTGCAATCCGTCTCCGCCCGGCTTGCGGCGCAACATAGGGATGCCGTTCGCCTCCTGCAACCATAGCACTGCGCTCCGGACACGTCCGACCCGCGCGGGCGACGCTTGCATGCGCGCGGCCAATCGGCCAAGACAAGCCATCCGACGAACGCGCAGGAGGACGTCATGGCCGGAGCGGTCGACAAAAAGCTTGCCGAACTCGGCATTGCGCTGCCCACGCCGGCAAGCCCCGTCGCCAACTACATTCCATTCGTGCGCGTCGGCGCGCTGCTGTTCGTCTCGGGTCAGATCTGCCTCGATGCAGGCGGCAAGCTCGTCGCCAAAGGTAAGCTCGGCAGCGGCGTATCACTCGAGGACGGCCAAAAAGCGGCACGCGCCTGCGGGATCAACGTGCTGGCACAGGTCAAGGCGGCGCTCGGCGATCTCGACAAGATCAAGCAAGTGGTCCGCTTGGGCGGCTTCATCAATTCCGATCCTGCCTTCCTCGACGGCCCGAAAGTAATGAATGGCGCCTCCGATCTCATGGTGGCGGTGTTCGCCGACAAGGGCCGGCATGCGCGAACCACGGTCGGGGTCGCGGTGCTACCCGGAGATGCCGCGGTCGAGGTTGAAGGCGTCTTTGAGGTCGCTTGACGCGCTAGAGGCGTGCTTCGCGCTACAGCGCGTCCGGAACACGCGTAAGGCAATGGCCGATCTTGATTGGCTGAGCGCCCGACCGCTGGCGCACCGGGGTCTGCACGATGAGCAAAACGGCATCATCGAGAACACCCAATCGGCATTTGCGGCCGCAGTCGCTGCGCGCTACGGCATCGAATGCGACTTGCAGATCAGCGGCGACGGCGAGGCCATGGTCTACCATGACGACGTGCTCGGGCGGCTGAGCGACGGCAAGGGCCGCCTGGACGCCATGATCGCCGCCGAACTCAAGCGCGTCGCCTTCAAGGCAACCGCCGATCGTATGATGACGCTTGGCGACTTGTGCGACTTCGTGGCCGGCCGGGCGACGCTGCTCCTCGAATTGAAGAGCCCTCGTGGCGACGATCGCCGGCTTGCCGCGCGCGCCGCCAAAGTGCTCTCCGGCTATGGCGGACAGGCCGCGGCGATGTCGTTTAATCCCGCGCAGATCGCCGATCTGCGCGCAATCGCGCCGCGTTTGACGCGCGGGATTGCCGTGCGAACCCCCGCAGGGGCAAAGGTTATGGCCTCGCCGAGGCGCGCGCTCGCCGGTCTCCTGCAAGCGCCGCGTGCGCGACCGCAATTCCTTGCGTATTCGATCGCCAATCTGCCCGCGCTGGTGCCCACCCTCGCGCGAAATCTGTTCGGTCTTCCGGTGCTCGCCTGGACCGTGCGCAGCACGGATGACCAGCGTAAGGCCGCGCGCTACGCCGACCAGATGATCTTCGAAGGATTTCGGCCGTAAACTTGCATGGCAGCGTCCGAGACAAGGCCCATGATCGAATTGACCCTGCGGGTGGCTAATTCCATTACCGAGGTCGCAGCGCAGGCCTGGGACGCTTGCGCCAATTCCGCGGCATCGGAGAGTGGAAACGGGCCGGTATCGGCGATCTGCGCGCCCACAGCCGAAGTCCAAGCTTCCGTCTTAGGAGATCGATACAACCCGTTCATTTCCCACGGTTTCCTGTCCGCACTCGAGTTGTCACAATCGGTCCGCCCGCGCACCGGCTGGCAGCCGATGCACCTCCTCGCCGAAGATGCGCAGGGCCAGCTGTTCGGCGCCGTCCCCTGCTACGTGAAATCGCATTCGCGCGGCGAATATGTCTTCGACCATGGATGGGCGGACGCATATGAGCGCGCCGGGGGCCGCTATTATCCCAAGCTTCAAGTATCCGTACCCTTCACGCCCGCCACCGGCCGCAGGCTGCTCGCGCGGCCGGGCCCGCAAGCGGATGCCGTGTGCGCGCACCTCGCCGATGCGCTCGCTGATGTGTGCCGGCGCTGCGGCGCCTCCTCGGTTCACGTCACCTTCCCGACCGAAGCGGAATGGGAGCTTTTAGGCGCGCGCGGCTACCTCAAGCGCACGCACCAGCAATTCCACTGGGAGAACGCCGGCTACACGAGCTTCGATGCGTTTCTCGCGGCGCTCGCCTCGCGCAAGCGCAAGACCATCCGACGCGAACGCGAGGACGCGCTCGCGGCCGGAATCAGGGTGCATTGGCTGACCGGCACCGACCTCACCGAAAGCGTGTGGGACGCGTTTTTCGGCTTCTACATGGAAACCGGCTCGCGCAAATGGGGCCGGCCCTATCTGACGCGCGAGTTCTATTCTCTGGTGGGCGAGAAGATGCGCGATCAGATCCTCTTGGTGATGGCCAAGCGCAACCGGCGCTGGATTGCCGGCGCCATCAACTTCATCGGCTGCGACACGTTGTTCGGCCGTCATTGGGGCGCGAGTGAGTACCACCCGTTTCTGCACTTCGAGCTCTGCTATTACCAGGCGATCCAATACGCCATCGAGCACAAGCTCGCCCGCGTCGAAGCAGGCGCCCAAGGCGAGCACAAGATTGCGCGCGGCTATCTGCCGACCACGACCTATTCGGCGCACTACATCGTCGATCCGGGGTTACGGCGCGCGATTGAGGATTTCCTCAAGCGCGAGCGCGTCTATGTGGCGGCGGCGGGCGCGGAGCTCGCGGAGGCGGCGCCATTCCGCAAGGAGTGAGGTGCCGTGATGTGGCGGAGAATGTCTGGGTCAGGAGATAGGAGAAATCATGCCGGCATACGATCCCAACAATATCTTTGCCAAAATCCTGCGCGGCGAGTTGCCGTCTTACAAGATCTACGAGGACGACAAGGCGCTCGCCTTTCTCGACATCATGCCGCGCGCAAGCGGCCATGCCCTGGTACTGCCGAAGGCGTCTGCGCGAAATATCCTCGACGTGTCTCCCGACGACCTCGCCCACGTGATAAAAGTTGCGCAGAAGATCGCCAAGACCAGCGTCGAAGTGTTCGGCGCCGATGGCGTTACCATTCAGCAGTTCAACGAGAGCGCCGGCGGGCAAGTGGTGTTCCACCTGCATGTCCACGTCATTCCCCGCAAGGCCGGGGTCGCGCTCAAGCCGCCGGCCAGCGTGAAGGAGGCGCCAGAAGTGCTCGCCGATCAGGCCAAGCAGCTTTCCGCCGCGCTGCGGTGATGCCACTCACCGCTGCTCCGCCGTGCCATCGCCCTGAACCATGGTGATGTAGCGCGCGATCGAGCGCATCACGGCATCCTTGCCGCCGCGCGGGATGACGCGGTCGAACCAGGCGCCATAGATCACGTCGAACGAAAATGGCTCGAGGATTGCGCCGATGCGCGCTACCGCGGGCGCCGAGAGGGGAATGAGATTGGGATAGCTGCGCATGAAGCTCACGTGCTTGCGGTCGGGGATGAGCTGCACGATATCGCCGCTCAAGAGCGCGCCACGCCCCTGCCCGCCTCCCACCCAATGCAGCACCGTGCCGCCGGCAAAATGCCCGCCGCAGCGGATGAGCGTGATGCCAGGCGCAAGCTGCAGCGTGTCACCCTCCCACAGCTTGATCACCGGATCGGGCCGCATGATCCACTGCCGGTCGGCGGCGGGCAGGTAAATGGGAATGCCGCCAAAGGCGCGGCTCCATTCCACCATGCTGCTGTAATAGTGCGGGTGTGAGATGGCGATGGCGGAAAGCCCGCCAAGACCCTTCACCAGCTCGACGGTTGCGGCATCGATGAAGGAGATGCAGTCCCACAGGATGTTTCCATCACCCGCACGCAGAATGAGCGCGCGCTGGCCGATGGCGAATTGCGGCTCCGTGCCGACCCCGATCAGGCCCGGCTCGTGCTGCTGGTAACAGTTGAAGTGGCGCGGCGCGAGTTCATCGAGCGTGGTCCACTTCTGCCCGCCCGGCGGAACGTATTGGCGCTCGTCCTGACAGATCGGACAGGAGGGTGGCGGCGCTTGCGAGGGCGTAAACTGGCTGCCGCAGGTCGCGCAGATGAAGGCGGGCATCACACGACCCACAGGCGTTAGGAGGCAGCATCGCCCGGCAGGCGCACGGCGCGGGACTTACTCACGCACCTATCGTTACGTTCGAGCGCGGCTACGCGTGGACTTGTTTTGGAAAGTATCAGCCTCGGCAGAAAGCCGATCAAGGGCTACGAGATTACACCTTGACCAGCGGCACCTTGGGCACCGAGCCGCGCGGAGACGGACCGCCGCCTTTCGGGCCGGATGGCCTGCGGCGAGGACTACGCCGTTTGCGCTTGGCCTCGGGGATCTTTTCCGGCTTGGGCGTGACCGGACCCTCGAGATATTCGAAGCCGAGCTTCTCGGCGCCCACTTCATCCTTCGTCAGAACCACGCGCACATGGCCGCCGGCCTTCAGCTTGCCGAACAAAACTTCGTCCGCGAGCGGCTTCTTGATGGTCTCCTGAATAAGACGCGCCATCGGCCGCGCCCCCATCTGCTCGTCATAGCCGTGCTTGATGAGCCAGTTGCTGGCCTCTTCCGAGAGCTCGATGGTGACGTCGCGGTCGCCCAGCTGCGCCTCGAGCTGCAGCACGAATTTGTCGACGACCTTGGCGATGATTTCGGGCGTGAGATGCGCAAAGGTGATGATGGCATCGAGCCGGTTGCGGAATTCCGGAGCGAACAGCCGGTTGATCGCCTCAAGATCGTCGCCTTCGCGCTTGATGCGGGTGAAACCATAAGCCTGGCGCGCGAGGTCGGCAGCGCCGGCGTTGGTGGTCATGATCAGGATCACGTTGCGGAAGTCGACCTGCTTGCCGTTGTGATCGGTGAGCTTACCGTGATCCATGATCTGCAGCAGCACGTTGAACAGATCCGGATGCGCCTTCTCGATCTCATCGAGTAGCAGAACGCAATGCGGATGTTGATCGACGCCGTCGGTCAGCAGGCCGCCCTGGTCGAAGCCCACATAGCCGGGAGGAGCGCCGATCAGTCGCGAGACGGTGTGGCGCTCCATGTACTCCGACATGTCGAAGCGGATCATCTCGACGCCCATGGCGGTCGCAAGCTGCTTTGCCACCTCGGTCTTGCCGACACCGGTGGGACCCGAGAAGAGATAGCAGCCGATCGGCTTTTCCGGCTCGCGCAAGCCCGCGCGCGCGAGCTTGATCGAGGCAGAGAGCGCGTTGATCGCCTTGTCCTGACCGTAGACGACCTGCTTGAGCGTCTGATCGAGATGCTGCAGCACCACCGCATCGTCCTTCGATACGGTCTTCGGCGGAATGCGCGCCATGGTGGCGATGGTGGTCTCGATCTCCTTGATGCCGATGGTCTTCTTGCGCCGGCTCTCTGGCAACAGCATCTGCGCCGCCCCCGACTCGTCGATCACGTCGATCGCCTTGTCCGGCAGCCTGCGGTCATGGATGTAGCGCGCGGAGAGTTCGACCGCCGCCTTAATCGCCTCGGAGGTGTATTTGAGCTTGTGATAATCCTCGAAATACGGTTTGAGGCCCTTGAGGATTTCGATCGTGTCCGGAACTGTCGGCTCGTTGACGTCGATCTTCTGGAAACGGCGCACCAGCGCGCGGTCCTTTTCGAAGTACTGCCGGTATTCCTTGTAGGTGGTCGAGCCGATGCAGCGCAGCGTGCCGGAGGCGAGTGCCGGCTTGAGCAGATTCGAGGCGTCCATCGCCCCGCCCGAGGTCGCGCCCGCGCCGATGACCGTGTGGATCTCGTCGATGAACATGATCGCGCCCGGGTAGGCCTCGAGCTCCTTGATCACCTGCTTGAGCCGCTCCTCAAAATCGCCACGGTAGCGCGTGCCGGCGAGCAGCGTGCCCATGTCGAGCGCAAACACGGTTGCATTCCTGAGCACGTCGGGGACTTCGCCGTGCACAATGCGCCGCGCCAAGCCCTCGGCGATGGCGGTCTTGCCGACGCCGGCGTCGCCGACGAACAGCGGATTGTTCTTCTGCCGGCGGCACAGCACCTGGATGGTGCGGTTGATCTCATTATCGCGTCCGATCAGCGGATCGATCCTGCCTTCGCGCGCCTTCTTGTTGAGATTGATGCAATAAGCCTCGAGCGCGTCGCCCTTCTTTTTGCTGTCGTCGCCGGTCTTGGTGTCGGTATCCTCCTCCGCCCCGCGCACGGGACGCGCCTCCGACATGCCCGGCCGCTTGGCGATGCCGTGGCTGATGTAATTGACAGCGTCGTAGCGCGTCATGTCCTGCTCCTGCAGGAAATACGCGGCATGGCTCTCGCGCTCGGCAAAAATCGCGACCAGCACATTGGCGCCGGTCACCTCCTCGCGGCCCGATGACTGCACATGAATGACGGCACGTTGGATCACGCGCTGGAACCCGGCAGTCGGCTTTGAATCATCGTTGCCGTCGCTCACCAGGTTTTCGAGCTCGCTTTCGAGATAAGCTGTCAAGCTGCGCCGCAGCTTGTCGAGATCGACGTTGCACGCGCGCATGACCGCGGCCGCGTCCTGGTCGTCGATCAGCGCGAGCAGAAGATGTTCGAGAGTGGCGTATTCGTGATGGCGCTCATTGGCCAGCGCCAGTGCGCGGTGCAGGGACTGCTCGAGATTGCGCGAAAACGTCGGCATGTCAGCTCTCGTGACAACGAGTTATATAGCCCCGGCGTTCCTGCTTTTCCATCATCGCTACTTCTTTTCCATGACGCACTGCAGAGGGTGCTGGTGTTTGCGGGCGAAGTCCATGACCTGCGTCACCTTGGTCTCGGCCACCTCGTAGGTGAAGATCCCGCACTCGCCGATGCCATGCTGATGCACATGCATCATGATTCGATGGGCGGTTCCCTGGTCTTTGTTGAAGAAGCGCTCGAGCACGTGGACCACGAACTCCATCGGCGTGTAATCGTCGTTCAACAGCAGCACTCGGTAGAGACTGGGCCGCTTCGTCTCCCGCTTGGTCTTGGTAATGACCGCGGTCCCGGGCGCGCCTCCCCGCCGCTTGTGGTTGTCCTCGTCCCCCAGGCGCGGGGGCCGGCTTGCAGCGCTTGCAGTCATTGCGGTCGGTCGTGGAGTCATGGGTAGTCTGAACAAAGAGATGGCAGCTTTGGACATCGCTGCATCATAATAGGGACAGCGCCGGGCCGGTTCCAGATCGCGTATGTCCGCGAATCGTCGGGAATTTTGATGCATTTCATTCTGCAATCCCGTGCCGGAGCGTCCCTGCCGCGTCAATCGACGGACTCAATTGCGGACAATTCGGGGCGAATTCATCGGAAATCTGCGGATTTCTCGCGCAACCACCCTCGCGAATCCGTGATCTGCGATGGACTCCCCGCGCCACGCCTTCGCCGCCAGGCTGCGCGACGCAACTTTCTGGCCTCGCTTTGCGTTTTTCCTTATCGCGCGCACGTGCAGGCCCCTGTCGACGCTCAAATGGAGGATATTCGAGCACGGCCAGGCCGCCGGGCGGGTTGGCCGCGGCTGTGAACGCGGTCAGAAATGATATTTCGGCCTCCGGCGCGCAACTCTGCGTGGGTGATGCCGACTTACGCAGGATGACTTGTCGGCGCAGCGGCCATTCGCGGGATCATGTCCTGGGCGCGTTCACAACACGCATCGATCACGCCGGCCTCGCTGCGAGGGGGACATGCGCGATAGCGGCGTGCGCCCTCGGGGATGATGCAGCAGTGCGATGCTGTAACAACGTAAGGACCGCAGAAAAACAAAGCCCGGCCAGGCAGCCGGGCTCGTTCGTCTGCGCCGCAGCGAGAAATTACTTCGCCGAGGCGACCTTGCCGAACTGGGCCTCGAACGGCTTGTAGGCCTCTCGGGCAAGATCGGCGTAAAGTTCACCGAGCTTCGTCGCCTCAGCCACAAAGCTCTCATACGAGGTCTTCGCGTACTCGCTCTGAACCTCGATCGCCTTTTCGAACGACTTCGCACCGATGAGTTTCTCGGTCGCGGCCGCCGTTTGCTCGAACAGCGTCTTGGAATAATCCGCGATCTCGACCGTAATCGCTTGCAGACTCTTCGAGAGCGCGCCCAGCGACTTCACCGTCGCGTCGACGTTGTCTTTACCCAGCTTCTGAATGTCGTCGATATTCTTGACCATCTTACCTCTCCCGGCAGCGTCGCCGATTGTGTGTGACCTTCGCACCAGTCTCCAGCAGCTCGCCGGATTAGTTCAGATATATTGCACTGCACAAAAATGTCAAGAATTTTTTTGCGCTGCAATATGACAGCCCGATCCGCGGCTTAACGGATTTGCAATCGGCCTCGCCCTAGGATTGCCGCGTGCCGCTCGGGCGGCAGAGCCATCCGCCGTCTGGTTGGAAATCAGAGGCAGGGGGAGGCCAAAAAGGTCGGAAAAACTTCAGAAAACCGCCCATTTTGACTCATCCAATCGCTTTGCCTCGGCACGACAGGGGTGTCAGCGCTTCGTACGAAGCGCGAAGGGGACGAGGACGGGGGAAATACCATGCTGCGGATCCGGACCGGAGCCCGTGATGGGCTTCGTTGGGGTGCGTTCGGTTTTGTCGCTGTCGTTCTCACGCTAACAAACAGTGCCATCTACGCGGCGCCTTACGCCGATATTGTCGTCGACGCCAATTCCGGCGCTGTCCTGCACGCCACCAATCCTGACGCATCCAGGCATCCGGCCTCCCTCACCAAAATCATGACGCTCTACCTGCTCTTCGAGCAGCTCGAGGCCGGCAAACTCAAGCTCGACAGTGCGCTCAAGGTATCGAGCGAAGCCGCGGGACAGGATCCGACTAAGCTGGGCCTCAAGCCCGGCAGCACGCTCGCGGTCGAAGACGCGATCAAGGGCATGGTGACGCGTTCGGCTAACGACGCCGCCGTCGTGGTGGCCGAGGCGATCGCGGGAAGCGAGAGCGGCTTCGCCAAGCTGATGACGCGCGAGGCGCAGGCGCTCGGCATGAAGGGCACGGTCTACAAGAACGCGTCCGGCTTGCCCAATGACGACCAAGTGACGACCGCACGCGATCAATCCATTCTCGGGCGCGCCATTCAGGAACGCTTCCCCCGCTACTACAAATATTTTTCCATCCGCTCGTTCACCTTCCGCGGCCAATCCATCGCCAACCACAATCATCTGCTCGGAAAGGTCGAGGGCGTCGACGGCATCAAGACCGGATACATCGGCGCCTCCGGATTCAACCTGGTGACCTCGGTACACCGCGGCAATCGCTATCTCGTCGCCGTGGTCATGGGCGGCAGCAGCGGCGCGAGCCGCGACGCGCGCATGCGCGAGCTGATCAACGAGAAGATCGCGCAAGCTTCGGTCAAACGTACGTCAACGATGCTTGCCGAGGCCGCCGAGCGGCCAGCGCCCGAGGCGGTCGTTGCGAGCAAGCCGGAGCGCAAGCCCGAGCCGATGGTCGTGACCAGGACCGAGTCAAACGCAGAGCCAAAAGTTGTCGTGAAAGCGGAACCGAAACCCGATGTGGCTACCAAGACCGAAGCCACAGCGCAGCCAAAGGCAAAGGTCGAGCCGCGGTTTGCCGTCGCCAGCGCAATCAGCATGCCTGTGCGCTTCAGTTCGGCCGGGGCAGCACCGGAAGGTGCGCATCCCGAGCCAGTTGCAACGCTCACGCAAGCGCGCGTCGTCATCGGCTCAACCGAACCGATCCAGCCCGTGCTCGTCAAAACGGTCGCGGTCAGGGCCGGGACCAAGAGCGCCCCCGCCCCCTTGCGGGTCGCGTCACCAGCCCCTAAGCCAATTGCTGGCGTCGCGCCGGCCGTGCCTGCGGGGGCGGCCGAGCCCGAGGCCGTAGAGCCAAGTCCTGTGGCTGCAGCGGTTGCGGAAACCGCGCCGCCGCCCGCGCGGTCAGCGATCAAGCCTGACCCAGCGCCCGCAACGGCGGAGGCGGCAAAATCAGAGCCCGCGCCGCAAGCCCCGGCCACGCCTGTGAAAGCGGAAGCGACACCATCCATCCCAACGCCGGCCGCGAAGCCTGAGCCGTCCGCATCGGCCGTTGCGACGAAACCTGATGCCGCGCCAGCAGTGGAGCCGCCGGCTGAACCCGCCGCTGCGCAGAAGCTGCAATCCGCGACTGCGACCACGGCTGCGGCCGCGCCAAAGCCGCAGACAGCGCAGCCCGTTGCCGGCACGAGCGCCGCAATCGCCGCACCCGCCAAACCAGCAGCGCCGGCAACAAAACCCGCCGTGCAGGCGGCAAAGCACCGCCCAGGCTGGATGATTCAGGTCGGCGCGTACCCCGCCGAGCAAGCTGCCAAGCAACGCCTCTCAACCGTCCAAAGCAAGGCGTCCAAAATGCTGACAGGCGCCGAAGCCTTCACCGAAACAGTGGATAAGGGAGGCACCACCTATTATCGCGCCCGCTTTGCCGGCCTCGACAAGGACAAGGCGGAAGCGACCTGCAAATACCTCAAGAAAAACGACGTCGAGTGCGTGACCATCAAGAACTGACGTCGAACGAAGAACGGGACGCCGCGTCGCACAGGAGTTCAGCGATGGCGGCGCAAAAGCACGTCCTTGGCTTCGTTCACGCGGGCTGCGAGATACGTCGAGCCCCCTTGATCGGGATGCAGTTTCTTCATGAGCGCGCGGTGTGCGCGCCCGATATCCTCCGCGCTCGCCCCCGGTTGCACGCCAAGGATGTGATAGGCCTCCTCCTCCGTCATTTTGCCGCTGCGCCACGACTTGCGATCCGCGTCTGGTGCCGCATCAGCTTGCGCGTGTTCACGCCAGCGTGGCTCCCGGCGGTCGAGATACGCCATCAGTAGCGCACGGCTTTCCTCGTCAATGTCGGTGAGAAAGCCAGTGAGCGTGGCAATGTCGAGCGCGTCGAGCATGGCTCCTTCATGTCGTCCCGCGAGAATGCGCCCGCGCATCGCGCCGCTGTCGTGATCGAGCTCCATCTCGACGAAAGCCGAGCGCACCCGCGACACCTGACCGGCGCTCTTGTTGGTGCGCGCGGCAAGGCCGGGCATGCTCCACGGCAGCCAGCCAAGCAGCCCGAGCCCGGTCAGGCCGAGCGGAATAGCAATATCGAGGCGCCCGCGGACCCCGAGCACGCCCGCGACGGCGAGGGCGCCCAAGCCGCCTCCCGTTTTCAGCACCGCGGCAGCGGTCTGCGGGTTGACCTTGGTGAAGGCATTGAGCGCCCACAGCAGCAGCGCCAGCACGACGAGGCCGAAAACGATAGTGGCCATTTACGGCCTCATCTGCTCGAGCAGCTTCGTGGCGCCGCTCTGCCGCCGCGCCGAGAGATCAGCGAGCGCACGCAGGCCGCCTGCCGCATAGGCCGCCGCGGCGCGCAACAGCTCTGCCAGTTGATGCGCCGCGCCGGGATCGAAACGGCAATAGGCGCCACGCGTCAGGCGGGCGATTTCGCGAAAGGCCTGCTCGGTGATGGCATCGAAGCCCTCCTGGAACATGAAGGCGGGCACGCCGAGAAGCCCGAGTTCTCCGGCCGTATGACAGAGATCGTCGAGCTTCTCTTCCATGGCATCGCCGACGAAGACGAGGGTTTGCACCTTTGCACCTTGCGCCTCGCGCTTGGCATGGGCGAGAATCTTGCCGAGCTGCGTGTGGCCGCCCCGGCATTCGATGCGCTCCATCAGCGTGCCGAGCCGCTGCGCATGCGATACCCAACGCGAGGCGCGACACTCGCCGAGGCCGCGGTAATAGACCAGCTGCACGTCCAGCCCGCCGATCGCCGCCGCCTCGCGAAACATGTCGGCTTGCAGCCGACAGGCCGTGTCCCAGGTGGGCTGGCGACTCATGGTCGCGTCGAGCGCGAAGATGAGGCGGCCCCGCCGGCCAGGCTGGGTTGTCGGCGCGAGCTCCTTCACGCGGCTGAGAAAAGCGTCGATCTCGGCGCGTGTGGCGCTTGCCGCCGGGGCACGGCCGCGATCGGTTGCTGGCCGGTCAGAGCGATCATTGGCCATGGCAGCAGAGCTTCAATCAGCTGTAGACTCGCCCATTAAGGTGGCCATATCTCCTCTCCGGTGCAATGCCCCAGCCGCGGCATGCGCAACCCAGCACGGACGAGACGCCCACGTGGCCTCCCAGGCGCGGCTTTGCTAATTTGCGCGCCGCTCTGCCGTCCCAGCCAAACTGCGCCCCATGGCCATTCGAATCGTGCGCACGCTGTCCACACTGCGCCGCGCCGTGGCTCGCTGGCGTGCCCGCGGCGAGCGTATCGCGCTGGTGCCGACCATGGGCGCGCTCCACGGCGGTCATCTCGCGCTGGTGCGCGCCGCGCGCCGGCGCGCGCAACGCGTGATCGTTTCCATCTTCGTCAATCCCGCGCAGTTTGCGCCGAGTGAGGACTTTGCCAGCTATCCGCGATACTTCGAGACCGACGTTCGCATGCTCGGCGAGCTAGCCGTCGACCTTGTTTGGGCGCCGGCCGCAGCGGTGATGTACCCGCCCCGCTTTGTCACCCGCGTCCTCCCGGAGGGACCCGCGACCGCCGGACTTGAGGACAAGTTTCGCCCGCATTTCTTTTCCGGCGTTGCCACGGTGGTGGCGAAACTGCTGATCCAATGCACGCCCGACTTCGCGATGTTCGGCGAAAAAGACTACCAGCAGCTCAAAGTGGTGACTCGACTGGTCAAGGATCTCGATCTGCCCGTGAAGATTGTTCCGGTTGCCACCGTGCGCGAGCCGGACGGTCTCGCCTTGTCCTCGCGCAACGGCTATCTCTCAGCCAGCGAACGGGCCGCGGCGTCCACGCTTTACCGGGTACTTAAGGAGTGCGCCGACAAGATGGCGCGCGGCGAACTCCTTGCGCGCGTTATCGACGCGGGCATCGACGCCATCGAGCGTGCCGGATTTGCGCTCGATTATCTGGAAGCCCGCCACGCCGAGACGCTCGAGCCTGTCTCCTCGGTCAAGGACGGGCCAATCCGGCTGCTGGTCGCCGCTCGAATCGGCAAGACGCGGCTGATCGACAATGTTGCGGCATGATCAAATTCGCCAGCGCAGGACGCGCGCAGCGAATTCGGGAACGGAGAGCGCATCGAGGATCGCGTTGGTGTCGATCGAGACGAGGCACGCGCCGAGAATTGAAACGACCACGCCCGCCGTGACCAGAGGTCCGAAAATCTCGTGACGAGGATTGAGCCACTTCGAAAAGCTCAGTCGAAAGACCAAAGATAGCTGCAGGAGCGGCATGACCACCATGATCGGCGCGACCGCGACCGCGGCATAAAACAAGCCTTGCGCCAGGGCGACGAACACGCCCGAATTGATGAACCACAGGACATTCTCGCGTTTGAGCGCGGTCACGTCTTGCCGCAAGGGCGACCACAGCAGCGCAACGGCCATTACGACTGTGGCCGCGCCATATGCGATCAAGCCGCCCAATATCCCGCTTGCGGGCGCGCGATATTCCAGAGCGGACCGTGCCATGATCGGCGACGTGCCGTAGGCAAGCGCCGCGAGCGAGGCGAACACATAACCAGCAACCCGGCGCGGCACGAACAGAGGCTCTTCGATCCCGTGCGCCAGACCGGAGCCGTTCGGACCTATCTCGGACATCGTATAGGCAGCGCGCAATTGAGCGGGCTGTCGCTGTGTGATGAGCGAGCCCGTCAGGATCAAAAAGCCACCGATCATCTGCAGGACGCTGCAGGGTTCGTGCAGGATGAGCACGGCGAGGAAAAGCGTAACGATGACCTGCAGCTGGATCACCGGCGCGGTGAGGTTCATGCCGGCTTCTTGGTTGGCTCGGTAGTTGCAGTATCGTCCAAGGAGGAAATGCAAGAGGCCGACGGCCGTCATCCAACCCGCTGCGCGCGAGGGAAATTCCCCGATGCGAGCGATCTCGCCAGTCAGCACGGCGACCAGCAAAAACAATGCCACCCCGATCGGGATGGTAATGGCCATACCCTGGCCCGGCGTGCCCGTAACGACGCCACGCCGGACGGCGGCATTATTGAAGGCAAAAGTCGCCGCCGACAGGATGGCCAGGATGGCGCCCAGCATCTCGATTCTCTTCCGACGCACCACCCATGGCCGGCATTTTGGCGGACGGCAGGGCCCTGGCCTGCCCAGCTTTAGGGCGGGAGTTCGATTCGACGCGAGTGCCGCGCGCTACTTCTTCACCTTCAGCGGATCCTTGACGTCATCGAACTTTGCAAATTCCGTGTTCCACAGCTCGCCGTTGATCTTCTCAACCTTGCGGATGTAAATCGGCTGCACGATGTCACGGGTCTCCGGATCGATGGACATGATTCCGCGCGGGCTTTCCCATCGCATGCCCTTCATTGCGGCGAGAAGACTTTCGCCGTCGGTCTTACCCTGCGTTTTCTGGAGCGCCTCGTAGATGAGATGCATGCCGTCGTAGCCGCCGATTGATACGAAATTCGGACGGAAGTTGTTCGCCTTCTTGAAGTCCTCGACGTATTTCTTATTCAATGCGGAATCGTGCGAGGCTGAATAATCGTGTGCAGTCACCATCCCTAGCATCTGATCGCCCATGTTGTTGAGCTCGTCGTCGTCGGTGAGGTCGCCCGGCCCGATGATCTTGATGCCCGAATTAGCGAGACCTCGCTCGGCGAACTGCTTGGCGAAGATGCCCGCCTGGGTGCCCGGGAAATAGATGAACGCGGTATCGGGATTGATGTCGCGGATCCGCTGCAGGAACGGCGCGAAATCCGGATTTGCCAGCGGAATGCGGATCGACTCGACGATCTGTCCACCGAGCTCCGTGAAACGCTGCTTGAACGCGCTCTCCGCCTCGGTGCCCGGCGCCCATTCATTGACCAGCGTCACCACCCGCTTGCTGCCGTTCTTGGCCGCCCATTCGCCCATGATCCAGGAGGATTGAGCCAGAATGAAGCTGGTGCGCACGAAGTACGGCGACGCTGTCGTCGTGATCGAGGCGCCTGAGATCATCACGACGGTAGCGATTTTGGCCTGGGTCACGAGCTGACCGTAGGCCAGCGCAGTCGGCGTGATTCCGCCAGCGATGATCTGCACTTTATCGTTCACAATCATCTCCTGGACGAGCCGCCGCGCATTATCGGCAACGCCGCCATCGTCCCTAAGGATGATCTCGACTTTCTTGCCCGCGACCGTGTTGCCGTGGTGCTGCATGTAGAGCCGCGCGCCGGCCGAGGCCTGCCGCCCGGCGGCCGCAAAACCGGCACCCGTCATAGAAAAACTCATGCCGATCTTGACCACCTCTTGCGCCACCGCAGCACTCGTGCCCAGCGCGACCGTGGCGGCTGCCGCGATTGCAATTGTGAATGGTCTGCGTCGCATATCGTCCCTCCCGCGTGGTGACGCTCGGCCCTCGGCTTGTCTAGCACACGGGCCGATGCCCGACGACCGCGGGCGCCGCGCGCGGCGCCAGCTCACAGCAAGCCGAGTTCTCTGAGCTCGCGACGCAGCGCCTCCGGCATGCTTTTGGCACCTGGCGCGACGCGGTCGAGATCGCGCGGCGCGTCATTGGCGGCGAGATAGCGCCACCCCTGGAACGCGCGCCACGGGCGCGGCTCGACCAGCACGAGCTTGGGCTCCAGCACCAGATGACAGCGCCCCACCCCCTCCTTGTCGACGAAGGGGCACACATCGTGAATCCGCTGGCGGCACATGATCTCACCCCGGATCACCCAATAGAGCGAGCCGCCCCCGCGCAGTTCGCTCACGCGCTTAGGCACCATGCGTGTCCGGTGCATGTGCTCGGCCGAGAGCCCCCGTTTCCTGCGCTCCTTCAACTTCTCGCGAATCCAGTCTTCGAGATCTTGGACGGAGTCGCAGCCGACGCAAAGTTTGATCAGATGAAGCGCCATGTTCGATGTTCCGGAACCGCGTGTGACAAAATCATAGCGCGTCTCGCCCCCCTTACCATGCGGAAGGCCGAGCTTATCCTCAGAAGATGGGGTGGCTTATTGGGAGGGAGCAAGCGGCGCGGGCGCCGGGGGGGCGGGAGCGGCGCTTGGCGAAGGGCGCGCCTGTACATCTGCTTGCGGCGGCCGCCGCGGCGGCAGCGGCGCGGTCGATGACGCGGGCGCGGCCGCGCCGGTCGTGTCTTGCGGCTGCCGCTGGGCAGGCGGCGGCTCGGCGGTCATGATGTTGACCGGCGGGATCGAAGCTGCCGACGGGAAGTAGAGGTTGTTGGGTGTTCTCGTCGCCGGGCTGGGTGCCGGAGCGGGCGCATTGCTCGCCAGCCCGCGAGTGCCCGCAGCGGACCAGCTGGCCGAGGCGCTCTTGAGGCGAGCTTCGAACGGCCTCTCCGCGAGATGGACTTTGATCCGGCTGGAGTCGCGCAGCCATCCGAAGGCGCTGCACTGGTCTGGCCTGCAGCCGTCGCGGACCGCGAGCACATGCGCCACGATGCCGAAGCGATCGGCCTCGATAGCGCGCCGCAGCGCGAGCAGCGCGGGATTTGCTGCGCGATCACCAACCTCCGCGGCCGAACGAAGAACAGAAAGCTGCGCGGCAACATAAGAGAGGGCTGCGGCGGTTGCTTCCGGGCTGGCGAATAACGCCTTTTCACAGGCAACCTCCACCGTCTCGCCTGCGAGTGGATCGAGGCATCCCAGCGCCGAGCCTGGCGCGATTGCACGCATCGCCAGTTCAAAGACGCGATTTTCGAGCGCGCGCCGCTCGGCGACACGATCGCGCCCAGCAAAATAGTCCCGCGCCCACCACGCGCCGAGGAGAGCAATGAGCAGCACAAGAACGGCTGCGGGTACGCTTCGGCCCTCGGCGACGCCGCGAAAAAGAGCAACTGCGCAAACGACCACGATTAACGCCGCGCTGCCGGCGACCGCCCACAGCGGTAGCGTCGTCAAATCGAGGGCTGTCGCCCATTCCCCCATGTGATCGAGCATCCCGGCAGCGCTCCAGAAGCCAGTATGGCTCAGTGGGGCAGCGCTTGCCACCCTGCTCGCACTCGCGGAATTTTGCCGCCAAGCCGCAACGCAGGACGTGCCCCGAACAGCACATCGTGCGCGGCGATAGCATCTAAGTCGCGCCCGCACGCTTGAGCGCGTGCGCAGGGTCGCTTGCTATTTGCTGAATGCGCTCCGGCTTAAGAGCGCAAAGTCACTTCAGCGCGTATATTCGAGTTGGCTTTCCCTCGCGACGCGCTCGAAGGCCTCATTGGGATTCTTGATGCGGTACTGGTAGTCGGAGCCGTCAGAAGGAAGCAACTTCACCACCTGATAGGTACTGTTGGCGACCATGTGGCCAATCGGGCGCGAGGTGAAGTAGACGGTCTCACCGATTTGAAACTTGTGATCTTGCAACGCGGTTCTCCTGACCTCGAACGACACGGATTTGCTCTTGTCGAGCGGTGCTTCCCCCGATCGCAATCAATATAGCAGTGAAATCGGCTATTGCCTCGAAAATTCCGCTTTTTGCTCGGGATCGGGTCCGCCACCCCCGTCTGATTAAATGATTCGCGAAATCAAAGCCTTGTATGGCGTTATTGAATTAGAATCCCTGGGCGAGACAACGGGATCATGGCCGGCATGCTTCGGGAGGAATGGCCATTGGTAGGATCCCCACGCGAGCAGCCGATCAGAAGCGCCCCGGTTCACGAAAGTCGGCGTAAGCGGCGAGAGGCCAAACACATTGGCGCCTCGTTCATAGCCTACCGGCTCACGGCCGGCGTGGGAGACGTGCATGCGCTTGGTTATCGGGATTATCCTCGGCTGCGCCCTCACGGTGGGGGGTGCCTACGTCGCCGATACTGTTTCAATCGCCACCGCGCAGCCCGTCATGGTCAATTGGGACGTGGTCGCCAAAAATCTGGACAGCTTCACCACGTTCGCGCGCGCCGGCTGGAAGAAGATTGCCGGCTGATCGGCGCAGCCGCGACTGCGCCTGCCCGGGGGACGTGTCAGGCCCGCACTTCCTGCCGCTGGAACACGATATAGGCGATCACGAACAGCAGGATCGAGCCGGCCACGAGGCCCACGATCTGCGGCCAAACGATCAGCACGCTTTGCAATAGCGGGATCGGCGCGCCAGGGATCGAGCCTCGCTCGATCAGCGCCAATCCCAGGCCGGCGAGCATCGATTGCTGCGTCGAGCGCACCGATGGGTCGAGCACGATCGCCACGATCTCGTTGTACAGCACCACCGGCGACAGTCGCGCAAATACCTGCTGTGTCTCGAGGAGGCCCAGGATATCGCCGGAGCCGCTGACCGCGTTGGCGATGTAGGGCGCGAACGAAGGCCAAAGAAACGTCACGAACAGCCATACCCCGAGGGACACTAGCACCGCCGCGGCCGCGGAGCGAAACACGATCGAGAACAGCAGCGCCAGCGCGAACCAGAAGGCGCCGTAGACGATCGTAATCAACAGTAGAATCAACGCCCTCGCCATTTCTTCAGCATTCGGCGGGATGCCAAGTCCCCACAGCCCCAGCCCGATCACCAGCAGCCACAGCACGATGAAAGTGACGGTCAGAGTGAACAGCCCAGCAGCGAACTTCCCAAACAGGAGAGCATCGCGATAGATCGGCTGCGACAGGATGCGCGAGAGCGTGCGCCGATTGTGCTCACCGCTCACAGCGTCGAAGCCGAGCCCAATCGCCAAGAGCGGCACCAAGAAAGCTGACAGCAGTAGTGGCAACGTCAGCGGGCTGCTGCGGGTAAACAGCAAGAGAAACAGGAACGGATCTTCGGCGGTGCTCTCCTTGATCGGGGCGAGGCCGAGGCTGACCACCACGATCGCGGTCGCGGTCACCAGCACGACCAGCACCACCACCAGGATGCTGCTGAAGTGATCGGCAATCTCCTTCAGCGTTACTACTCCGAAGCCGTGCAGGGCCGAGCCTTCACGCCGCATGGAGCTCTCCTTCGTGGGTCTGGAAGTAGCGCGTGTAGATTGCTTCGAGACTCGGCTCCTCCACGGACAGGCGCAGCAGCCGGCCACCGGCCGCGACCACCGCCGATGCCGCTTCCGGCCGAACGTCGTGATCGGCCAGCAGCAAAAACCGGTTCGCTCCGGCCGGCTCGACCCTTTGCACTCCCGGGATCGCCGCGATGCGTTCCCCGAGTCCCTGGCCTTGGGCTTCCACCTCGACGCGAAAGCCTCCGCCCAACACCTGACGTCCCAGCTCGGGCACAGTGCCGATGAGCACGATATTGCCCTGACTGAACAGGGCAACGCGATCGCAAACGCTCTGCACGCGCTCGAGCAGGTGCGACGACAACAGCACGCTCACGCCGCGGTTCTTAAGATCGCGAATGATGTTGAGCAATTCGGCGGTGGCCTGCGGATCGAGGCCCGAAGTGGGCTCGTCGAGAATCGCGATCTGCGCCTCTTTCAGCAGGATCTCGGCGAGCCCGAGCCGCTGGCGCATGCCGCGCGAGAAGGTGCCGACGCGGTTGTTTGCGACCTCGCCGAGCCCCACATGGCCGAGCGATGACTTGATTCTCTGCTCCCGCTCGGAGCGTTCGAACCCCATCAGTCGCCCGGTATAGCGCAGGTTCTCCGCGGCCGTGAGATTATCGTAAAAGCCAACCTGGTCGGGCAGGTAACCCACGTGACGTTTCACCGCCAGCGGCTCGCGCACCGGATCGTGATCGAGCACGCGGGCCTGCCCGTCCGAAATATCGCTCAGCCCTAGCAGCATCAAAATGGTGGTGGTCTTGCCGGCGCCGTTCGGCCCTAGCAGCCCGAAAATCTCACCGCGCGCCACCGAGAACGAAATGCCGTTGACGACGGCTACCCCGTTGTACCGCTTGGTGAGGCTATTCGCCTCGATGACGTTCATCGCCGTCCGAACCATACTACCGAGCCGATCATGACAAGCAGCGCGCCGCCGATCAGGGCGATGCCAACGAATCCCCACAGCGTGGAGGTGGTGACCGCAACGCGGAAGGTCTGGGATGCGGATTCGCCGCGAGCGGAGGCGCGCATCGTGGTGACATAGTCCCCGGCCACCGCCTTGGGGGCGGGCGTGATGAGCGCCTGCACCTCTTTGTTTTCGTTGGGAGCGATACGATCGACGGTTTTTGGTTCGAAGCTGACCTTCCAGCCGGTGGGAGCCGAGCTCGACAGCTCGATCTGTTCCGCCGCCGCCGTACCGGAATTAGTGAGGATCACCGGGACCGACGTCTCCTGGCCTGCGGAAGCCTTGGCGCTGAGGACGCCTTCGCGGCCGGCGATATCGATCTTCGGCTGACCCGTGATATCGAGGACGAGGTCGGACGTTGCAGTGGCGTCATCGGCCGATACTTTCGCCATCACCTTGTACTTGCCGGCTGCAACCGTGTTCGGCGGACGCACCTTGAGTTTCACGTCCTTCGACTGGCCGGCATCGAGCGGAAGGGCGTTGAGTTCCTGGCTACCGTACTGCTCGGTGAAAGTGGCATCGAAGTTCTGCGGCGCCTGCGCGGACAAGCTCACCAGCACTTTCTTGGGGCTGTCGTTCTTGATCGCAAGCTGGAACTCGAAGCTCGACTTCGACGTGCCGCGCAGCTCGGGGAGCTGCGGGTTGAGCGTAAGCTTGGCGGGCAGATCTGTCGCGAGTTTCACCTCGATGGGCAGACTTGCCTCCGCGGTCGAGCCGCGGGCGCTCACCGTCAAATTCGTGGTGCCGATTGGGGCATCCTTGGGCACGTCGAGGCGTAGCTCGAGCGGCACGTTGGCATTGGTCGCCGGCAGCGCCGCCGCCACCGGCTGCCCGCCACCGATCAGCGTTGCCGTCCAGCCCGAGGGAACGCCGGCAACCGAGAGCGCCAGCCGCTCCGGCGGAAGGCCGTAGTTCTGCAGCTTCAGATTGATCGATGAGGTGGTCCCCGGCCGCAAAGTCACCGCGGGGTAATCGGTGAGAAGGAACAGGCCTTTGACGTCGTTCTTGGCTTCTTCCGCTATAGCCGCAGTGCAGAAGGCGGCGCAGAGCACAGCCGAAAACAAGGCGACAAGATGATATCGCATGGTGGCAACTCCAGTGGCTAAGGCAGACAGTCCCGCTGTTTAGATGACCCTCCCGGCGGAACCGAAAGGCGCTTCAAGATGGCGTGTTTTTCTTTCGTCCCCCGGCCGGAATCAATACACTTGTTCGAGATTTTTTGCCGCGCCGGCGGGGGGCACGCGGACCTTCATGCCCGCACGACCTCCGGCCAGTCCACCTCGTCTTCCGGCAGTACCCAGTGTTCCGCTAGCGCCGCCGCGCGCCACTCGCCCCAAGCCCGCAGCGCCATCATGGCATCCATATAGGCCCGCGCCGCTTCGCTGACCTTCACGGCGTAGGTGTGGAGGCGGGAGACCACAGGGGCATACATGGCGTCGGCGGCGCCGAACCCGCCGAACAGAAAGGCGCCGTCGGCGCCGTGGCGCGTGCGACAATCGGTCCACATCGCGTCGATGCGGCGGACGTTCGCCTCGACCTCCGGCGTCAACTGCCGGGGCATGATCGGCCGCGACATGTTCATTGGCAAATGGCGGCGCAGCGGAACGAACCCCGCATGCATCTCGGCCGAAATCGCGCGGGCAAGGGCCCGCGCGCCCGGGTCAGCGGGCCAGAGGCGGCAAGCAGGATATTTCTCGGCGAGATATTCGAGGATCGCGAGCGATTCCCAGATGTGCACGTCGCCGTCTGCAAGCGCCGGCACTTTCCCCGCTGGTGAAACCTGGCCCACTCGCGCCTTGAAATCCTGGGCATCCAGCGAAATCACCTCTTCGTCGAAAGCGATGCCCGTCACCTTCATGGCGATCCATGGACGCAGCGACCAGGAGGAGTAGTTCTTGTTGCCAATGATGAGCTTGAGCCCCATACGACGACCTCGCGTTGTGCGACGTTGCTCGATGGTGGCCGGGGCGCGTTGGGAGCGTCAAGCGCGGCGCCACGCTGGCGTTCGCGACCGCAACGCCAACAAAAACGCGCTAGCTCGCGATGAACAAGCGCGCCAGCGGCTCGGATGGGAGTCCCGCAAGTTTAATAGCGGCGCGAGATCAAGTGATTCCCAGTATGACGGCGGTCATTGCCGCGCCTAGAACGGCTACCGTCGCCGCGAGTACCGCGTGCCGCGGGGCCGCAGGCATCGCTGGTCGCATCTCGACCGGCATCGTCGACACTCCTCGGCCGGGCGCCCAGAGACGTATGTGCCCGGAGTTAAAAGTGCAGTCGCTCGAAATCAAACCAGCGACGAGCACAGCGGTTGCAAAAAGCATCACGACACGTGTCGGACCACTCGCGCATTTTGGCCACGAGCGATGAATACCGGGTAAATTGAGCATCTACCGTCGTGAGGATTTTGTTCAGCGGCCGTCCCTTATGGGGGCCGGAAATAGTTCCGACGTGCGTCCCGTGAGCCAATAGACCGCGAGGCCGATCCATTCGCGCATGGCGGTGTCGCTTCGGCGCAGCCCATCGCCCACGGTCGCAAACGGACGCAGTAAGTCCTTGGCTCCGCGCGTGCGCCAATCGACCGGGTAGGGCTCAACCGGAAAGCCGACTTTGCGGAAAACGCCGACAGCCCGTGGCAAATGATGGGCTGACGTCACCAGCAGCCAGCGCTCGCCCGGCTTGGGTTGCGCGATGGACTTGGAAAAAACCGCATTCTCGACCGTGTTGCGCGACCGGTCCTCCAATAGGATTCTTGGGCGCGCGATCCCGAGGTCTTGCAGAAGCCGCAGGGCGAACGGCGCCTCTGCGCCCTCCTCATAGATCAGCGCGGCACTGCCGCCCGACAGCAGAATGCGCGCATCAGGGTAGCGCCGCGCCAATTCGGCCGCGACCGTCAGCCGTTCGGCCGCCTCGTTGAGCGCCACCTCGTCGCGGGCGGCCGATACGTCCAGCGAGACCGCGCCGCCAAGCACGATAATGCCGTCCGGGGATCCGTGTGCCGCGTCCCACCGAGGGAAGCGCTCCTCAAGCGGTATGATCAATGCATTGCCGAGGGGCGAAAGGCCCAACACTGCGAGCACGATCAGGCTTGCGAAGACGAGCGCCCGGCCCGACCGCGCAAAGCGCGTCGGCAGCAGCAACAGCCCGATAACGCCAATTGATATGACAAGGTTGGATGGGATGGCGAAGAAGCCGAGAATTTTGGAAAGAGGGAAAAACATCGGCGCGCGTGTCAGATCGCGTCCGCAGGAAAGGAATACATTCTCGGGCGCTGACGGACGAACGCCGAGCGCGATGCCTGCCCGTTCGTCACGTCTTCTTCCAAGCGGCGTAGCGGGCCTTGGTTTCTTCGTTCATGGGATAAAGACCGGGAAGTTTGGCCCCACGCTCGACCTCACCGACGATGAAGCTCTCCATGCGCTCGTGCTCGGCGCCCTCCTCGGCGACGAAGGCGAGGAGCTCCTGTGGGATCACCACTGCCCCGTCGTCGTCGCAGACGATGACGTCCCCTGGAAACACCGCGCACCCGCCGCAGCCGACCGGCTCCTGCCAGCCGACGAAAGTGAGGCCATTGACCGAAGCCGGTGCGGCGGTCCCGGCACACCACACCGGCAGCTTGGAGGCAAGCACACCCGCCTTGTCGCGCACGACGCCGTCCGTGACTAGCGCCGCTACTCAGGATGTCGCCGAAAATGCCGGCCGAGGTGACGCCCATGGCATCGGCCACTGCGATGCAACCTTCCGGCATCTCTTCGATGGCGCCGCGCGTCGAAACCGAATTCGCCCAGCTTTCCGGGGTCGCGAGATCCTCGCGCACCGGCACGAATCGGAGCGTGAAGGCAGGACCGACGACGCGAACGCCGCCGGAAACGAGCGGCTGCGGCCCGCTCATCCAGCAGCGCCGGATTCCTTTTTTCAGCAGCATGGTGGTGATGGTCGCGGTCGTGATCGCCCGCAGCGTGTTGTAAAGAACCGCACTCATTCGCATACCCCTTGGCAAAACGTGCGTGGCCGGCCTCAAGGCGGCACGAAGCCGAGGCGCTCGTCGCGTCGTCGCAGCCAGGCCACGAAGGGGATCGAGAGCAGCACCATCCATGCCTTCCCGACGATCTGGCCCGGCAGGAAGTCAAGCGAGCCGAAAGCGAGCCACAGAAACACGACCGAGTCGACGACAAGCCCCACGACGCTCGACGCCACAACGGCAAGGACCAACCCGCGCCGCACGAGCGGCGTGTAAACGGCGAGATCGGCGAATTCCGAGAGCAGGAAAGCGGCCGCCGAAGCAACGACGAGCGCCGGCGGCGCTAGCGACGCGGATAGAATGGCGCCGGCGAGAATGGCAAGCGAAGAAGCAGCAGCGCCAAGGCGGCGCTGGACCAAATCGCGCAGCACGAGCGCCGCACCGGCCATCGTCACTCCCGAAGGCGCCATTAGCCCCGGCGCCACCGGTATGAGACAAGGTCCAGCCGGCTGGCACACCGTGCCGGCGTGCCCGATCAGCCAGTTCGCCGCGGGAATGGTAAGGGAGAACAGCGCGACGAACACGATGCCCTCGTCGCGACGCCGCGTCTCACTCCTCGTCATTGCCTGGACATCCACTTGGCAAATCCCTCCGCGCGCAACCGGCAGGCCGGGCATTTCCCGCAACCGTAACCCCAGACATGCCGTTGCGAGCGGTCGCCGAGATAGCAGGTGTGGGTGTCTTCGACCAGCACCTGGAGAAACGCGTCTCCGCCGATCTCATGTGCCAACGCAAACGTCGCGGCCTTGTCGATCCACATCAAGGGGGTGTGAATCACGAAACGGCGTTCCATCCCGAGATTGAGCGCAAGCTGCATGCATTTGATCGTGTCGTCGCGACAATCGGGATAACCGGAGAAGTCGGTCTCGCACATGCCCGCGACCAGATGCTTCACTCCCCGCCGATAGGCGAGCACACCCGCAAACGCGAGGAAAACGAGATTGCGCCCGGGAACGAACGTTGTCGGCAGCCCGCTCGCATCCACTTCGATTGCGACCTCCCGCGTGAGGGCAGTATCGGAAATCGCCGCGAGCGCGGCGAGCTCGAGCACGTGATCCTGGCCGAGTTTGTCGGCCCATATCGGCTTGAGCGCCACCATACGCTCGCGCACGCGCACGCGCGCCTCGAGCTCGGCGCGATGGCGCTGGTCGTAATCGAACCCCAGCGTCTCGACGCGAGCAAAGCGCTCGAGCGCCCAGGCTAAGCAGACCGTCGAGTCTTGGCCGCCCGAAAACAAGACGAGCGCGCCGGCGGGATCGATTGAGCTCACGACTACAACTCCACACGTGCGAATAGCGAACAGCGCGCGATTTCGAGCCCCTCATCCGCTATTCGCCAGGGCTGTTCGCCGTTCGTTGGCGTCTTCGCTATTGGCCGCTCGCTGTTTTATTCGGCTCATAGCCGAGCTTGCGCGCCAGCGTTGCCAGCTCGCAGCCCTCGCAGTAGCGGCGATCCTTAAAGTCAATCCAATTGTGCGCATAGATGTTCTCGGACGGAATGCCGTAGCGCTCCTGCAAGAAGCGCACCAATATCAACCAAGCTTGCTTTTGCTCGCGCGTTGGCGGCTTGGCGACGTCCGGGTAATTGCCGACGAATTCCACCCCGATCGAATTGGTTTTGATCACTCTGCGATAGGTCTTCGAATTGTCGATATATTTGTTGTCGTTTCGATTGGCCCCGTCGCCGTGAGTGGGAACGGCGTTTTCGGCGGTCGACCAATACACGGTGCCGTCGGTTTCCACCCACACCGTCACGCCGCGCTTGGTGGGATCGTTCGCCTGCGCCAGCGCCATGCTCTTGGCGGAGCCGGCTGGACCTTCGGTCTGGTGCACGATGACGTTTTGCCATTTGACGGTATCGCCCGGCGATCCGAGCGGATGGAGATAGATGATCGTGAGCCCCGCAATCTGCGGCTCGCCGGGCTGCTTGGCGAGCTCGCGAAAATTTTCCGGAAGCTTGGCGTCATGCACGACGACAGCGGGGGCGTTTTCCGCTTCCTGCGCCGGCACAGGGTCCGGCCGCGGTCGCGGCAGCGCGGTCTCTCCGCGCGATAAAGCCCGAACGCGAACGTGGTTGGTGGGCTCGGCCCAGGCTGAAACCGTCAGTACATAATGGGCGATGGAGAGCGCGAGCGCGGCAATCGGCGCCACGCATCCCGCGCCTCGGGCGAGCGCCGGTCTTCTTGCTAATCCCATTGCGGCGACCCGGAATAGGCGTAATCGACGATGCGCCCGTCGCGCCGCGCGAGCCGCGCGATCTCCGCCATTTCCGGCTCTGAAAGCTCGAAGTCGAAAATGGCGAGATTTTCCGAGAGCCGTTCGAGGCGGCTGGTTCGCGGGATGACCGAGATCCCGCGCTGCACCAGGAAGCGCAGGCTCACCTGCACCGCGGTTTTACCGTGCGTCTTGCCGATGAGCGCGAGCGCCTTGTGCCCGCTCACGCTCCCGCGGGCCACGGGACTATAGGCCACGACGGCCATGCGGTGGCGCCGGCAAGCAGAGATCACCTTCGATTGGTCAATGAAGGGATGTACCTCGATCTGGTTGCAGACGAGCGGCTCGGTTGCAAGCTTCATGGCCTCTTCGATAAGAGCAACGGTAAAGTTCGATACCCCGATGTGGCGAGCAAGGCCCGCGCGCTTGACCTTGCACAAGGCGCCGAGCGTATCGCGCAATGGAATTTGTGGATTGGGCCAATGCAGCAGGAGTAGATCGACTTCGGTGAGCCGCAATCGCGCCAAGCTTTGCTGCGCGGAACGCTCGAGATCGCGCGGAGCAAAGTGCGACGGCCAGACCTTCGTGGTGATGAAGACCTCGTCGCGTCCGATGCCGGCGGCGCGCAATCCCTCTCCCACCTCGCGTTCGTTGTCGTAAAGCTCCGCGGTATCGATGTGGCGATAGCCGAGCCGCAGCGCCTGCTCGACGACACGCGCACAGGCACGCCCGCGCAGCTCCCAGGTGCCGAGCCCAACGAGCGGAATGCGGGTACCGTGCGCCTCGACAACGTGGGCCGCTATCGACATCACCCTCTCACTTCCCGCGGGCATCGCCGGCTTCGCCCATCAATTGTGCCGACCGGGCGCACACTGACTGGGCAATTACAGCTGAATTTTCGTTGACGACACGATTCTCGGCACGCCCTGCGCCTCAAGATTAGAACAATTCAATGTTACAACACTTGCGCGGTGGCCCGCGAAGCCTTTCATATCAGCTGAGGCTTGGCGGACGGCAACCCGCGAAGCCTTTCATATCAGCTGAGGCTTGGCGGACGGCAAGTAGAATGCGCGGACAGCTATTAGCGATCGTGCTGGCGGCACTCGGTATGGCGAGCGTGCATGCCGTCGCGCAGGACTTCAACCTCACCATCCGCAACCACAAGTTCGAGCCGCAGGAAATCCGCGTGCCCGCGGGCAAGCGGGTGTCGATCTCCGTCACTAACGAGGACGCAAGCGCGGAGGAATTCGAGAGCCCGTCGCTCAAGGTCGAGAAGGTCATTCCCGGCAAATCGAAAGGAGTGGTGCGTATCGGACCCTTGGCGCCCGGCCGCTACGAGTTCTTCGGAGACTTCCACGCGGATACCGCCAAGGGCGTCGTCATCGCGGAATAAAGACATGTTCGGCGCGCTCATCATTGTTTTCCGGGAAGTGATCGAAGCGGGCCTGATCATCGGTATCGTACTCGCGGCGACGCGTGGTGTGAGCGGGCGGGGACAGTGGGTCGCGACCGGGGTGCTCGCAGGCACGCTCGGGGCCGGCATTATCGCGCTGTTCGCGGAAGCCATCGCCAACGCGTTCGAAGGCTCGGGTCAGGAAATCCTCAATGCAGCCGTGCTCGGCACTGCCGTGGTGATGCTGATGTGGCACGCTGCGTGGATGGCGCGCCACGGACGCGAGATGGCGGTCGAGATGGCAGCGGTCGGCGCCGCGGTGAGCGCGGGCAGGCGGCCGATGACCGCGCTCGCGACGGTCGTCGGACTTGCCGTGCTGCGCGAGGGCGCTGAAGTCGTGCTGTTCCTTTACGGCATCTTCGCCGGCGGCACCTCGAGTTCCTCGCTTTTCGCCGGGGCCGCGCTCGGGCTCGCCGCGGGCGCGGCGCTCACCTCATTGACGTACTATGGGCTTGTTAGCATCCCTGCCCGCCACATTTTCACCGTGACGGCGGTGCTCGTCGCGCTGCTGGCCGCGGGCATGGCCGCGCAAGCGGTGCAGTACCTCGACGCTGCCGGCGTAATCAATGTGCTGAGCTCGCAATTGTGGGACAGTTCGCCGTGGCTCCCGCAGGACGGCATCGTCGGTCGCATGCTGCATGCGCTCATCGGTTACACCGACCGTCCGACCGAACTGCAGCTCGTCGCCTATCTTGCGACGCTGGCGGCCATGGCAGCGCTCACATGGCTGTCGACGCCCGCTCGTGCGGCGCACGCGCGGATCGTATAGCGCGCACCCAGCACACTGCGCACGATCCCGGGCTCACTGCCCCCTCGCCCCGCCGAGAATTGAGAACGCCACGTCCGGGGCCTTCTCGATCACCTTGAGCAGGGCGCGGGCAGGTCCGCGCGGGGAACGCTTGCCCTGTTCCCAATTACGCACTGTCTCGAGCGGCACTCCAATGCGTGCGGCAAACTGCGCCTGGGTGAGCTTGGTGTGCGCGCGCACCCCCCGGGCATAAGCAGCGTCGGCCCCCGCCCCTCGCACCGCCCGCGCCGCCGCAGCCCATCCGCCCGGCGGACGACCATAGCGCATTTGCTGGGCGATCTCCGCGAGCGGACTCGGCAGGGCTCCTTCGCGGCCATCTGGCAGAATCTCGACGATTCGGCCGTCGGCCTTCAGTCTCAGCCGCATCATAGCGGCCATAGGCCTATGTGATTCCCGTCGTTTGGCCAAGACCTTGGGATCCCCTGCCCTCGCGGGCAGCGCCAGGCTTCGTGCCCTAGTCGTGCAATGAACACTCGGTCATTGGCCCGTCGCTCTGCCGCAGCGCCGCGCGGGTTTTCGGGAGCTCTTCGCGAGAGAGCGGCGAGGCGGAAGCCGCCCGCGTTATTTCAGGCCGAACCACAACGTGGCGATGCCGAGGAATGAAAAGAACCCCACAACATCGGTCACGGTCGTCACGAACACACCTGAAGAGATCGCGGGGTCGGCGCGGAAATAGTTGAGGACGAGCGGCACTAGGATCCCCCCGAGCGCCGCGGCCAAAAGATTGCACATCATCGCTAGCCCGATCACTAGGCCCAGGTCGGGTAGCTTGAACCAAGCCGCCGCGGCGACACCGGTAATTACCGCAAAAGCAAGGCCGTTCACAACCCCTACGAGTACTTCGCGCAGGATGATGCGAGCAGCATTTGCATTCGACAATTCGCGGGTGGCAAGCGCGCGCACCGCTACTGTCATCGTCTGCGTCGCAGCGTTGCCGCCCTGGCTCGCAACAACCGGCGCAAGCACTGCAAGCGCCACCATTTTCTGCAGCTCGCCCTCGAACAAGCCGAGGACCGATGAGGCCAAAAAAGCCGTGGCGAGATTGACGAGCAACCAATTGAAGCGGCCGCGCGCGATGGAGAATACCGGGTCGGAAAGCTCCTCCTCGCGCCCGACACCGCCCAGAGCTCGGATATCTTCTTCAGCCTCCTCCTCGATCACATCCACGATATCGTCGAACGTGATCACCCCAACCAACCGATCACCCGCATCAACTACCGGCGCAGAAACAAGATCGTAACGTTCGAACAACCGAGCGACATCCTCCTGGTCGTCGCTGACCCGCACGGCATGCAATTCCTCATCGATCAGCCCCTCGATCGGCACCGGCCGTTCGGTGCGCAACAGCCGGTCCAGCGCCACCGTACCCTGCAGCCGGCCGCCCGAATCAACCACATAAAATTCCCAAAACCGATCGGGTAAGTCGGGCGTCTCGCGCAGGTAATCGATCGTACGACCGACCGTCCATGCCGGCGGTACAGCGATAAACTCCGTCTGCATACGCCGGCCGGCGGAGTTTTCCGGATAAAGTAAGCTGCGAGCTAGCGCCATGCGCTCGGGTGATGGAAGCAGTTCGAGTATTTCGGACCGCCTCTCCTCCGGCACATCCGCAAGAATCGCCACCGCATCGTCCGAATCGAGTTTGCGCATGCCTGCGGCCACTGTCTCGGCCGGCAATTCCTCCAGAATGCTCGCACGGACAGCGTCATCGACCTCGGTGAGTGCCGAAAAATCAAAGTCGGACTCCATCAAACTGACAAGCCGAGGCCGCAACTCCACATCAAGCGCTTGGATCAGATCGCCGACATCGGACTCGTGGAGGTGACCCAGTAATGTACACAACGCCGCGGCGTCGCCCGCGGCAATTGCGTGTGCTATCCGATCGACAAGCTCTCTCCGCGGCGCGCCATCTTCATCGCGCAGCGCAACGGGAGGCGAAGAGCCCGCAATTTTTTCCTCGAGCATACCGTGGCCTGAGGTAATTAGAGCAGTACATTGGGCTTCTACGCTCCGTGTCCTAAGCTGGCAATCGCGAGCGAGGTCACCGACAGCGCAAATGGCCGAACCCCTTCAGCGCTATCGTCTGCAGCCCGTGCGTTCGTCGCGAGAATGGGCCGCTTATCACGCGATCCGGCGGGACGCTGCCGAACCAAGTTTATGACGAACACGACCCGGACGGGTTCGCGCCCGGCCATTTTCCGCACCTGCCGCTGCGCGACGGCGAAGTCCTGGGCACAGTGCGGATCGATCTCATTGGCAAGAGCGCGGCAGCCTTGCGTCTGATCGGCATCCGGCCCGATGTCCAGCGGCAAGGCCATGGCCACGCCCTGCTCAAACTTGCGGAAGAAGCCGCGCGAGCCCGCGGCAAGGCCGAGATCGTCATCAACGCGCACCCAAGCTCGCTCGACTTCTACCTTGCCAATGGGTACCGCGGGGGCGAATGGGCCGACCGAGGCCCGATCCCATCGGGCCTCGTACGGGTGGGAAAACGGTTGCCGCGACAAAACATCGCGCAAATCGGGGGGTGCGGGGCGCCGGTTCCGGCACCGTGTTGAAACCGTCACAGACGCCGTAAATCGGTCCCCGGAGACGCCATTAAGGGGTCATTAAATTGCCTCCCCCTACTGTTTCGCTAAAGTGTGGGCGAGACTCACCACCGGGCCGGGCGTCCTTTCAGAGTTGGTCCAATATTGGGTAGGAACGGGGCCATGCGCCGCACCGTTGCCGGATACATTCTGCTCGCATCACTCCTCGGCATGTGGAGTGCTGGCGCTGCCGAATGCCCTCCCGATGCGCTCGGCGTCAGCCGCACGCTCGTGGTCGATCCCAAGGAGCACGTGCGCCTCGGCAGTTTTCAATATTCCGAATCCTTGCCGCTGATGGATCACGAAGTCGTCCTGACCTTCGACGATGGTCCTTTGCCGGCCTACACCAACCGCATTCTCGACACGCTCGCGTCCGAGTGCGTCAAGGCGACCTTCTTCATGGTTGGTCGCATGGTGCAGGCCTATCCCGCGGTCGTGCGCCGCGTTTACAACGAAGGCCACACCATCGCCAACCACAGCCAGACCCACCCGTTTACCTTCCACAAGATGACAGTGGAGCATGCCGCGCAGGAGATCGAGGGCGGGTTTGCCTCGCTGCATGCAGCGCTCGGCGACCCCAAGGCGGTTGCTCCTTTCTTCCGCATTCCCGGCCTGCTTCGCCAGGATTCGGTTGAAGGCTACCTCGCCGCACACCACTACATGACGTGGAGCGTGGACTTCGCCGCGGACGACTGGACGCATATCCGTAGCGAGGAGGTGGCGCGCCGCGCCATCAACCGCATCGCAGCCCGCGGCAAGGGCATCTTGCTGCTGCACGACATCCAACCCGCCACTGCACTCGCGCTGCCCACGATTCTCAAGGAGCTCAAGGCCCGCGGCTTCAAGATCGTGCACGTGGTGCCAGCAACCCCCGATCGGCCGAAGACCGTCGCCGAGCCGGAGCTGTGGGCGACGCGCCGGGCGCCCGAGCCGAAAATGTGGCCGCGCACTCTGGCCATGGGGACGGAAAACCGTGAGCCGGTTCTCGCTGCGCCGAGCCCCGCGAGCTTCGGCATCGAGTCTTTCGGTTCTGCCGCTCGAGTTGCGATGGCGCAGACATTCGAACGAGGCCTCGCCGCGCCGCCACCCGCGTGGCCGGCTCAGGTGGCCTTCGCGGTGCCGCCCGAGACCGACGTGTTGCCCATCCCTGCCGCTCACAATTTCAGATATTCCCGCGTGTTCCGATTGGAGAGCGCGGAAAGGCCCAAGGTGGCGGCCAAGAAACCAACCGTACGTACGGCAGCGCGGCGCGAGCCGGCACACGCCGGCTGGTTCGGAGCATGGCCGGCCCCGACGAGGAGTTCGCGCAATATCGGTCATCAACTGACCGTCGTGCGGCCCCCAGTTAATCAGGCGCCGCAAATGCGCTGATCCTACTGCCGGTGTCTGCACGCGATTCTCCCTCGCCCGCCGATGGCGTTGCTCCGCGCACGCTTGTCTCGGCAAGATCTCGGTGCGCGCTCCTGCTCTGATCCAAAAAATAACGCGCCGAGCGGGGCCCGGCGCGTTGCCGTTGAGCTGGCGCGAGGCCCCGTCGGGCCTCGCATCCAGATTGGCAGCCCCTCACCAGCAACGCCAGCGACGGCAATAACCGCGCCAGCCGCGCCATCTGCACCAACAGCGGGCCTGGGTCACCGATCCTATCTCGGCCGCGGCTTGCCCGATGACCGCGACATTCGCCGGCGCCGATACCGTCGGTACCGCGCTCACGAGCGAAATCCCAGCTACAACGATAGCTCCGATCACGATTGACCGCATTGCGTCCTCCTTGCGTCACCCACCAGGCGGAGCTTAGCGGCTTCACGCAAGTTAATAAACCGGGTTTTGAATTGCGGACTGTGCCGTACAGATCGGCCGCTCGGCATGTCGCCGGCCGGCAGGCTTTCCAGGAGAGTAACGATGAAGAATGCCATTGCCGGCGTCGTCACGGCGTTCTGCATTTTCGTGGTCGCGGCTGCAAATGACTGAGATGCGACGCTCGATCTCCCCTAGCCAATCGTTGAGGGCTCTCTTCGCCTCACCTAGCGACGTGCCTGCGTTGACATAGAACCGCTCTTCCCAGCCGCCGCCAAAGAGGGCGCAATACTCCTCGCGCACGTCCTTTGGGATGACCTTGCGAGCGGAGCAGGCACCTGAGTTGAGACGCTTGAGCTTCGGCATTGTAAAGGCCATTTGTATCGCCCCTTTGTAACTTTGAGGCGACCGAACGTCTTTAGATTTCAGTATGTTGCTGGGCTACAAGCGGAAATTACTTGTAGTGGTGCGGTCGAGAG